>JADGOO010000034.1 GCA_017882905.1 Acidimicrobiia bacterium | reverse complement strand
TGCCGCCGCATCCCGAGGCGTGCGGTGTGTCGATCGTGCCGCCGATGCGCTGCACACTCGGGAAGGTGTTGCCAGACGCGGTGTAGCTGTAGGTCTCGGGATGTGATGGGTTGCCGTCGGTCGTGGCGTACACGGCCCGCGCGAAGATGTTGCTGGCCCAGTACGACGCCCACGGGAACGACGTCGTGTCGGAAGCGCCGTGGCGGTCGCGGATGTACTGGTCGCTCGCCCCGAACGTGTTGCCGGTGATCGTGGCCGCGCCGACCGGGTACAGGAACCACGGCACCGTGCTGCCGGCACCGTTGAAGCTCACGGCCGGCCAGTAGACCTCGCCGGTCACGCAGAAGTTCGGTGCGCCCGCGCACACGCCGGGGTTGCTGTCGCCGTCGAAGGTGTTACCGGTGACAACGCGACCGCTCGTCAACCCGCCGTTCGCGCCACCACCGGCGCCGCTCGCGATGTCAAGCGACGCGCCGTGCTCGAAGTGGTTGCCGATGATGTTGTACTTCGTGACGAACGGCGTTCCACCGCCCGACGGGTCGTAGCGGAAGTCGTCGATGTACACCGAGCCGTAGAAGTCCTCGATGAGGCTGTGGCTCAACGTGAAGTTCTCACCGACGTCTTCGATGGTCTTGTTGGTGCCCCCGGCGTTCGCACCGATCGCGATGCCGCTGATCGTGTCGTTCGTGCCCTCGACGAACACACCGTCGGTGCCGAAGTCGTTGGTCGCGTTGGTGGTCACGTGGGCCAAGACGCTGTTGGCGTTCGCGATCGGGTTGTTGCCCGCATCGACACCCTGGACGGTGACCCCGTTCTTGCTCAAGAACAGACCGAACGTGTATGTGCCCGGGATGCTCACCGGGTTCTCGTTCGCCGCCGTCTCGTCGTAGTTGCCGGGCCGCACGAGCACCGTGCCGCCGGGACTCACCGCGTCGATCCCCGCCTGGATCGTCTTCAAGGGCGATCCGACGAGGCCCGTGTTGGCGTCGTTGCCAGTGTTGGCATCGACGTAACACGCGCTCGCGCACGACGCCGCGCCAGCCGGCGCGGCGAGTGCAATCGCTGAAACAGGTACCGCCGCCGCCAGCCCGAAGGCCGCGACGCGACGCAGAACGCCAAGGCGCATCATTCCCACCGAACTCCCACTCCGCGCCCACGAAGGCGCTCACCCGTTACCCACTATTGGGGCCCTACCAGGAATTGTCTACTCCGTCACAACGGGGCTGCGCAAGCCTCTCGTCAGCGGATCTCACGCGCTGGTGCGGCGGCTCCGAACGCGACGATTCCCCGGCGCAACGCGCCGGGGAATCGCTCCGTGCTCGATGCGCGGTGGCGCAGCTGCGATCAGCGGCTCGCCGCGTCGCCGCAGATCGTCTCGACCATGAGCCGCGTCACCACGTACGGGTCCATGTTCGCGTTCGGTCGACGGTCTTCGAGGTAGCCCTTCTTGTCGACCTCGCACTGCCACGGGATGCGGATCGACGCACCGCGGTCCGAGACGCCGTAGCTGAACTGGTCGTAGCGCTGCGTCTCGTGCTCACCGGTGAGACGCTCCTCGATACCCTCGCCGTAGCTGGCGATGTGCAACGCGGTCTTCTTCCCGAGTGCCTCGCAGCCGGCGATGATGTGGTCCCATCCGCCGTCTTCGCGCATTGCCTTCGTGGAGAAGTTCGTGTGCGCACCGGCGCCGTTCCAGTCGCCCTTGACCGGCTTGGCGTCGAGGGTGGCCATGACGTCGAACTCTTCGGCGATGCGGTAGAGCAGCCACCGCGACACCCACATCTGGTCGCTCGCGTCGAGCGGGCCGAGCGGGCCGATCTGGTACTCCCACTGACCGATCATCACTTCGGCGTTCGTGCCCGAGATGCTGATGCCCGCCTCGAGGCAGGCGTCGGTGTGGGCCTCGACGATGTCGCGGCCGAAGATCTCGTCGGCGCCGACACCGCAGTAGTAGCCGCCCTGGGGGGCCGGGAAGCCGCTCACGGGGAAGCCGTAGGGACGTCCGTCCTTGAAGAACGTGTACTCCTGCTCGATGCCGAACATCGGCTCCTGGTCGGCGAACTTCGCCGCCGACGCGGCGCACGCGGCGCGCGTGTTCGTCTCGTGCGGCGTCATGTCGACGTAGAGCACCTCGGCCATGACGAGCACGTCGTCGCCGCCGCGGATCGGGTCGGGACACGACCACACCGGCCGCAACACGCAGTCGCTCTTGTCGCCCGTCGCCTGGTTCGTCGACGAACCGTCGAAGCCCCAGATCGGGAGCTCGGCGCCGTCCTTCAGGATCTTGGTCTTCGAACGCAGCTTGGCCGTCGGCTTCGTGCCGTCGACCCAGATGTACTCAGCCCGGTAGGCCACTGTTTTCTCCTTGTCATGTCGATCCGGTGTCATCGATCCGGTGCCATCGACCGGGCCGCATTCGCCCTCGAGATCACGCCACCGATTGCCGCTGGACCGGCGCACGGCGGCGCCGAGCCTAGAGCGCGAGACCCGATCCGCGCCCGGTCGGGCCCTCGCCCGAATCTCGTCGATCAGCCTCCTCACCTGGGATTTCTCGGCCGTTGCCCATATGTGAACGCTGTGTGAACCGGCCCCTACGACCCGGGACGCCTCCGATGCCCCCTCATATCGTGGGCGGATGGACCGCCAAGCCGAATACGTGCTGCGCACCGTCGAAGAACGCGGTGTGCGCTTCGTCCGCCTCTGGTTCACCGACGTGCTCGGCAAGCTGAAGTCGTTCTCCATCACGCCCGCCGAGCTCGAACTGGCGCTCGAAGAGGGCATGACGTTCGACGGGTCGGCGATCGAGGGCTACACCCGCGTGCAGGAAGCCGACATGCTCGCCCGGCCCGACGCCGCGACCTTCGAGATCCTGCCGTGGCGCGGCAACGACGCACCGGTGGCTCGCATGTTCTGCGACATCACCCACTTCGACGGCACGCCCTTCGCCGGCGACCCGCGCCATGTGCTGCGCCGCAACCTCGAACGGGCTCGCGAGCGCGGGTTCACGTTCTTCGTCTCCCCCGAGATGGAGTACTTCTACTTCCGCTCGGAGACCGACCCCACGCCGCTCGACAACGGTGGCTTCTTCGACCTCACCACCCAGGACATCGCCTCGGAACTGCGCAAGCAGACGATCATCACGCTCGAGGCGATGGGCATCCCCACCGAGTACTCGTTCCACGAGAACGGTCCGAGTCAGCACGAGATCGACCTCCGCTACACCGACGCGCTGTCGATGGCCGACAACGTGATGACGTTCCGCCTCGTGGTCAAGGAAGTCGCGCGGCTGCACGGCGTGCACGCGACCTTCATGCCCAAGCCGATCGAAGGCGCGTTCGGGAGCGGGATGCACACGCACCTCTCGCTGTTCGAAGGCGACACGAACGCATTCCACGACGCGAGCAACGAATACGGCCTGTCGAAGACCGGCCAGGCGTTCATTGCCGGGATCCTGCACCATGCCCGCGAGATCGCGGCCGTCACGAACCAGTGGGTCAACTCCTACAAGCGGCTCGTGGTCGGTTACGAAGCGCCCGTCTACGTGTGCTGGGCCCGGAACAACCGCTCGGCACTCGTACGCCTGCCGCCGGCCAAGCAAGGCCATCAGGGCGACGCCACGCGCCTCGAGTTCCGAGCCCCCGACCCGGCTTGCAACCCGTATCTCGCGTTCTCGGTGATGCTCGCCGCCGGCATGCGGGGCATCGAGCAGAACTACGCGCTGCCTCCCGAAGCGCTCAACAACATCTACGAGATGTCGGGTGAGGAGCGCGAGGCGGCCGGGATTGGCTCGTTGCCGTCGTCGCTGCGCGAAGCGACCGACGCGATGGCCAGCTCCGAGCTGGTCCGAGACGCCTTGGGCGAGCACGTCTTCGAGTACTTCTTGCGCAACAAGCGTGCGGAGTGGGACGAATACAGCGTGCAGGTCACGCCCTGGGAGATCCGCGAGTTCCTGGCGGACCTGTGACCACACTGCTCGTCTTCCCCGATCCTCCGCCGCCATTGCTCGCCCAGACCCTCGACCTTGCGGGCTTCGCCTGGAAGGCCGTGGGCAACGCCGCCGTGGCCGCGGCCACCGAACCGAGCGAGGGGTGGGGCGGTGCCGTGATCTGCGCCGACGACGACCCCGAGTGCGCCTTTTCGGTCTGCCGCACGCTGCGCCGGCCCGACGCCCGGCTCGACGGCGTGCTGCTGCTGCTCACCGGCACACAGCTCGCCGCGCTCGAACACCGCGAAGACCTCTTCGACGACTTCTGCCTCAGCCCGTTCCACCCAAAGGAGCTCGAGGCGCGGCTGCGCCACCTCCAGTTCCGTACCGGGCGCGTCGCCAACCCCGAGGTGGCCGCGTACGCGGAGCTCATCCTCAACTTCGAGACGTACCAGGCGATGATCGGCGACCGGCCGCTCGACCTCACGTACATGGAGTACGAGCTGTTGAAGTTCTTCGTGACCCATCCGGGCAAGGTGTTCACTCGCGAACAGCTGCTGTCACGCGTGTGGGGCTACGAGTACTACGGCGGTGCCCGCACCGTCGACGTGCACGTGCGGCGACTGCGCGCCAAGCTCGGCGAAGAGCAGGCCGGTCTCATCCAGACCGTGCGCTCGGTGGGCTATCGCTTCGGACAGACGCGCTGGAACGGCGCGACATCGCCCGCGAGCGCGGCAGGCGGCTGATCGAACGTTCCGTCAGTGGTGGTTGGCGCTCTCAGCCGCGACCGCGGGCGGGGGGGCCTCGCCGGCCTCGACGTACAGCCAGCCGACGATGGCGCTCCACAGCGCACCGCCTACGAACACCGCGAACGGGCCGACGACGAACATCACGACGAGGATGATCACCACACCGATCACGACGTCGACCCTACTGTCCGGCCTGGCTGGCCCTCAGGGACGGAGCGCCCAGACCTCGATCTCCACGGTCGCACCCGCGGGGAGTGCGGCAACCTGCACGGTCGAGCGCGCGGGCTTGTGATCGCCGAACGCCTCGGTGTACACCGCATTCACCGCGGCGAACTCGCCGAGGTCGGTGACGAACACGG
Organism: Acidimicrobiia bacterium; assembly: GCA_017882905.1. GTDB lineage: Bacteria > Actinomycetota > Acidimicrobiia > IMCC26256 > PALSA-610 > Chersky-683. The sequence continues at coordinate 24,886 of JADGOO010000034.1, read as the reverse complement.
TGGTCTTGGCGATGTCGTCCCAGGTGAGGCCGCAGTCGCTCAGCACGGCGGCGATGTTCACGAGCGCCTGGCGCGTCTGCACGGCGGTGCCGCCGGCAACGAGCTCACCGGTGGCGGGATCGAGGCCCAGCTGGCCCGACAGGATCACCCACTCGCCGGCACGAACGGCGGGCGAGTAAGGGCCGAGAGCGGCCGGCGCACTCGGCGTTGAGATCGGTTGAGGAGTCATGGGACTGATCATCGCCGAAGTCGGGCCGCCGCGGGGACTTCGAGCGCCGGCCAAGCCTCAGGGAGCCCGACGGCGATCCACGCCGCCGCGGCCGTCGCCGCGAACACGGCGTCGGACGCGACCGCCACGGGCGGCCGGTCATCGTCGACGACGGTGACCTCGACCCGCGGCATGTCCTTGGCCCGCAGGATCCCGAAGCTGCGGATCGTGAGATCGTGCACCTCGCCGCTCGCCTCGTCGACGGCGAGGCCCTCGCTCAGCACCCAGCCGAGCGCCTGGTGCGCCGCACCGACGCAATACGAGCGCAGGACAGTCGCGTCGAGCGGGTCGCCGCCGTTGATGGCCACCTCGACCCGATCGAGACAACCCGAGACCGGATCGAGGTGCACTCGAGCGCCCGCATACGCGCCGAGCGGCGAACGCACACAGGTGTCGAGCAAGACGGCGGCGGCCCGTTCGTCGCGCACGAGCTCACGTCGATCGACGCCCGCCGCGCTCAGGGCACCTTCGATCAGCACGGCCGACTCGGCCCAGGGCGCGCGCAGCAGCCCGGTGGGCAGCACGCCGTCGACGAGCTCGATGTGCTCGATCACCTCGAGCCCGTACACATCGAGTGCCTGCTGCGTGGTCGGCGGCGCGGGGCGCATCCGGCGGCCGGAGATGTGCACGGCGCGCGCGCCGTCGCGCAGTGACGCGACCAGAGCAACGGGCGGCCGCTTCGGACCGAAGCGCACAACGTCTTCGCGCGACCACACGACACGCACCGGCCGGCCGAACCGATCGGCGAGCTCGCGCGCGGCGATCGGCGCCGCCGAGTCGACCTTGGCGCCGAACGCGCCGCCGTTGGCGAGTGGTGACGCCGGTTCGCCGCCGGGCAGGCACCAGCTGGCATCCGGTTCCAGGTAGCCAGGCTCGACCCAGCTCGTGGCGAGCCGCACACCGCCGGGCGGGCGCGGCGGTGCGTCGAGCGGCGGTCGCGCCACAAGGGTGGTGCGCCGGCCCGGAACCTTGGCGGCGCCCGCCCGGGCGCCATCGAGGGTGTCGGCGACCACGAAGTGCATCCCGGCCGCAGCGACGATCTCGCCCTGTGCTGCGGGCCCGGACGGCACCGCCACGAGCACGCCGGGGCCGCGGGGCGCGGTGTCGTCGGCGAACCCGGCGCCGCCGAGCACGACGGCCGGCCCGGTGACCTGCGCGCCCCCACTCTCCAACGTCGCCCGATGCGCCGCTGACCCGGAATACGCGCGGGTGAGCGGCGCATCGAGGTCGGCGGTGGTGGGGGCGGCGGCCGCGGCAAGCGCTTCGGCGATCGTCTGCCACCCGGTGCAGCGACACAGGTGCGCAGCCAGGGCGCGATCCACCGCCACCTTCGCCGGCGCGGTCGCTCCCGCTGCGGACCTTCCCACTCCGGGTGCGATCAGCGCAGCCAGGCGCACGATGATGCCGGGCGTGCAGAAGCCGCATTGGCTCGCGCCGGCCGCCACGAAGGAGTCGACGAGCCGATCGCGCACCGCGCCGTCGAGGCCGTCGACCGTGGTGACGGCGCGGCCGGCCGCCCGCAGCGCCGGGGTCACGCAGGCCACCCGGGCGCTGCCGTCGACGAGCACCGTGCAACAGCCGCACTGCCCTTGCGGCGCGCAGCCGTCCTTGGCCGACGTGACGCCGAGCTGCTCGCGCAGCACGCTCAGCAACGAGGCACGCGGATCGACGTCGAGCTCCACGGCGACACCGTCGAGCGTGAACGCGAGGCGCTCAGTGGATCCGGGATCCGACATCACCCTCGCCAATCAGCCGCGCCACACGGCGCAGCCGCAGATCAGCTGAAGCTCTGGCCGCAGCCGCAGGTGCGCTGTGCGTTCGGGTTGTTGATCGTGAACCCGGCGCCCTGGAGGCCGTCCTTGAAGTCGAGCGTGGCACCCGCGAGGTGCTGCGCGCTCTGCGCGTCGACGACCACGCTGACCTCGCCGTACTGCTGCACCATGTCGTCGTCGGCACGCTCGCTGTCGAAGAACATCTCGTAGCTCATGCCCGAACAGCCACCGGGTCGAACCGCCACGCGCAGGAACAGCGGCGCTTCGCTCGCCTCGGACTCGATGAGCTGCTTGACCTTGACGGCTGCGGTGTCGGTGACGCTGATCACGGAACCCTCCCGGGTGATGGAACGACCAGGTTATCCGACCCTCAAGTCGGCCTGGCACGGTGTGTGGTCGTACAACGGATGGAACTTGTCGATCTTCCCGCCACCGGCGGCGCCCACGACACCCTCGCAGATGCCCCGGTGCAGGTTGCACACCAGCTCCGGGTAGGCCTCGGCCAGCTCTCGGAACGGGCACTGCAAGAAGAAGAGCGTGGGATCGTCGGCGCTGTCGTCGTCGAGCGCAGGATCGAAGCCGAGCCGGCGCATCTGACCGACGAGCGCGCTCACACAGCGCGGCCCGCGCTGACCGGCGCGTGCCTTGCTCGACCGCAGCACGGCTGCTCGCCCGTACGCCCGACCGGCCGCGGCCGCGTCGTCGGCGTCGGCGCCGGCTCCTTCGGCGAGTGCGGCGAGCAGCCCGCTGATGAGCTCGTGGGCCTCGGGCTCGAGGCCGGCCGACGGGGCATCGGCGGTGAGTGCGTAGAGGTGCTGCGGGCGCCCGACGGTGCCGCGGTGCACGGCCTCGCTCTCGACGAGACCCGCGTCGCGCATGCGCTCGAGGTGGAGGCGAACCGTGTTGGCATGCAGGCCGACCCGGGCGCCGAGATCGGCGGCGCTCATCGGCTGCGTGCTGCGAGCCAGCTCCCGGTACAGCGCCGTGCGCGTATCGTCGCCGAGCGCTCCCAGCAGGTCCATCACATCCATCCGGGGATTGACGGTACCCTCCCCATGGGCATATTTTCAAGATCGAACCGGGTTTTATTCAGCATGGACGAACGCACAGCCAGCCAGCTCCCGAGCGCACCGCACCCGCCGCCCACGGTCGAGGCCGTGCACGGCGCCCTTGGTGGCGTCCTCGATCCCGAGCTCGGGCTCTCGGTCGAGGAGCTCGGCATGGTGCGTCGTGTCGAGATCGACGGCGACGGCACCGTGCGCGTGGGGATCGCGCTCACCACTGCGGCCTGCCCGCTGCGCGGCCAGATCGGCGCCGACGCCCGCACCCGGATCGAGAGCCTCCCGGGCGTGCGCGAGGTGCTCATCGACTACGCGGAGATGACGCGCGAACAGCGCGCCGATCTCATGGGCCGCGCCCGCAAGGAGGCGCAGCGCCGCGCGCCCGCCACCCGCGTGCCGGCCACCACGCGCGTCCTCGCAGTCGCGTCGGGCAAGGGCGGAGTGGGCAAGTCGTCGGTCACGGTGAACCTCGCGGTCGCGCTCGCCGCACGCGGCTTCACCGTCGGAGTGCTCGACGCCGACATCTGGGGTTTCTCGATTCCGCGCCTGCTCGGCGTGGCGTCGCGCCTGCAGGCCCGCAAGGTCGACGGCAAGGGACTCATCCAGCCCGAACAGCTGCCTGTCGGCGACGCCGGCGGACGCTTGCGGGTCGTGTCGATGGGGCTGCTCCTCGACGACGAAGACAGCGCGCTCATGTGGCGCGGCCTGATCCTGTCGAAGGCGCTCGAGCAGTTCCTCACCGACGTGGAGTGGGGCGACCTCGACTACCTGATGATCGACATGCCGCCCGGAACCGGCGACATCCAGATGGCGCTCGCCCGGCTGCTCCCCCAAGCCGAGCTGCTCGTGGTGACCACGCCGGCCGCGAACGCGCAGAAGGTGGCGTCGCGTGTGGCCGACATGGCGCGCCGGAGCCATCTCATGGTGCTCGGCGTGGTCGAGAACATGACGGCGTTCGTGGCCCCCGACGGATCGCGCCACGAGATCTTCGGCCATGGTGGTGGGCGCCGCCTCGCCGCGCTCACCGGCGCGCCGTTGCTCACCCAGGTGCCGATCGAGCCCGCCGTGTCGACCACCGGCGACGAGGGCCGTCCGGTCGTGACCGCGCACCCCGAGGCTCCCGCCGCGGCCGCGTTCACCGAGCTGGCCCAGCGCATCGCCGAAGAGCTGCTGCCTCCGATCGAGATGGCGGGATGCACGGCGCGCATGGCCGACCTGCTCGCCGGTATCGGCGCGCCCACGACCGAGGCGTGACCTCCGTGCGCCGGTAGCGCGCCGCTCAGTCGGCGATGCGCAACGCGACGGCAGGCTTGATCTTCGCCGCGCTGCTCGCCGGTCCCCAGGTTGCGAGGAGCGCGCCGAGGAGCGTTCCGCCCACGAGGAGCGACACAGCGGTGACGGGAACCCGGAACGACAGACCGTCGCCGAAGCTGTTCGAGAGCGTGATCGACCACGTACACAAGAAGCCGAGCACGACTCCGATCAGCACGCCCTCCATCGCGATGAACATGGCCTCGATCGCGAACGCGTTCGAAACCTGCGCGGCGGGGAAGCCGAGCGACCGCAGCACGCCCACCTGCCGGCGCCGCTCTCGCACCGCGCGCACCATGATCACGCCGATGCCGGCCACACCGATGACGAGGCCCACGGCCAGGAATGCACGCATCAGCGTGAAGAACTGCGTCTGGCGCGACAGGCGCTGCTCGACGAGCGACCGGATCGGATCTGCCTTCGCGCCCTGCTGGTAGTACCTCGCCTCGAGCGTGTGGGAGAACGACGCAGACGATGCCACGCGCACGTAGGCATGGCTCGCCACCGCACTCGGCCCGTAGATCGAGCGCAACGTCGCCGCGCTGGTGAGGCCGCCGTTGCCGAGCCAATCGTTCTGACTCCGGGCGACGATGGTGACGTGCTGTGACCGCCCGCTCAACGGGTCGGTGATCGTGATCACGTCGCCGATCGACACCGCGGCCGAAGGCGGCCCGGCGCCCTGCGACAGGAAGAAGTCGTCGACCATCGCCGTGTCGGGATGCGACAGCACGTAGTTGTACGCGTCGGCGTCGGTCTGGAATCGGCCGCGGTCGCTCAGCACCGGTGGGCCCATCGAGACGAACGACGAGTCGAAGCCCGACATGAACGACTTGGTCGACTTCGTGGCGTGCGGCGGCGTGACATCGGCGACCACGTTCACGAGCGGCGCCACCGCCTGCGCACCGGCTGCCTTCAGCTGGCCGAACGGCACGGGGTTGGCCCGGTTGCTCTCCACGTAGACGGTGGCGCGACCGCCAACCTTGGCGGTCACCGAATCCGTCTGGCTGCCGAACATGGCGGCGAGCACCGAGATGTAGACGAGGATGAACACGACGATCGCGAACTGCGCGATCGTGAGCATGGTGCGCGAGCGACGCGCGAGCGGATAGGCGAGCCCGAGCCGGACCGAGAGACGACGGCCCGACAGGCGCGACAGCGCTCCGCCGATCTCACCCTGGTACTCGGTGACGAGCACGACGGCGGCGATCACGAGCAGCACGCCTTGCACGATGAAGCCGGCGATCGGCAGGTCGCCGCCGAGCGCGACGGCCACGGACACCGCGGCCACGCCCCAGAGGAGCGCGCTGCCGGCCGTGACGGTGACGAGCAAACGACCGGCGATGCGGTCGCGCAGCGCGAAGCGCGTTCCCACGGCCGCGAAGCCGCCACCGAGGAGCATCGCGACCACGCCGTGGCTCGTGATCCCGGCGAACAGCAGCGTGGCACCCAACAGCACGACGACGCCCCACGCGACACGAGCCCAGCGGCGCGGTGCGTGCTTCTCAGTATCGAGGTCGCGCACTGCCGCGATGATGTTGAAGCGGCTGATCGACACGCTCGTGGCCACGATCGTGATGACCGCGATCACAAGACCGAGCGTGAAGCCGATCTGCAGGCTCTGCGTGGTGAAGTGGAACCGGATCGGGAGCCGGAAGTCGGGATCGCGCTGGTTGAAGATGCGCGCGGCGCCGGCCATCACGAGCCGGGCGACGCCGAGACCGGCCAGCATGCCGACCGCGCACGCGACCACCGCGTAGAGCCAACCCTCGCTCGCGAACGCGCCGACGAGCGAACGACGCTTCATCCCCATCGCGCGCAACATGCCGAGCTCGGAACGCCGCTCTTCGGCGAGCATCCGGAAGATGTTGATGAGCAGGAGGATGCCCGCGGCGACGGCGAAGAACCCGAGGGCCTGATACAGCTGCGTGAGGCTCTTGCCGGCCGTCTTGGCCAGATCGAGTGCGTCGTGCTTGACGGTCTCGACCTTCACCGGCGTTCCGGCCAGCGCAGCATCCATCGTGTGCACCACGGCGGCGGTGCGAGCGTCACCCGATTCAACGCCGCCCAGGTTCGACACCAGCACCGACGACTGCGGCGGTGCGGCCACGACCTTGCTGTTCGCAGCGAGGCGGGCGATCGTTCCGGGCGCGACGAACGCGTTGTAGGACACGAACTCGCGACCCGTCCACCAACCGGCGATGCCGCGCTGTGGCAACAGCTGCACCACCCGCAGCTGCACGGAGTGGCCGAACGCAAACGCGGTGAACGTGCTGCCCACACCGATGTGGAGCCGATCGGCGAGTGGCTGCGCGATCGCGGCCTGGCCCGGACCGGGCGTGGTACCGCTGATGCCGGTGGCCGACGCGTCGCCACCGAAGGTGCGCGCGGCCGCGAAGTCCATCTCGAGCAGCTGCGCCTTGGGCGCGGCCGCACTCGCGATGCCCGCCGAGTTGACCACGGCCGCCGAGGCACCGGTGGTCGTAGCGCGCAGCACGCCGTCGATCTGCGGGGAGCGCAGCGCCGCGAGGTGATCGAGCACCGACGCATCGGCGAGCGGAACGCTGGCCACCTCATCGATCGGACCGAGCTGCGTGTATGCGTTGGCTCGCAACGACGCGTCGAACGTGTCGCCCACCACGAACGCCGCGGTCATCAGCGCGGTGGCGAGCATGGAACCCGTGATCACGAGCAACGTCTCACGGGGCCGACGCACGGCGTTGCGCAGAGCCAGCCGGCGCAGAACCGGACGAGCGATCAGGATGACGATGAACGGAAGCGACAGCGCGATCGCGATGATCATGCGCTCACCCGCGCCAACCGTTCGTCGGAGACGATCAGGCCGTCGCGCATCTGCACGAGGCGGTGGGCGCGGCGTCCGACGCCTTCGTCGTGCGTGACGACGATGAGCGTGAGGCCCTCGCCGTTGAGCTCCGCCAGCAGGTCCATCACGATCGCGGCCGTCTCGGAGTCGAGCGCGCCGGTGGGCTCGTCGGCCCACACCACCTGCGGACGCCCCGCGAGCGCTCGCGCCACGGTCACACGCTGCTGCTCGCCACCCGAGAGCTCGTTGGGTCGGTTGCGCAAACGGTGACTGAGACCCATCCGCTCCAACGTCTCGGTGGCGCGGCGGCGCGCGTCGCGCGCGTCGGCACCCGCGAGGAGCAGCGGGAGCTCCACGTTCTCGACCGCGCTGAACACCGGGATCAAGTTGTACGCCTGGAAGATGAACCCCATCGACGCAGCGCGGTGCTGTGTGCGCTCGGCGTCGCTCATCGAGTGCAGCTCTCGGTCGCCCAGGAGCACGGCACCCGCGTCGATGTCGTCGAGACCCGAAAGGCAGTTGAGCAACGTGGTCTTGCCCGACCCGGACGGCCCCATCACCGACACCCACTCGCCGGCCTCCGCCGCGAAGTCGACGCTGCGCAGCGCCTCGACCTCTTGTGCGCCGCTCCGGTACACCTTGCGCACGCCGCGTGCTTCGAGAATCGCCACGAGAGACTCCTCGGACTCGGGGATCTCGAACCTACCGTTCGTTTGTGAAGATTCTCACAAGGGAGCGACGACGACCCCGAAGTCCCTCAGGGTCGCGGGCCGGGCCAGATCGCCCCGACCGAGCCGGCCACCCCGAGCGGGTCTCAGGGTCGCTCGCCGTCGCGGTCAGCTTCGCGACCAGGGACCGGTGAAGGTGGATCCGGCGACCGCTCCTTCGGCGCGGAGCTTCAGCAGGTGCGCGTGCACCTGGTGGCGCGCCATCTCGACGAGACCTTCGGGCAGATCGACGTAGATCGTGGTGACCAGACCTTTGATCCGCGCCGGTCCCTCGGCGAGCAGACCGAGGATCTGCGCTTCGCGTTCGGCGCGGTGCGCGAGGTACTCGTCGAGGATCACATAGGGCTCGGTGATCACGTCGCCGTGCCCGGGCAAGATCCGCGCCAGACGCTTGATCTCGCGCAGACGACGCGTCGACGCGAGGTACTCGACCATGTCGCCGCCCCGCTTCGGGTTCACCACCGTGGTCGTGCCCTGCAAGACATGATCGCCGGTGAACAGCGCGCGCTCGTCGTCGAGGAAGAGACACACGTGGTTCGGCGCGTGACCTGGGGTTGCCATCACGGTGAGGCCCCACTCGCTGCCCTCGATCACATCGCCGTCGCGCAACACGCGATCGGGCACGAGATCGAAGGCGTCGGCCTTCGGTGGCTTCGCGGCCGCCGCGAGCTTGGCCCCCGTGGCCGCGATGAGCTTGCGCGCCGCAGGCCAATGGTCGGGGTGCGTGTGCGTGAGCACGACCCAGCACACCCGTTCCCGCATCGCGCCACCGACGATGGCGTCGATGTGCCTGTCGTCGTCGGGGCCGGGGTCGATGATGGCCACCTCGTCGATGCCGACGAGATACGTGTTCGTTCCCGGGCCGGTCATCAGCCCTGGATTCGGGGCGACGATGCGGCGCACGAGCGGCGACAGCGCGCTCGGAACCCCTGGCGTGAGATCCGGCACTACGCAGCTCCTTCGACCCGTACGGTGAGATCGCGCCAACCGCGGCGGGCATCGTGGCCCGAGTGTTGCTCGTGGGTGAGGAGCGCGATGCGCTCACCTTGTGATTCGGGGACAACGAAGGGAGCCGCGTGCGACGCACTCGACTCGGCTTCGACCGCCCGAACTGCGGCGAGGAAGTCGCCGGCGTTCGCGAACGCGGTGAGCGCGAGCAAGGTGCGCAATGTCGGTTCGATGAGCTCGATGTCGCCAGATTCGTGGCGTTGCAGCGCGGCCTGCGGCGTGACCCATTCGGAGTGCACGAGCTCGGCGTCGTCGTGCGTACCGTCTTGGCCGTCGGGCGCAGCCGCACAGAAGAACCATGTGTCGTAGCGGCGCGGTGCTCCAAGCGGGGTGAGCCAGTGCGCCACCACGTGCAGCGCGCCCGCATCGACCGCCAGGCCGTGCTCGACGAGCACCGCCGCGAAGTCGCGGTGGCCCGCGTTCAGCGCGTCGCGCTCGGCCGCCAGGTCGTGGCTCGGCGCCGGTGTGCTCAGCAGGATTCCGGCTTCCTCGAACGCTTCGCGCGCCGCGGCCGACCACCAACGGCGCGCGTTCGGCCGCCCGAGCAGGCGGTCGCAGTCGGCATCGGACCGTCCGGCTACCGGAACGTGCTCGTCGTCGAGATCAACCGCACCGCCCGGGAACACCGAAGCGCTCGGCACGAAGGCCGAGTTCGGGTTGCGGCGGAGCAAGAAGACCTCGAGGCCCCCCTCGGCGCTCCCCGGCGGGCCCGCCGGTTGCAGCGACGGCGGCGGGGCGTCACGCACCAGGATCAGGGTGGCCGCATCGCGCACTGTCACGGGGGCCACGGAGGGATTCTACGGGCGCCCGGTGAACAGGCCGGTGAGACCGTGCCGGAAGGCGGTCCGGCGGATCACCGCACCGTGCGCCTCGTAGCCTCGCCGCGCATGACCGACCCGACCGGCGAGGAGACGCCTGACCCGCGCCGGGCGCTGCCGAGCGTCGAGCACGTGCTCGCGGCACTGCACGACAGCGGGCTCCCCCACGCCCTGCGCGCGCTCACAGCCCGAGAAGCCGTGGACGCGGCGCGAGCCACCATCGCAGGCGGCGACTCGGTGGATCGAGCCGCGGTGCTCGCCGACGCTCGCAAGCGCGCGGCGCGCACGAGTCAACGGCTGCTCGTACCGGTGATCAACGCCACCGGCGTGCTGCTGCACACGAACCTCGGCCGCGCCGCCCTCGGCGCCGACGCCATCGCGGCGATCGATGACGCGGCGGCGGCTGTGAACCTCGAATACCGGCTCGACGAAGGCACGCGCGGCTCACGCCACGATCACAGCGGCTTCCTCCTCGCGGCGGCCGTCGGTGCCGAAGCCGGGCTCGTCGTGAACAACAACGCCGGTGCCGTGCTCCTGGTGCTCGCAGCACTGGCCCGGGGGCGCGAAGTGGTGGTGTCGCGCGGCGAGCTCGTCGAGATCGGCGGCGGCTTCCGCGTGCCCGACATCATGGCCGAGACGGGCACCCGCCTCGTGGAGGTGGGCACCACGAACCGCACGCGCTGCGACGACTACGCGCGCGCCATCGGTACCGAGACCGCGGCGCTGTTGAAGGTGCACGCGTCGAACTACCGCATGGTCGGGTTCACCGAGGCGACTTCCGTGGCCGAGCTCGCGGCGCTCGGATCGCACGTGCTCGTCGACGCCGGCTCCGGCCTGCTCGATGCCCGCACACCGTGGCTCCCGGAACCGCCCTCGTGGCTGCACGACGAGCCAGGAGTGCGTCAGTGCATCGACGATGGCGCGGCCATCGTCACCTTCTCGGGCGACAAGCTGCTCGGCGGACCGCAAGCCGGTGTGATCGTCGGTCGTGCCGATCTCGTGGCGATGTGCGCGCGGCACCCACTGGCGCGCGCGCTACGCGCCGACAAGCTCACGCTCGCCGCGCTGCAGGCGACTGCCCTTGCGTACCTCGACGGTGACGCCAGCCGAATTCCGCTGTGGCAGTACGCCACCACGCCGGTCGCCGATCTCCGAGCGCGCGCCGCCGCGATCTGCGCGCACGTCCCCGGCTCCTCCGTGGTCGACACCGAAGCCGCCGCGGGCGGTGGCTCGTTGCCGGGCCTCACGATCCCGTCGGCGGGTATCACCGTGGCGGTCGACGACGTCGACGACGCACTCCGCCTGTTGCGACTCTCGCATCGAGTGGTAGCTCGCGGGCGCGACGACCGCGTGCAATGCGATCTGCGGTCGGTCGACCCTCGCCACGACGACTATCTCGCGGCCGCCCTGCGCGACGTGGGTGTGGCGGAAGCCTGACGTGCGCGTCGTCGCCACCGCGGGCCATGTGGATCACGGCAAGTCGACGCTGATCGAGGCGCTCACCGGCACCGATCCCGATCGCTTCCCCGAGGAGAAGGCGCGCGGGCTCACCATCGATCTGGGCTTCGCGTTCATGGCGCTCGGTGACGACACCGTCGGGTTCGTCGACGTACCCGGCCACGTGCGCTTCGTGAAGAACATGCTCGCCGGCGTGGGCGCGGTGGAGACCGCGATGCTCGTCGTGGCCGCCAACGAAGGTTGGATGCCCCAGACCGAGGAGCACTCGAGGATCCTGTCGCTGCTCGGCATCGAGCACGGCGTGGTGGTGATCACCAAAGCCGACCTCGTCGACGACGAGACGATCGAGATCGCGCAGCTCGAGCTGGCTGAGCACACCGAAGGCAGCGCGATCGCAGCATGGCCGCTGGTGGTCACCGACGCCACCACCGGACGCGGCCTCGACGATCTCCGGACCGCGTTGCGGACAATGCTCGACACCACGCCGGCGGCGCGCGACGAGCACCGGCCGCGCCTCTGGGTGGATCGCTCGTTCGCGGCGCGCGGCGCAGGAACGGTGGTCACCGGCACGCTCGCACTCGGTTCACTCGCGGTCGATGACGAAGTGCTGCTGTGGCCGAGCGGTGATCGCGCACGGGTACGCGCCATCGAATCGAACCACGAGCGCGTGTCCGAGGTCGCGCCGGGCGCGCGCGTTGCGTTGAACCTCGCGGGAGTGGACCACACCGCGGTGCCACGCGGTACTGCGGTGGTCGCGCCGAAGCCGTGGGCCGCAGTCCGCGCGTTCGATGTACGTGTGCTCCCACTCCCGGGTCAGCAGCTCCCGCACCGGACCACGGTGGCATTGCACGTGGGCGCCGGCGAATGGCCGGCGCGGTGGCGCGCGCTCGACGAGGAAGGGCGTTACGGCCGTGTGCGGCTCGACGTTGCGTTGCCGCTCCGACCCGGCGATCGTGTGGTGCTGCGGTCCACCGGCCGCCAGGCCACGATCGGCGGCGCCGAGCTGCTCGACGTGGAACCCGCTCGTCGTACCGCCACCGCACTCTCCCGGCTCGCCGAAGATCCGCTACGCCGCGTCGCTGCGGCGCGGCCGTTCGCCGACACGCCGGTGTACGTGCAACTGGCAGGTCTCGATCCGACCCGAGCCGACGACGCTCTCGCCGCAGCGGGCTTCCAACGGCTCGGCGGAGCGTGGGCAACGAGCGACACGATCGCCGATCGGCGCGCCGACGCCCGGCGACTCGTGCGCGACTTCCACCGCTCCCACCCCGACGAACCGGGCCTCGACGCGGCGCTGCTCGCGAGCCGTCTCGACCTTGACCCGGCTCGCTTGCGCGCACTGCTCGCGGAGGAACCCGCCCTCGTGGCCGATCACGACGTGGTGCGCCATCACGAGCACGTAGGCCGCGCGTCGGAGACCGACGGCGGCCGTCAACTGCTCGACGCACTGCGAAGCACACCGTTCGCACCGCCGTCACCGGCCGAGCTCGACGCGGACGCTCGACTCGTGCGGCTCCTCGCGCGCGAAGGTCTCGTGGTCGACCTCGACGGTGTCGTGTTCGCGACCAGCGCGCTCGACGACGCGCGCGCTCGGATCACACAGGCCATCGCCGACCGGGGCACGCTCACCGTGAGCGACGCGCGCGACGTGCTCGGCTCGACCCGCAAGTACGTGTTGCCGATCCTCAACCGGCTCGACAGCGAAGGAGTGACCCGCCGCCGCGGTGACGACCGCGTCGCCGGTCCACGGGCCGCGCCGTGAACCGAACACGACTGATCGCGTCTACTGGTCGGGTACGCCGCCGAAGTTGCGCTCCCACTGCGTGAGGTTCTCGTTGACCGTGCGCAAGAAGTCGAACATCACCGTGGGCGGCACCTTGATCCGCGCGACCACTTGGCACGGCACACGCGTCACCTGACCGTCGGGCGTGTTCTCGAGCGTCGCGGGCTGCGTGACCGCGAAGTCAAGTGTGAACTCGTGGGCGGTGTGCCAGACGCCGAGGAAGTTCGAGTAGGCGCCCGGTGTGAGCGCATCGGCGATCGTCATCTCGAAGTGCAGCGGCGGTTGATCGCCAGGAACGGGGTTCGTTGTCACGCAGGCATGCTACGAGTGCACGCGTCCCCGCCTAGCAGGCGGTCTCAGTGCGTGAGCTGCGCGCGACGTTCGAGCTCGGTGAGACCACCCCAGATGCCGTGCTGATCACGCTGCGCCAGCGCGTAGCGCAAGCAGTCGTTGCGCACTCTGCACTGCGCGCAGATGGCCTTCGCGCGTGCCTCACGCCGATCGCGCTCGTCGCGGCGCTCCGCCCAGCTCGGCGGATAGAAGATGCTGCGGTCGTTGCCGCGGCACTCGGCATCGAGCTGCCACATCGGTTCTTGCAGAGTGTCGGTGGTCACCGTCGCGCTACCCCTCGGATGCGAACGAAGCCGCACCGTACAAGGACCGCAGCGCGCCCTTCAAGGGGCGACGCGTCAACGCTCTCGGGTCAACGCTCTCGGGTCAACGCTCTCGGGGCGAATGGTCCCGGTAGTCGCGGGCGCCCCCCTCCTCGGGCTCCACCTCCAACAACAGCCCCTCCACCGCCACGACCCGCACCGCCGACCCGGCCGGCACCGGGGTCGCGCGGTTCGTGCGCGCCCGCCACAGTGCGTCACGGACCCGCACCACTCCGTCGGGGGCGACGGCCACCTCGGCGGTGCCGAGCTCGCCGACCATGCCTTCTCGTCCCAGTGTGGGCGTGGAGAAGCGGGAGCGCAACATGGCGGTCATCGCCCCGATCATGAACACAGCGGTGGCGATGCAGACGAGCGCGATCGTCCACCACGGTGGGGCGAGCTGCGGACTGCCCCCATACAGCCACACGGAACCCACCCCGAGGCTCACCGCGCCGATGATCGTCCATGGCCCGAGGCCACCGGCCTGCACGTCGATCGAGAAGGCCACGAGCGAGAGCATCAGCAAGCCGAGCGCCCACCAGCGAACGGGAAGGTGCGAGAAGCCGTAGCAGGCGCCCACGAGCGCCACCGCGCCGGTGAGACCGGCCAGGCCGATCGAGATCGTGAAGAACTCGAACGCGATGAGCGCGCCGCCCACCACGAACAGGAAGTACGCCACCCACGGCGCGTCGAGTGTGTGCTGCATCTGACCGATGAGCGACACCTTGCGGAAGCGCACGGTCTGGTTCAGGCCGCGCTGCTTCGTGCCCGGGTCGACGGCCGAGATGTGCAACGTTTGCGGACCGACTGCAGTACCGATCGTGGTGCCGTCGACGCCCTGGAGCACGGCGCGCAGCACCGGGTCGATGCGATCAACGGCGCCGTCGCGACGCGCGACCGAAGCACCCAGCCGTAGACCGGCCGTGCGCTGCACCGCGGCGAGACGCTTCGGAGCGATCACAGCGCGCGTCGCGCCGTTCAACACCGCGCCATTGGGTTGATCGAGGCGCAAAGGGCGCAACGGGCCGATATGGCCGTTGCTGGCTATCGAGAGCACGGGTGCGGCCTCTGCGATGAGTGCTGCGCCGCCGCGGACGCCCGCACCGGCCGGTCCGATCCACACGACCACAGGGACGCGCGCGTTGTGGATGTCGGCGGCCAGCGCCAGTGGATCGGTGTCGACGACCCCGCCGCTGTCCATCTGCAAGACGAGCAACGTGGAGCCGCGCTTTTCGGCGTCGCGGATCGAGTCGTGGATCAACGTGGCGTTGGGCGGATCGATGAGACCGTCGACCTGCACGACGTCGATGCCACGAAAGCCCGGCGCGTCGCTGCTCGCGGCCGGCGCGGGCGTGGCGTGCAGCACGGTGAGCGCGATCGCCGACGCGACGAGCACCGCACCGAGCAGCGCGCGGGTGCAGTGAGGGTGGGCAGAGGGGCGGGTTCGAGGGTCCACTAGCGTCGCATCGCGCATGGATCTGCGCCGGTTCTGCTCCCAGTCGCGGGTGGTCATCGTGGCGGGAAAGGGTGGCGTCGGAAAGACGACCGTAACCGCGGCGCTGGCGTTGGCGGCTACTCGGGCCGGCCTCTCAGTGCTGATCGCCGAAGTCGAGGGCAAATCAGGGCTCAGTGCCGCGTTCGGCGCCGAGCCGCTGGGCTACGACGCCGTGACCCTCGCGCCCGGAGTGCGGGCACGCGCGCTCGCACCCGACGCGGCGCTCGTCGACTACCTCGTGTCGCACGGGATGCGGCGCATCTCGAAGCGCCTCGCGGCGTCGGGAGCGCTCGACGTGGTGGCCACCGCCGTGCCGGGGATGAAGGACATCCTCGTGCTCGGCAAGGTGAAGTCCCTCGAACAGGACCGTGACGCCGACCTCATCATCGTGGACGCGCCGGCGGCGGGACACGCCGTCTCGTTCTTGTTGGCGGCACGCGGGTTGCTCGACGCGGTGAAGGTGGGCCCGGTGCGCAAACAGGCGATGGAGGTTGCCGAGCTGCTCGGCGACCCGGCGCGCTGCGAGGTGATGCTCGTGACGCTGCCCGAGGAGACTCCCGTGCGCGAGCTCGTGGAAACGGCGTTCGCGATCGAAGATCGTGCCGGGGTGGCGCTCGGGCCGGTGGTGGTCAACGGTTGCGTCGCCGCCCTCGGTGCAACGGTGCCGGCCGGACCCGAAGAGCTCATGGCCGAAGCCGACGCCGGCGGCCACTTCCTCTCGCCACGCGAGGCCACCGACCTCATCGACGCGGCACGCTTTCGCGACCACCGCCACACCATGCAGCACGAGCAGCTGCAGGTGCTGGCGGATCGCCTGCCGCTCCCCCAGCTCCGTCTGCCGTTCATGTTCACGGCCACCCTCGGTCCGAGCGAGATCGAGGTGCTCGCCGACGAGCTCGTGCGCGCGATCGAGGCGCTGTGATCGATCTCGCCGACCGTCACATCGTGATCTGCTGTGGCACCGGAGGCGTGGGCAAGACCACGACCGCGGCGGCGCTCGCAGTGGAAGCGGCGCGAGCCGGCCGTCGCGCCGTGGTCGTGACGATCGATCCCGCGAAGCGGCTCGCCGACACGCTCGGGCTCGCCGCGCTGTCCGACACTGCCAGCGAGATCGACCCGACGCTGTGGCGTGCCGACGATGGTGACTCGCCCGCGACCGGATCGCTGCACGCGTTGATGCTCGACACGAAGTCCACGTTCGACCGGCTCGTGACGCGTTACGCAGGCGACGAGGAGCAGGCGCAGCGCATCCTCGGCAACGGCTTCTACCGCAACGTCTCAGGCGCGCTCGGCGGTACGCAGGAGTACATGGCGGCCGAGAAGCTGCACGAGCTGCACGAAGACGGGCGCTTCGACCTGATCGTGGTCGACACGCCGCCATCACGTCATGCACTCGACTTCCTCGACGCGCCCGCGCGCCTCTTGCGCCTGCTCGACAACCGCGTGTTCCGGCTGCTGATGATGCCGACTCGCGCGTACCTGCGCGTGGCGTCAGTGGCGGTGCAGACGTTCCTGCGCACCGTCGCGCGCGTCGTCGGCACGCAGGTGATCGACGATGTGGTGGGCTTCTTCCAGGCATTCGAAGGGATGGAGGCCGGATTTCGCGAACGGGCCGGACACGTGCAGCGCCTCATCTCCGACCCGTCGACCGCGTTCGTGCTCGTGACCTCGGCACGGCGCGACGCCATCGACGAAGCCGAGTTCTTCGCGCATCGGCTCGACGAGTCGTCGTTGGGCGTGAGCGCGCTGATCGTGAACCGCGTGCACCCGGAATTCGGCGACGAGTCACCGGAGGGCCTGCGCGTCCGCGCCCGCGCGTTCGGCGCCGGCTCGCGACTCGCCCTGCTCTACGAGAACCTGGCCGACTACCGACAGGTGGCCGACCGCGAGCGGGCGGCCGTGTCGGGCGTGGCCACCGGCGTCGGCGAAGGCGTGCCCACGGTGTGGGTGCCGTTGCTCGACCACGACGTGCACGACTTCCCGAGCCTGGCCGAGGTGGCCCACCACCTCCACGCCTGCTTCTGAGCCGATCCGCCGTGCCCGTCCCGGGTGACGCCGACGGGTAGCCTCCCGGGTCCGATGAAGGTGCTGGTCGCTGCCGATGCCGAGTGGGTGCGCAACCTCGTGCGCGCCGCGTTCGTTGCGCCGGGTCAAGAAGTAGTCGAGGTGTCCCGCGGCCAAGACGTGCGCAAAGCCTTCGGCGAGACGGAACCCGATCTCGTGATCCTCGACATGCAGATCGGCAACATGGGCGGCGTCGCCACGGCCACCGACCTGCGGCTCGAGGAATCGGGCGGCCGCCTCGACCGAGCCATCGTGTTGCTGCTCCTCGACCGCGAAGCCGACCGCTTCATCTCGAAGCGCGCCGACGCCGACGCCGTGCTCGTGAAGCCCGTCGATGCGGGAACGCTGCGCCGCACGGCGAAGCGGCTCCTCGCCGAGCGAAGCGCACCGTTGGTGTGAACGACCACCAGCTCGCCGCCACCCTCGCCCGCGAGGCCGGCGGTCTGCTCATGCGCGTGCGTGAGCAGGCTTCGTGGGAAGGCCTCGACGAGAAGGCGCTGCGGGACCGCGGCGACCGCGACAGCAACGAGTACCTGCTGATGCGCCTCGCCGAGGAGCGCCCCGACGATTCCGTGTTGTCGGAAGAGTCGAAGGACGACCTCTCGCGCCTCGAGTCGGCTCGCGTGTGGATCATCGACCCCGTCGACGGCACCCGCGAGTACGCGGAGGGCCGCCACGACTGGGCGGTGCACGTGGCGCTCGTGTGGCAGGGCGTGCCCGTGGCCGGCGCGGTGTCGCTGCCGTCGGAGCACCGCGTGCTCGCCACCGAACCGCGCCCGCACGTGGCGCCCGCCACCGACCGCATCCGCCTCGTCGTGAGCCGCACCCGTCCTCCGAAGCTCGCCGACTTCCTCGCCTCGGAGCTCGACGCCGAGCTGGTGCCGATGGGCAGCGCGGGCGCCAAGGCGATGTCGGTGATCCTCGGCACCTCCGACGTGTACGCGCACTCGGGTGGTCAATACGAGTGGGATTCGTGCGCACCCGTCGCCGTTGCGCGCTCGGCCGGCCTGCACTGCTCGCGCCTCGACGGGACGCCGCTCTTCTACAACAACGCCGATCCGTACCTCCCCGACCTGCTGATCTGCCGGCCCGAGCTCGCCGGCCGCGTGCTCGACGCGGTGGCCAAGGCGCCGCCCGAGAGCTTCGCCACGAAGTAGCCGCGGTCGTCGACGATTCCGCCCGGACCGCCCCGATGGGCGGCCGCTAGTATCTCCGGGCCACACACGGGGTGTAGCGCAGCTTGGTTAGCGCGCAGCGTTCGGGACGCTGAGGTCCCGGGTTCAAATCCCGGCACCCCGACTTCTAAGGTCCAGGTCAGCGGCTTCTTCTGATCGAATTCTGGCTTCGGTCGGTGAGGCCAACCCCGCGGACGAAGAATCGCGGCGTGAAATCGATGTCGAAGCGACCGTCGATGCCACGACGTCAATCGCGTTGTTCCTGTTCAGGGGTCTAGGAGGATCACGCAAGGCCGGTGCCGAACGTGTGCGTCGGAATCGAACAGACCACGCAACGCTGAGGTCCCGACACTCCCGAAGAGGGATTGCGGCGCACGTCGCCGGTCGCGGCGATGCGCTAGCGCTGCACTCGCTCCCGCGGCTCCCCGACCGCCGCCAGAACCGCGTGACGTTCGCCGGAGGCGTGCGGCGCCCCATGTCAACTACGGGTGACGACTCCCCACTGAGCGTCGCCGCGGACGTCGCAGCTTCCGACAGGAAGAGCGCGACAGCGATGCGACCACGATCCACATCAACGCAACGGTGCCCGCGAGCGGTGCGTGGGGGTTCAATGGACGTTGTGAGCGACGAGGAGCTTCTGGTTCGAGCGGCGTCGTGCGCCGGTGCGTTGCTCCGGAACTCTCTTGCAGGCTCCACGATCGCGGAACGTCGCCGGGCGCGGCGTCTCGGTCGCCTTCTGAGCGACTCGGACGGCCGAGAGCTGGTGTTCGCGCTGGCGGACGAGGTGTTGCGCGCGAACGATGAGGTCCGCGCCTCTCGGCGACTCAGGTCGCTCGTGGCGGTGGGGTTGCCGGGCGTGTTGGGGCGCCTCGATCGGACCGGTTTGCGGCTCGCGGCGGCGGGCGGCCGGGTTGCGCCGAAAGCGGTCGGGCGTGTGGTGCGCGGGCGGGTGCGGGCCGAAGCGCGCGGTGTCGTTGTGGGCGCCGAGGATCCCGCGTTGTCGGCGCACGTCGCGCGGCGAATGCGTGAGGGGATCGGCTGCAACGTCAATCTTCTCGGCGAGGCGATCCTCGGCAATGACGAAGCGGACGCTCGTCTCGAATCGGTTTGCGATCTCTTGCGCCGCGCTGACGTGCCGTGTGTCTCGGTGAAGGTGAGCGCGTTGTGCGCGAATCTGGATGTTCTCGCGTTCGAGACGTCAGTTGGGCGGATTGTCGAACGGCTCCGGCGTGTGTTTCGGACTGCGGCAACGATGCGTCCGCCCAAGCTCGTCTATCTGGACATGGAGGAGTACGGCGATCTCCACGTCACGGTTGTCGCGTTCCGGACGGCGCTCGACGATCCCGAATTTCGCGGGCTGATTGCTGGTGTCGCGCTCCAGGCGTACCTGCCGGACTCGTTCGGTGTGCTCGATGAGCTGTGCAAGTGGGCCGCGGCCCGACGCGACTCGGGCGGCGCGCCGGTTCGAGTGCGAATCGTGAAGGGCGCGAATCTTGCGATGGAGCAGGTCGAGGCCGAGCTCTCGGGCTGGCCGCAGGCGCCGTATGCGACGAAGGCTGACGTCGACGCGAATTACAAGCGGATGCTGGATCGCGCGTTCGACGCCGCGTCGCGCGGCGACGTTTGCGTCGGGGTCGCGAGCCACAACCTGTTCGACATCGCGTGGGCGTTGACGGTTCGGGACGCTCGTGACCTGCGCGCTCTTGTTGAGATCGAAATGCTCGAGGGGATGGCGCCCGCGCAATCGCGTGCGGTGCGGACGGAGGCGGGTGCGCTGCTTCTGTACTGCCCGGTCGTTGCAGACGCCGATTTCGCGGCGGCGATCGCGTATCTGTCGCGCCGCCTCGACGAGAACGCGGGCGAGGAGAACTTCCTTCGTGCGCTGTTCACGATCCGGCCGGGCTCACTGGCTTGGGTGGCGGAGCAGGCCAAGTTCGAGGCTGCAGTCGCGGCGCGCCACAGCGTCTCCGCGATACCCCGGCGGCGCCAGGATCGTCGCACCGAGCACCGGCGGTTCGATCCTGACGCGGCATTCGCCAATGAGCCCGACACGGATTTCACCGTGCCCGCCAACCGCGCCTGGATCAGCCACCATCTCGCGAGCGCACGGCCCGCCGAAGTGCCGCAGCCGTGCGCACGCACCGACGAAATCGACGCGGCCGTGGCACGCGCGGTCGACTCGCGTCGTGCTTGGGCGACCACGAGCACCGCCGAGCGGCGTGCATTGCTGTGTCACGCCGCTGAGGTCATGGCGACGAACCGGGGACGCACGATCGCAGTGATGGCGCGCGAGACCGCCAAGACTCTCCGCGAAGGCGACACCGAGGTGTCCGAAGCGATCGACATGGCGACTTGGTCCGCGACGCAAACGCGCCTTCTCGACGACCTGACCGACGAAGGCGCACGCGCCGGCCCGTTCGGGACGGTCTTGGTCGTCGCGCCGTGGAACTTCCCGTACGCGATCCCGGCCAACGGCGTCTGCTCCGCGCTGGCAGCCGGCAACAGCGTGCTGCTCAAGCCCGCGCCGGAAGCCGTCGCCACGGCGGTCGAGCTCGTGCGCGCGTTCCACGACGCCGGCATCCCGCGTGACCTCGTTCAACTCGTGCGCTGCCACGACGACGACGTCGGCCGACATCTCGTCACACACGACCGGATCGACACCGTGGTGCTCACAGGCTCCTACGCGACCGCCCAAATGTTCCTCGCGTGGAAGCCACAACTGCGACTCATCGCCGAGACGAGCGGGAAGAACGCGATCGTGATCACCGGTGGCGCCGACCTCGATCTCGCACTCCGCGACCTCGTCCGCTCTGCATTCGGGCACGCCGGCCAAAAGTGTTCTGCCGCGAGCCTCGCGATCCTCGAGCGGTCTCTCTACGATGACCAACGGTTCCTCACCCGACTCGCCGACACCGTGCGCAGTCTCCGCGTCGGCAACACGGTCGACCTCGCGACCATGATGGGACCGGTCGTGCAAGCCCCGACGGAAACGCTCCGCCGCGGCCTCACCGAACTCGACCCCGGTGAGCGCTGGCTCGTCGAGCCGAAACCGCTCGACGCGACCGGCCAACTCTGGAGCCCGGGCATACGCCTCGGCGTGAGACCCGGCTCGTGGTTCTCGCGCACAGAATGCTTCGGACCTGTCCTCGGCGTCATGCGCGCCCGTGACCTCGACGACGCACTCGCCCTGCAAAACGGAACCGAGTTCGGACTCACCGGCGGCTTGCACAGTCTCGACCCCGACGAGATCGATCACTGGACCGAACATGTCGAAGTCGGCAACGCATACGTGAATCGCCACACGACCGGCGCCATCGTGCAACGCCAGCCGTTCGGCGGCTGGAAACACTCCTCCGTCGGACCGGGCGCAAAGACCGGCGGACCAAACGACATCCTCCGCTTCGTGCGGTTCATGCCGACGGATGCCGCCCGGGCGAGCGTATTCGACACGTCCATTCTCCAGCCGCGCGACCTCGCGGGTTTGCGCGCCGAGCAGAACACCCATCGCTATCGACCGGTCAGCAAGCTTGTCGTGCGCGCCGTCGCAACCACGACCGCCGGGGAACTCGACGTCGTGTCACAAGCCGCTCGTCTGACTGGTGTCAGTGTCGACATCGCCCCCAGCAGCGAACCCGACGACGCCCTCGCGCAGCGACTCGCGTCGACCGGCGCCGAACGCCTCCGCACCCTCGGGCCGATCTCCGACACCCTCGCGTCCGCCGCACACCGCGCGGGCATCACCGTCGACGACACCGCCGTGACCGGAATGGCACGCGTCGAGCTCCCACGTTGGGCACGCGAGCAATCCATCTCACGCACCATGCATCGCCACGGACGTATGCCGCCTTCCCGTCGGCTGTAGCGCACCGCCCCAGGTGAGTAGGTCCAGTGCTGGGCGACGAGCCGGCGATGCCAGCGCAGGATCGTCTCCGGCCGGACGAGGAACAGCGACCAGCGTTCGCGGGCGAGGACGCCGCTCGAACGCGCTCATAAGGGCGCGATCGGCCGAGCGGCCATCCGAGATACCTGCACGAACTCGATCGAGTTATCGACGCGACCGCAGGCGAACCAGTCCTGCTCGTCGGTCACTCCCTCGGCGGTCTCATCGTTCGGCTCTACGCCCAACAACACCCAGACAAAGTTCGAGGAATCGTGCTCGTCGATGCCACCCCCGAAGCAATCGCCGAGGATCCGGGTGTCAAGGCAGGCTTTGCAGTCTCCAGCGCTATAGCCGCCGCTCTCCAAGCGCTGTCAGCAGTTGGACTGCCGAGGTTCCTTCTCCGCGCCAACGCGATGCCGCTATATCCCGAACAGAAGGTGTTCCGCCAGGACGTCACCGCGGACGGCTACCGACGATGGCAAGACGGGGTGTGTCGCAGCATCGCCGGTGCCACCGCGGCAGAGTTGCGATCGGTTCTTCCCAGCGTCGACGACGCGCGTCGGGCGCCCCACAGAACATCAGAACCAGCGTTCATGGCGCTCCCGGTTGTGGTGCTCGCCAGCAGCGCGTTCGGCGACAAGTGGCTCGCATGGCAACGGGAACTGAGCGAACGAGCAACCGACCACGTCTTTGCAGCGACCGGTACTCGCTCCCACAACATCCACATGCGGCACCCCGACCGCGTCGTCGACGCAATACGCCAAGTCGCGCAACAAACGAATAGCGACCAAACCTGACGACCACGACGCCGGGCGAATGCCCGCGCACCCGGCGCGCCGTTCCACAACCCTTCACTGGGCGCGAGGCTGAGTCCCGCCATTTGGCCGCGCCTTCAGACGATGGCACCGGATGTCGTGGCCATGCGTCGACCCGATCTGTCCCGGTTCTGCCGCCTGGTCGAGCCAGTCGCGGTCAATCGGGTCTTCCGCGATCAGACCGGCGCCGATTCGATGACGCTGCGGTCATCGTGTGTCATGCGGCTACGGACGTGCTCTTCGGTGAGTGGGCCGGCGAGCGTGTTGGCGTGGTGTTGGAAGGTAAGTCCGATAGCCCATCCGATGAGCGGGAACGCGGGCCAGAACGGGCCTCTGGTCACGAGCCAGATGGCGATGAAGACGCCATTGAAGACTGCGTAGGCGATGGCGTGGGCTTTGAAATCTCGCCAGCGTTGGAGTTGGGTCGCGGTACCGAGGAACGTGGTGTAGTTGGGGTTCGTCATCGGACCGCTGCCTCGCGGCGACCCTGGCGGGCCCAACTGGTGACGCCGACGACCGATGGAACGGTCACGAACGCGAACCACGGAAAGCCTGCGCCGTTGACTGCCCACACGGCCACGAGTGCGACGTTGACGACGGTCCAGCCGGTGATGGCGTTGCGGAGCTCGTTACCGCGCGGGCCCCGCCGGTTGGGTCCGGTTGTGCGCTCGCGGGAGACCTTGGCGGTCTTGGGCGTTGCGGGCTTGCGCCATCCGAGCGCGCGCATGGCTTTGGTGTAGTCGCCCTTGGCGACGACCGCGACGGTGATGGTGGCTGCGAGTGCCCACAAGACGCTGCCGGTCAGGAGTGCGTGCGCGCCGGTGATGCCAGCATGCGCGGCGTACGCCGCGGAAGCTATCGACACGATCGTGGTCGATGTTTCGCCGGCGGAGAACATGGCGGCTTTGGCCCAGGGCTTGGCTTGGCGCATCGAGTCCTTGTCGGTGAGCGCGGACCACATGGGCAGGGCGCTCATGAGCTGGCGAACGCCGGGTGGGTAGTTCTCGGGATGGTCGGTGCCGCGTACCCCGTAGGCGCGGAAGCGGATCCCGACGGCACGGCCGACCGCGACGTGCGCGATGGCGTGGCTGCACAAATAGATGGCGAGCCATCCGACAGCAAGTAGGCCGACCCGCACGCCACCGGCGGTGTGGAGGTGCGCTGCTGCGACGAGCAATGCGGCCCCTGCGGCGATGCCGCTGAGTTGGATGATGTTGCCGGTCCGGATCGGGAGCTTGGCCCAAAGCTTCGGCATCGGCCTGGTAGAGGTCTCGGAGGTAGTGAGGGTTGCAGTCATCGGACCGCTCCTTTCCGTACAGTGTGTATCGTTACTTGGTAACCATAAACCTCCTCGATCTATTACGCAAGGGCGTGTAACGTATTTCTCATGACCGTAGAAGCAACCGAGAAGCGCCGACCCGGCCGGCCCCGCAACGAGACCTACGACGACTCGATCCTCGACGCCACCATGGCCATCCTCCTCGAGGACGGCTACCCGGGCTTGACGATCGACGGCGTTGCAGCCCGCGCCAACGTCGGGCGGCCGACCATCTACCGACGCTGGCCCTCGAAATCGGCGCTGGTCGTCGCGGCCCTCGCCCGCAGCACCGGGCTCGCCCCTGCGCCCGACACCGGCTCGCTCCGCGATGACCTCCTCGCTGTGCAAGACCACCAGGTGACACTCATGAACTCCAACGGCTTCCGTCGCATCACGCCGGGACTCGTCGCCGATCTCACCGCCGACCCCGAGCTCGCCGAGACGTATCTCAGCGACTA
>JADGOO010000247.1 GCA_017882905.1 Acidimicrobiia bacterium | reverse complement strand
TGGTGATGGCGAGGCCGTGGCCGTCGTAGGTGGTGGTCCAGCCGGGTCGGTGGATCGTGTGGTGGTGGAACGAACAGAGCAGGACGAGATTGTGGAGGTCGGTGTTCCCGCCGTTCTCCCAGGGTTGGACGTGGTGGGCTTGGCAGCGGTTGGGTGGTCGTTCACAGCCGGGGTAGCGACAGCCTTGGTCTCGTTTGGCTAAGGCTTTGCGTATCCATGTGGGGGCGGTGCGCTGTTCGCGGCCGACGTCGAGGGGTTGGCTGTCGGGGCCGGTCACGATCCGGCTGACGTTGCAGTCGCAGAGCAGCTGGTGGAGCTGGGCCGCTGAGAGCGTCGGACCGAACACCGCCGGTATCCGCGCACCGCCGGTGATCGTGGTCCAGTCGACGACGACACTCACGTGCGGTGCTTCACCGGCCTCGTAGGGCAGGTCGGCGTGATCGAGGTAGAAGCGGGCCACGTCCACGAGTGCATCGGCGCGTCGTTTGGCGGGGGTGCGCTCATCGCCGTCGACGGGGCGGCCCATGGCGGCGGCGATCGCGGTGTTGATCGTGTGGCCGGCGAGGTCGTCGAAGTCGCCGGCGTGCGCCCACCGATCCAACGTGTTCGACAAGTGCAGGCCGTTGCGGTCGGCTGGTTCGCGTTCGTCGAGCGCATCCACATAGCGGCGGTAGTGGCGCACGACGGCGTGCAGGCTGCGCCACTCGTTGGCGGCGGCGTATTCGACGAGGGTCTGTTCCATCTCGCCGTACACGTCGCCGTGTGCATCGACGCGCCCGGCGCCGATCGCGGCCGCGGCCGATGCGGAGATCTCGCCCTGCGCCCACGCCGTATCGACCAACCGCAACCCGGCGCACGCGAGGCCGGCATCCAACGACACCTTGGCGTCACGCCAGCGTTGCCCGGTCTGCCATTGCACCCACGCCGGAGTCGATGACGCGCCCGCCGCGCACGGGATCCCACGTTCATGCACCGCCACCAACAGTGCCGCGGCGCGGTGTTCCTGGCGGTCGATCTGGCGGCGCAGCTCTAGGAGCTCGGCGCGGATCGCAGTGTCGGTCATCGTGTTCACGGCGACACCCACGAGCTCGTCGACCGCCGATACGAGCGCTTCGAGCATGGCCTCATTCTATACGAACAGATGTTCGTAACCAAGAGAGAGCGCCAAGAAAATCAGGGCAAATCGCGCCCGAATCGTGCCGTCGCTAGAGCCAGGTGCGGCTCGCTCGCAACGCCATGGCCACGAGCGTCAGCGTGGGTCCGTAGCCGGCCGACGTGGGGAACACCGACGCGTCGGCGATGGCCACGTTGTCGACATCCCAGCAGCGGTGCGTGGGATCGACGACCGACGTGCGCGGGTCGTCGCCCATGCGACACGTGCCCATCACGTGCTTCGAGTTCGGCGCGAGGCGCGGGCCGTCACCGTGCAGCGACGGGCTGGTCGCGACGAACGTGCTCGTCGCCCCGGCGCGCTGCAGCACCCGTTCGAGCAACGGCGAGCAGTAGCTCGACGCCACGAGATCATGCGGGTGCGACGAGTAGGTGACCCTGCCGGCGGCGTGTCCGTGCACGTCGACCACCTGGGGATCGAGATCGATCTGGTTCGTCACCTGCGGCAGGTCTTCGCCCTGCATCGTGAACGCCCACAACCGGTCTCGCATCGGCGATTCGAGCATCGTCTGGGTATGGCGCGGCCCCGGCGGCAGATGGATCGCTTCCATGAGCGGGTGCCCGCCGCCACCGTGCTCGACGAGGCCGCCCCGGAAGTAGGGGAGACCGTGCTCGCGCGCGTGGGCACGCGACGCGTCGTCGACGAGCATGTGATCGTCGTGGAGGTGCGTCACCGAACGGCCGCGGTAGCCGTGCAGGCGATGGTCGAAGATGCCGAGGACGAACGTCTGGAAGTGGTGCATCATGTAGCGCCCGACGAGTCCGGACGAGTTCGCGATGCCGCTGCGCAACAGGAGACGCGGCGTCTCGAACGCGCCGCATCCGAGCACGACCATGCGTGCCCGCACCTCGCGGATCTCGGGCGGCTGGGTCGACGTGTCGAGATAGCGCACGCCCGTGGCCTGCTTACCGGTCGCGTCGAGGAGGATCTCGCTCACGTGACTCAGCGGTCGGATCTCGACGCGGCCCGTCGAGAGTGCGCGGCGCAGTGGCGCGACGGGGTCGCCCTTGGCGTCGATCGGGCAGCCGAAGTTCGCGCAGCAACCACAGTTGTTGCAGGCCGCGCGGCCGTCGTACGGCACGCTGTTCACACCGGTGGGCGCGGCGTAGGGATGCAGGCCGAGCTCACGCGCCGCAGCGGTCGACAGCGTCGCGCCGTACATGTCGGGACCGGGCGGCATCGGGTACGGCGACGAGCGCCACTCGGCGAACGGGTTTTGCGCCGCGTCGCCGGCCACACCGAGCAGCTTCTCGGCTTCGTCGTAGAACGGTTCGAGATCGTCGTACTGCACCGGCCAATCGACGATGTCGGCGCCGTCGATCGGGCCGAGCTCGGAACGCGCATGGAAGTCGACGGCGCGAAAGCGCGGCAGCTTCGCGTCGGCGTGGAAGCCGGCGCCGCCCACGGTGCTCGGCAGGTTGTTCACCTCGCCGACGAAGAGGCGATCGCCGTCGGCTTCGCTGCGCCGGAACGTGCGCGGTTCGAGCAGCGGATCAGGACCGAGGAAGTGCCTGCGCAGGAACTTGATCTCGTCGTTCGACAGATGACCGAGGAGATCGAAGGGCGCGTCGAACGACAGCAGGTGATTCGCGCCCTTCTCGAGCACGATCACGTGGTGCCCCGCGTGGGCAAGGACGTCGGCGACCGTTGCGCCGGCCGGCCCCGACCCCACTACGACCGCGTCACAGTCGTTCATTCCTGCGCCTGCTTCGCCCGGCGGCTGTTCATTCGCGACTGCTCACTTCTTCGTCGGTCCAGCCGCGCGGTTGCACGTCGCCGGGGAACTGGATGGCTCGCCAACCCGCGAGGTCGCGATTGCCGCCGTACTCGGGCGGCCCGTAACAGGCTTCGCACACGTGCTCGTAGAACACGGTGCGGAAGTCGCGCGAGGCGGTTCGAAGCCGCTCGTCCTGGACGGCGGGGTCGAGGTCGGCGAAGTCGGCGCCGAGTGCGGCGAAGCCGTCGGCGTAGATCTCCTGCCAGCCGCGCACCGGTCCGTTCCACTCGCGTGCCGGATCGCCGCGTGAGCCTTCGATGCGCGTTCGCCACGCCAGCTCTTCGAGCGGGGTGAGCGCCATGAACTCGCCCCACCGCGCGTCGCCGCCGAAGCGCCCGGAGAACGGGCCGCCGGTGAACACGAGCGGCGGGTTGGTCGCGAACGCGCCCAGCGCGCCGTCGATGTAGTCGGCGGCACCGAGCGCACCGGCGCCCGGGTGCGCGTCGAGCGGCGGGACGAGACGGTCGGCGGCTGCGGTGACCACGCGATGCTGTTCCGCAGTGAGGTAGCGCAGGCTCGTGCTCATGGGTGATGGCTCATGTCTGCGGGCGGAAGACGACCTTGATCGCGCCGCTCCGCTTGTCCAGTGCCGTGGCGATCGCGTCGTGGAGCGCGTCGAGTGGGAACTCGTGGGTGACGACGACATCGTGCGGTAGTCCGCCTGTCGCGAGGATCGCGAGCGCACGGTCGATCGAGTGCGCGACGCCACCGTGCGGGTGCGCGTCGGGCGAGTGGTTCCACGCGCCCACCATCGACGCTTCCTTGAACCACAGCGGTGCGAGGTCGACCTCGCCGAGACCGGCGGCGCCCAAGAACAAGACGGTGCCCCAACGGTCGACGAGCCGCAGGCTCTCGGTGATCGATGCATGGCCGCCGACGGCCTCGATCACGTACGGGAAGCCGCCGACGAGCATGCGGCTCGATCCACGTTCGCGCCCGCTCACACGCGTGTGCGCAAGGCCGGCGAGCTCGTCGAAGTGTGCGTAGTCGTCGCTGCTTCGCACCACGTGCGTGGCACCGCACGCGGCCGCCGCGGCCGCCTGATGGTCGTGGCGGGCGAGCACCGTGATCTCCGACGCGGGGAAGAGCGCGCGAGCGGCGGCAATCGCCGCGAGGCCGATGATCCCTGCGCCGACCACGAGCACGGGTGCGCCGTCGGGCGGCGGACTGCGCAGCAGCCCGTGCGCGGCGATCGACACCGGTTCGTGCAGGCTCGCGGCGCGGTCGGGCACCGCGTCGGGCAAGGCGTGCAACATCGTGTGATGGCCGAGTACCTGCTCGGCCCAACCGCCACCGAGCCCCATCGTGTAGCCGAGCGACATGCCCGGCGTGAGCACCCGACTGCCCTGTTCGAGACAGACGCTCCAGTGCCCGGCCGCGCACATCGGGCACACCGGATCGATGCCCCGCGCCATGCACGTGATCGTGGGGTCGACCGCCACCCTCGTGCCCACCGGCACGGGGCAGGCATCGCCCGCCTCGATCACGACTCCGGCGATCTCGTGGCCGAGCATGATCGGTGCACTCGCGTACGGCGCAAGCGCCGGCGCGCGAGTGGGTCGCGCGCCGAACAGGTGCAGGTCGCTGCCGCAGATGCCACCCGTGGTCACCGACACTCGAGCCCATTCGTCGTTCGGCAGATCGGGCGCGTCGATGTCGACCAGATCGGCGGGGAAGTCGCGGTCGCGGAAGTTGCACTCGACGGCGCGCACCGGCGCACCTTAGAAGCGCGCACCACGGCTCGGCTACCTTTGCTGACACAAACGTCAGTTTCCTTCTGGGAGTCGTCCATGGCCGTCGTCGCGCCGTCCGCACCCACGGACCGGTACCTGATCATCTCCGCCGACTGCCATGGCGGCGGTTCGATGGATCAGTACCGCGAGTACCTCGATCCTGCGTACCGCGACGAGTTCGACGCGTGGCGTGGCGCCTACTCGAACCCGTACCGCGACCTCCAGGGTGATCGCCGCGTGCGCAACTGGGACGACGCGCGTCGCTGGCAGGACCTCGAAGCCGACGGCCAAGTCGGTGAGGTCGTGTTCCCGAACACGGTGCCGCCGTTCTTCCCGACCGGCATCGTGATCGCTCGGCCGCCCACGAACGACGAGTACGCGCTGCGATGGGCCGGCATCAGGGCGCACAACCGTTGGATGGCCGACTTCGCCTCGCTCGCACCGGATCGGCGGGCCGGCATCGCGCAGGTGTTCCTCAACAACGTCGACGACGCGGTTGCCGAAGTGCGGTGGGCGAAAGAAGCCGGCCTGCGGGGCGGCATCCTCGTGCCCAACATCCCGCCCGACCACCCCGACATCGCGCCGATCTACGACCCGATCTACGACCCGCTGTGGTCGGTGTGCGAAGAGCTCGACATGCCGGTGAACAGCCACTCGGGCACCGGCTTGCCCAAGTACGGCGACTACCCGGCGGCCACGGTGCTGTGGGTGATCGAGACCCCGTTCTTCGCGCACCGACCGCTCTGGTTCATGATCATGGGCGGTGTGCTCGAGCGACACCCGAAGCTGAAGTTCGTGATGACCGAGGGCGGCGCGAGCTGGGTTCCCACACAGCTGCGCCAGCTCGACGGCTTGCACATGGCGATGCAGATGGGCCGAACGGGTGAGGTCGGCTTCGACCCCGCGGCCGCGCTCCCGATGAAGCCGAGCGAGTACTTCGCCCGCAACTGCTTCATCGGCTGCAGCTTCCCGAGCCCACGCGAAGGCGAAGCGCGCACCAAGATCGGTCTCGGCAACTTCATGTGGGGCAGCGATTACCCGCACCACGAAGGCAGCACGCCGTTCTCCAAGGAGAGCCTGCGGCGTGCGTTCCACGCGGTGGAGCCCGCCGAGCTGCACTCGATCTTCGCGGAGACGCCGGCCAAGGTGTACGGCTTCGATCTCGACAAGCTCGCACCGATCGCGGCCAACGTAGGACCGACCGTGGCCGAGATCCACGAGCCGTTCGAGGGAGTGCCGGCCGGGGCCACGAGCCCCTGCTTCTTCCAGCCCTAGCTCGTGTACGCAGCGCGTGCTCGCGCCATCTGCACCGGTGTGGCGGGTCGAGCCGCGTGCGCCGGCGCGGCCTCCCGGCTGTGCGCGGGCAGCGCGTGCACCCAGGTTTCCGACGACGGCGTCGGCACGGCGATGCGGTCGACCGAGATCGGTGTGATGTCCGTCGTTCCGCCCGTCGCGTCGAGGTAAGCATCGCCGCCCAACATCGTCGAGACGTTGTCGATCTTGCCGTCGCCGTTCAGGTCGAACCACGCCACGTGCGCCATGGCGTTGAGCACGGGCACGTCGGGCGCGCTCGTGCGGCCGCCCGACTCGGGCGCGGCGACTACAGGCGACGAGACCCTTCGGTTGTTCGCAAGTGCTGCGATATCCATGACAGCCGTCCGTGGCCATGGACCCAGCTCACCCGAAGTCGATATCGACCCCGACGAGCCACCACTTGAGGGGTAGTTCGGGCGCCGCGCCGGCACCGGTAGCCTCGATCGCCCGACAGTTCCGGCACTTGCGGCATTCGGGCCTCCACGCCATGTTCGAACAGATCGATGACCTCGAGGCCGAGCTGCGCAAGCTCGAAGCCACGCTTCCCGACGTGTATGCGTCGGGAGACCGGCGCGCCATTGCTGCGGCCGGCCGTCGCCAGAAAGAGCTCCAGCCGGTCGTCGATGCGTACCTCGCCTATCGCTCCACCGAGAGCGATCTGGCCGACGCGCACGAGATGCTGAAGGGCGAGACCGACTCCGAGATGCGGACGTTCCTCGAAGCCGAGGTCGTGGCGCACCAAAGTCGCCTCGAGGAGCTCGAGGCCGAGCTCAAAGAGCTCCTGTTGCCGCGCGACCCCAACGACGGCCGCAACGTGATCGTCGAGATCCAAGGCACCGAGGGTGGCGAAGAAGCGAACCTCTGGGCAGGCGATCTGCTGCGCATGTACCAGCGCTTCGCCGAGCGCCACGGCCTCGGCGTGGAGATCCTGTCGTCGCAGCTCTCCGACCACGGCGGCTATCGCGACGTGACGTTCATGGTGAAGGGCGACACGGCGTGGAGCCGGCTCAAGTACGAGGGCGGCCCGCATCGAGTGCAGCGCGTGCCGGAGACCGAGAGCCAGGGCCGGATCCACACGAGCGCCGCGACCGTCGCCGTGCTGCCCGAAGCGGGCGAGGTCGATGTCGAGATCAACCCGGGCGACCTCGAGTTCGACGTGTACCGATCGAGTGGGCCGGGCGGCCAGAGCGTGAACACCACCGACTCTGCGGTGCGCATCACCCACAAGCCGTCGGGGCTCGTGGTGGCGTGCCAGGACGAGCGCAGCCAGCTCCAGAACCGCGACCGCGCCATGCAGATCCTGCGCTCGCGTCTCTTGAAGCTCGAACAGGACCGTCGCGAGGCCGAGGTGAGCGAGGCGCGTCGCGGGCAGGTCAAGGGTGGCGGCCGCTCCGAGAAGATCCGCACGTACAACTTCAAGGAGAACCGCGTCACCGACCACCGCATCGGTCTCACGACGTACGCGCTCGACCGGGTGCTCGACGGCGAGCTCGACGAGTACATCGACGGGCTCGCCGCCGATGAGCGCGCCCGCCAGCTCGGCGCGGGGTGAGCTCGCCACCGCCACGATCGTGGCGCACCGTTCGAGGCGAGGTGCGCGACCGGCTGGCCGCAGCCGGCGTCGAGGCCGCCGACGCCGAAGCTCGATGGCTCACCGAATGCGCGTCTGGTTACGCAAGCGCTGAGTGGCACGACATCGAGCGCACCGAGCCCTTGCCGCGCGCGGCGCGGCACCTCGACGCCATGGTGGAGCGACGCCTCAGCGGTGAGCCGCTGCAGTACGTGCTCGGTGCATGGTCGTTCCGAGGCCTCGATCTCATGGTCGATCACCACGTGCTCATCCCACGACCGGAGACGGAATGGGTCGTCGAGATCGCGCTGCGCGAAGCCGAACGGCTCGGCGTGCGCCGCCGGAATGCGGTGCGGCTCGGCGAGCGCGAACCCACCGTTGTCGTCGCCGATCTCGGTACCGGATCAGGCGCGATCGCGCTGGCCCTCGAAGCCGAGCTTCCCGACGCGCTCGTGTGGGCCACCGACGTGAGCGAACGCGCGCTCACGGTCGCGGCGGCCAACGTGTCGGGGTGCGGCGCAACTCGGGTGCGGGTCGCGAGCGGCGACTGGTTCGCGGCGCTGCCGTCCGAGGTAGCCGGCACACTCGTGCTCGTGGTCGCCAACCCGCCCTACATCGCGGAGCATGAGGTGGCGGAGCTCCCGAGCGAGGTGATCGAACACGAGCCGCGCGGCGCGCTCGTGAGTGGTCCGACCGGCATGGAAGACGTGGAGGTGCTCCTGGAGGAAGCACCGCGCTGGTTGACGGCCGGAGGTGTGCTCGTGCTCGAGATCGCCGCGACGCGCGCCGACGAGTCGCGCGCCGCTGCGGCGGGCACCGGTAGCTACGCGAGCATCGACGTAATCGATGACCTCGCGGGGCGACCTCGCGTGCTCGTTGCCCGGGTACCGTCCCGGTAGCGTGCCGCGCGTGCAGTGGCGCGTACACGGCGAACGATCGATCTACAGCAGCGAGTGGGTCGCGCTGAGCCTCGTCGACGTGGAGATACCCGGCGAGCGTCGCTTCGAACACCATGTGATCCGCATGCCTCACAACGCCGCGGGCACGATCGTGCACGACACATCGCGTGGCGTCCTCTTGTTGTGGCGGCACCGGTTCATCACCGACACGTGGGGTTGGGAGATCCCTGCCGGTCGGCTCGAACCGGGCGAGCAGCCGATCGACGCGGCAGCACGCGAGGCATTCGAAGAGACGGGCTGGCGACCCGGTCCGCTCGAGCACGTCACCTCGTGGCACCCGTCGAACGGCTCATCCGATCAACGATTCCACGCGTTCTTGGCGCACAGCGCCGAACACGTGGGACCGCCGAGCGATCCCGGTGAAGCCGAGCGGATCGAGTGGGTGCCGGTCGACGAGCTGCGCGCCATCATGCAGCGCGGTGAGATGCTCGACGGCTTGAGCATGACCGCGCTCTGCTACGCGCTCGCGTTCGGCCTTCTGTAGCTACTTCACAGGGAGCACGGCTACGGCAGGGTTCACGCTCGTTGTCGCGATCACACCCCACCGGCTCGCGTCCCCGAAGCCGTACACCTGACCGGCCGACGTGAGTGCGGTGTAGCCCTTGCCGTCGAGGCTGCGAGACAGGCCGACGCTCACGGGCGCCGTGCAGAAGCCGAGGCGGCTCACCGCGCCGTAGTACGGGGCATCGCCGAACGTGAGCACGCTCCCGTCGGAGCTCTCGATCCAGTAGCCACGGCCCGTAGGGCTCGACGCGATCGCCAGCGCGAGGCCGTGGATCTTCCCGAACGCCGAACCGTAGAAGTGCGCGTCGCCGAAGCCGAACACGCCGCCGTCGGCTGCCAACAACCAGTAGCCGTGCCCGCTCGGTGTGGCCGCGATCGCGAGCACCGGTGCATGAGCGCGTCCGTATGCCGAGCCGTAGAAGCGGGCGGCGCCGAAGCCGAACACGCCACCATCGCCCAATGCCGTCCAATATCCGTTGCCGGCCGGCATGGCCGCGATGGCGGTCACCGGTGACGACAGGTGCGGCATGGCCGCGTAGCGCTGCGCCGAACCGAGCGGGTACACGGCGCTTGCCGTGGCGAGCCACGCGCCCTTGCCGTCGGCCGTGCCCGCCGCCGCGACCACGTTCGCACCCGGCCCATGGGCGAGCGGCGCGAGTGCAGGCGTGGTGCCGAAGGAGCGCACCGCCGCGTTGCGGTACACCACGCGATAGCCGGCACCCGCGGTGGTGGGGTTCGGGTGCGCGGCCGGGTTCGTGTTCGGCGCGCACTGGTAGGGCGGCCACGGATGCCCGCCCGACGGCGGCGCGCCGAGTCGCGCCGCGACCCGCCGCCACATCGGCCACGGTGCCGGCACGCCAGGAGCAACGAGGTCGTGCACGAACACGTGCCCCACAGCACGCGGATCCGATTCCGCGTACGGGTAGCCGTACGCGAAGCCGCTCAGCACCAACCGGTACTGGCCACCGAGCACGCCCACCGCCGGCGAGCTCTGCATCGACCAGTGCACGTCGAGCGGGCCGGCAAGCCGCGCGCCGGTGCGACCGTTCAACACGTAAGCGCCCATGTTCGTCGGCATCACCACATCGAGCGTGCCGTTCCCGTCGACATCGGCGATGACCGGCGAACCCTCGATCTTCTGGGTCGGAAGGCCGGTACCTACGAACGGATTCACGTCCCAGAGCTTGCGGCCGTGACCGTCGTACGCTCGAGCATGACCGTCCCAGCTGCCGACCACGATGTCGGGGTGGCCGTCACCGTTCACATCGCCCAGCGCGGGGCTTCCGACCGTGACCGCGCCCGTGTCGACCGGAAAGCCTGCGAGTGGCGCGCCGGAGCGAGCGTCCCACGCGAACACACTGCGGCTGTCGTGGTTGAGGAACGCCCAGCTCGTGGTCGTGACCACGTCGATGCGGCCATCGCCGTTGACGTCACCCATGGCGGGCGACGCGTCGAGCGACTCGGCGAGGTTGCGCCGCCACATTGTCACCACATGGCCGTTCTGCCAGTCGAGCGCGAACATCGTCCCGCCCATGTGCGGCTGCGGACCACCGCCGGTGCTGCCCGAACCGACGAAGATCTCCATGCGCCCGTCGCCGTCGATGTCGTAGAGCGCAGCCGATGACCACACGGCGTCGTCGGGTTGGTACGGGAAGCCGGGCAGCTCGCGCCCGAACCGGTCGAGGGCGTGGATCTTGGCTTCGAACGTGCCGA
>JADGOO010000246.1 GCA_017882905.1 Acidimicrobiia bacterium | reverse complement strand
CGGATCGCCGCCTGACCCTCCTCGGGGATCCCGAACAGCATGCCGACCACTCGCATCGGCATCTGGGCGCCGAAGTCGGCGATGAGGTCGAGCTCGTGCTGGCCCATGAGCGGGTCGAGGCTCCGCGCGCAGAACGCACGGATCTGCGGCTCGAGCGCGGCAACCCGGCGTGGCGTGAACACGCGTGAGAGGAGGCTCCGGTGCACGGTGTGCGCGGGCGGGTCTTCGAAGATCAGCGTGCCGGGGGGCATCTCGATGTTGGCCTTGATGAGCTCGAGGACGCCGCCGCGGCCGGAGATGTAGCGCTTGGCGTCGACGAGACCGCGCTCGCAATCTTCGTAGCGGCTGACCGCGTAGAAGTCGTGCTCCTCGTTGTAGTAGAGGGGCGCCTCGTCGCGCATGCGCCGGTACAGCGGATACGGATCCATGTCGGTGATCGCGACATACGGGGAGTACGTGAGGTCGGTCATGGCGCGCCTTCCTGCAACAGCTTGACGATGTTCGACGGACTCAACGGCAGGCGCGTGATGGTCACGCCGAACGGCGAGAGCGCGTCGGCCACAGCGTTGACCACGGCCGGCGGCGCGCCGATGGCACCGCCTTCGCCCACGCCCTTGTAGCCGCCCGGTCCGGGGCTCGGCGTCTCGATGTGGCCGAACTCGATCGCGGGCACTTCGGCGGCGCTCGGAACGAGGTAGTCCATGAGCGTGGTGGTGAGCGGGTTGCCGGCCTCGTCGTAGGCGAGGTGCTCGAACAGCACGCCGCCGATGCCCTGCACCACGCCGCCCGCGATCTGTCCTTCGACCACGCTCGGGTTGATCATCGGACCGCAGTCCTCGCTCACGATGTAGCGCAGGAGCTGCACCCGACCGGTGAGCACGTCGACCTCGCACGTGCACACATGCGAGGCGTTCACCCAGATCGATGGGACCGCTGCGGTGTAGCGCGCCGTCGCCTCGAGCCCGGCCGGAACGCCGGGGGGCAACGCGTAGGGCTCGAAGTAGGCGAGCGCGGCGATCTCCGCGAACGAGATCGAGATCGACGGCGTGCCCCGCACCGACGCACGGCTCTCGGAGAGCTCGATGTCGTCGACGGCGGCTTCGAGCCGGTGCGCGGCGATGGCCCGGATGCGGTCGCGCAGGATCGCCGCGGTCTCGGCCACGGCGCCCGCGGTCATCGACGCGCTGCGGCTTCCCGCGGTGCCGGCACCGAAACCGGTGAGCGCGGTGTCGCCCTGGATGGTGTTCACGTCGTCGATGCACACGCCGAGCGCGTCGGCCGTCAGCTGCACGACGGTGGTCTCGATGCTGTTCCCGGCCGACCCGCCCGCGATGTACACGTTCACGGTGCCCGACGGCTCGACGCGGATCGTGGCTGCCTCGGTGCCGTAGCTGCCGTAGCCGGGGGTCGACGGCTCCACGTAGCTCGACGTGCCCACGCCGAGGTAGCGGCCGGCGCCGCGTGCGGCCGCCTGCTCGGCACGGAACGCGTCGTAGTCGAGCATCTCGAGTGCCTGCTCGAGCGTCTCGAGCGCGGAGATGCTGTCGTAGGTCATGCCGTTCGGGTTCCGGTACGGCAGCTCGTCGCTGTGCAGCAGGTTGCGGCGGCGCAGCTCCACGGGATCGATGCCGATGCGGCGCGCGGCGATGTCGAGCAGCACCTCCCGGGCGAGCGACTCGAACTGCCACGGACCGCGGTACGCGGTGCGTCCCACGGTGTTCGTGTAGATCGTCTTGGCGGTGAAGCCGGCGCGCGGCACGCGGTAGGGCCCCGGGAACAGCATGCCGACCGCTGCCGCAGTCATCACCGGCCAGGGCGTGGGGTACGCACCGCAATCCTGCACGAAGTCGATGTACGCGCCTTGGATCGCGCCGTCGTCGGCGAACGCCATGCGCACCGCGGCGTGCTCTTGGCGCGATTTGCCGGCCGCGAGCAGGTTCTCCCGACGGTCTTCGACCCACTTGAGGGGTGC
This sequence comes from Acidimicrobiia bacterium, assembly GCA_017882905.1. Lineage (GTDB taxonomy): Bacteria > Actinomycetota > Acidimicrobiia > IMCC26256 > PALSA-610 > Chersky-683. The sequence continues at coordinate 2,335 of JADGOO010000246.1, read as the reverse complement.
GCCGACCTTGGGTGCGGCGAGCATCACGCACATCTCGTCGCGTTGCACCATCACCTTCTGACCGAACGCGCCACCCGTGTCACGCATCACCACGCGCACACGGTGCTCGGGAATGCCGAGGAGTCGCGAGCAGAAGAGGCGCACCTCGTGGGGCGCCTGCGTCGCCGCGTGGATCGTCATCTCGCCGGTCGCGCTCGTGAACTGGGCGATCAGGCCACGCCCTTCCATGGGCGCGGCCGCGTAGGCCTGCTGGAAGATCGTCTCGCTGACCACGTGCGCCGCCGACGCGAACACCTCGTCGAGCGCCGACGCGGGCAGGCCGGCAAGCTCGCCGACCACGTTCGATCCGTGGGTTGCATGCACGAGTGCGTCGGCGTGCTCCGCGGTGGTGTAGTCGACGACGGGCGGGAGCGGCTCGTAGTCGACCACCACGAGCTCGGCGGCGTCCTCGGCGCCGGCGCGGGTCTCGGCGACCACCAACGCGACCGGATCGCCGACGAAGCGCGCCTCGTCGTCGGCCAGCGGCGGGCGCGGCGTCTCCGGGCTCGCCGGTCCCATCGAGGTGTGCCACTGCTGTTTGACGTCGGGGTTGAGATCGGCCGCCGTGAACACGAAGCGCACGCCCGGCGCGGCGAGCGCGGCCGATGTGTCGATGCCGTTGATCGCCGCGCGCGCGAACGGGCTGCGCACGAAGCAGGCGTGCAGCATCCCTGGCAGCGCGATGTCGTCGACGTAGGTGCCGCGCCCGGTGAGCAGCCGCTGGTCTTCGACACGGCCGACGCGCGCGCCGGTGTAGCGACCCGCGCTCATCCGAGAGTCCTCACCTGTCGACCTGAGATCACGCGACCTGGGCGCTGCGGCCGCCGTCGACGGGGATGATGGCGCCCGTGACGAACGCCGCACGGTCCGACACGAGGAAGGCCGCGACCTCGGCCACCTCGTGCGGCTGACCGAGGCGGCGCAGCGCGCTTCCCTCTGCGGCGCCCGGCATCTGTTCGAGCGACGCACCCATGATCTCGGTGTGGATGTAACCAGGGCACACGCAGTTCACGCGGATGTTCTTGCGTCCGTACTCGAGCGCGGCCGTCTTGGTGAGCGAGATGACGCCCGCCTTGGCGGCGCCGTACACGCTCGTGGCGATCGAGGAGTTGAGCCCGCCGATCGACGACCAGTTGACGATGGCTCCGCCGGCGTTGTCCTTGCGCTCGAGCATGGTGCGGATGCCGTGCTTCATGCCGAGCAGCACGCCGCGCAGGTCGATGTCCATCGTGCGGTCGTAGTGCTCCATCGTCACGTCGGTGAGCATCACGCCCTCGGCGATGCCGGCCACGTTGAGCACCGCGTCGAGGCGACCGAACTCGTCGACCGCGGCGCGCATCATCGCCTCGACGTCGGCCTCCTTGGTGACATCGCAGTGCACCGCCAGCACGCCCGCGCCGACCTCCTTGGCGGTGTCGTGCTCGGCGCCGCTGATGTCGGCCGCCACGACTTTGGCGCCTTCACGCACGAAGATCTTCACCGAGGCCTTGGCCATGCCGGAGCCCGCACCCGTGATCACGGCGACCTTGCCGTCCAACAGTCCCATCACGCGACCCCCCGGTCGTCGGCGGGCGCGTCGCCGCGCCGCGAATTGATGCCACCACTATGACACCAATTGTGCGGGACCGGCAACTGGCGCGCGATCCGGCGGCGCACCGGGCCTGCGGTCAGCGAACAGTGGCGAAGAAGCTCCGGAGATCGCCCACGAACAGCTCGGGCTGCTCCATCGCGGCGAAGTGACCGCCCCGCGGCATGTCGACCCAGTGGGTGACGTTGTAGCGGCGTTCCACCCAGCTGCGCGGGAAGCGAAGGATCTCCTTCGGGTAGCGCGCGACGCCGGTGGGCACCTCGACATTCGCGGGCGCCTCCCCGCTGTGCTGGTGCTCCCAGTACAGCCGCGCCGACGACGTGATGGTCTGCGTCACCCAGTAGGTCATCACGTTGGTGAGCAGCTGATCGCGCGTGAACACGTTCTCGGGATCGCCGTTGCAGTCGCTCCACGCGCGGAACTTCTCGACGATCCACGCGAGCAGGCCGGCGGGGGAGTCGTTGAGTGCCACACCGAGCGTCTGCGGCTTCGTCGACTGCTCGATCGCGTAGCCGGACTCCTCGCGCTGGAAGTGCGCCAGCGCGGCGAGATCTGCCTTGTCCGCGTCGCTGAGCGCGACCGCTTCCTCCGGGCGTTCCGCGAGCGGCATGTTGAGATGGATCGCCACGCAGTGTTCGGGATCGAGTACGCCGATGCGGGTCGCGATCTGCGCGCCCCAGTCGCCGCCCTGCGCGCCGTAACGCGTGT
>JADGOO010000033.1 GCA_017882905.1 Acidimicrobiia bacterium | reverse complement strand
GCCGGCGCTGCTCCGCAAAGGGGTGCGCCGCGACGTTCGGAACGACGTGCGCGATGACGACGTTCGACGTCGGACACACGGTGAGCGGGATCCCCGCATCGGCGACGCGTTGCGTGAGATCGGCATCGTCGAGCAAGCGGAACCCGTGGTCGACCCGTTCGACACCGAGGTCTTCGATCGCGATCCGGATGTTGTCGACCGGGCCGTCTTCACCGGCATGGATGGTGCGACGGAGCCCGAGCTCGGCGGCCCGCGCGAACGCCGGCGCAAAGGCAGTGTGGTTCACATCGCGCTCGACCGAATCCGCGCCGAGCCCGACGAGCTCGTCGCGATCCTGCTCGGCGGCGAACTCGGCCATCTCGAGCGCGTGCCCCGGACCCGAGGGCTTGTCGAAGTCGAGGATCATGCGGCAGCGCACGTCGAGATCCGTCTGCGCGTCCTTCACGCCGGCGCGCACACCTTCCCAGACCGTTTCGACGGATACGCCGAGCTTCACCACGAAGCCCGGCGAGAAGAACATCTCGCGGTAGCGCACGCCGGCAGCCGCGCCGTCTTCGAGGGCCTCGTAGGTGATGCGCCGAAAGTCGTCGACGGTGCGCAAGCTCCGGCAGATCACGTCGTAGATCCTGAGGAACTGGTTGAGGTCGGTGAACGCGAACAGGTCGTTCGGGTCGTCGACAGGCAGCGCCACGTCGTTGGCACGCGCGAGCTCGGCGATGGTCGTGGCGCGTGCCGAGCCTTCGACGTGACAGTGCAGCTCCACCTTGGGGAGCCGCCGGATGTGGGCTTCGGTCGTGTGGGTCACGGCTCACTCACTGGTCGTCACGCAACGGGGTTCGCTGACTGGTCGGAGGGGCGCATGAGGCCGATCTCGTAGAGCACTCGGTCGAGCAGCGCGCCGGCCTCGATCGTCGGGTAGCGCAGCGGGTGCGCCGCGTCGACGCACGTCGGGAGCGGCGCCAGTGCGAACCACGGCGCGGGATGGCAGAACTGCACGACCGACAGGCGCGGCGAGTCCGACGCGCCAGCAACAACACGGTGGATGCCCGCCGGGATGCGGCCGTTGCTGATCCGTTCGAGCATGATCCCGGAGTTGACGATCACGTGGTCGCCCGGCGGATCGACCGCAACCCAACCGTCGCGCGTCTCGAGCTGGAGTCCGGGAGCGGTGGCACGCGGCAAGGCCGTCACCAGGTTGATGTCGGCATGCGCGTCGGCCCACACGTGGGCGTCGCTCGGAGCGCTCGTCATCGGCGGGTAGTGGATCGCGCGCGTGAGGTGTGAGCCGTCGACGAGCATGTCGTCGAAGTAGTCGGGCGACGCGCCGAGCCCGACTGCAACGATCCGCAAGAAGCGGGTCTGCAGCTCGGCCAGCCGAGTGTGGAACTCGCCGAGCACCGCGGTGACGCCGGCCACGTCGGCCTCGGGCAGCACCTGGTCGCAATACCGATACGGATACCGCGCCCGCAACGGGTGGTGACGCGGCAGCTCGGTGCCCCAGTTGAGCATCTCCTTCCAGTCGGGCGTGTCGCTGATCGCGGCCGTCTCCACGAGCAACCCGGTGTATCCGGTCTGGCCGTGGCTCTCCGGCACCCGCCAACGCGCCTTGGCCTCGGAGTCGAGGGCGAAGAACCGCTCGAGCAGCCCGTAAGCCGCGTCGAGGAGGTCGTTCGGCAGGTCATGGCTCGTGAAGACGAAGCCCGTGCCGAGGCTGCGCATCACGCCGTCGACGACGGCGCGTTGCTGGCGCGCCGACCCGCGCTCGAACGCGAGCAGATCGACGTCGAGCACGCAGGGCGTCACCCGGCAAGTCTGGCGCAAATCGCGCCACGAGTCGCGGGCCGGTGGCGCGTTTCGGGCGCGTGAACTGGCGCGCCCCGCATTGACACGTGCCACACGCGCTCGGAACACTCCGTCTGATGCCGGGTGAGCCACTCCACAACGTCGACGACGCGCTGCGCTCCTACTGGCATCCGGTGGCCCGCATCGACCAGCTCGGCACCGGCCCGCGGCGCGTCACAGTGCTCGGCGAAGCGCTCGTGGTGTGCCGCCTCGGCGGGACGGTCGCGGTCATGGCCGACCGATGCCCGCACCGCTGGGCCCCCCTGAGCGCGGGCCACGTGGTCGACGACACGCTCGAGTGCCCGTACCACGGATGGCGCTTCGGAGCCGACGGCGCGTGCGTGCACGTGCCGGCCGTCGACACGCCGCCCGCTCGCGCCTCGGCATGCGCGTACCCCACCCGCGAGGCCTACGGACTGGTGTGGGCCGCGTTGGCGCCGCCCGTGGTCGAGCTCCTCGACGTGCCCGAATGGCACGAGGCGGGCCATGTGGTGGCGTGGCTCCCCACCGTCACGATGCGATGCGGCGCGGCGCAGTTCGTCGACAACTTCCTCGACTTCGCCCACTTCCCGTTCGTGCACCGTGGCACGTTCGGGGCCGACGAGGACCGCCATGTGGCGCCCTACAGCGTCGACACCGACACCGACAGCCTCACGTTGCACTACGAGCACAAGGTCGCGAACCGCGAAGATCCGCTCGTGGCCTCCGGCGAGCATCCCCTGCTCCAGACGAGGCACATGGACTACAGCTACCGGGTGCCGTTCGCCGCCCGCCTGCGGCTGCACTACACGGCCACCGGCGTGATCAACACGATCGCGGCGTGGGCGGTCCCGATCGACGCCGGGTACTCCCGGCTGTTCTGCGCGCTGATCCGCAACGACCTCGAGGCACCCGATTCGCCGGCCGCGCGCCACGCGGTGGAGTACGAATCGTCGGTGCTCGCCGAAGATCTCGCCGTGATCGAGCACCTCGGCACCACCGACTTCGCGCTCGACCTCACCGACCAGCTGCACACCCGCGCCGACCGCATCACGGTGGAGTTCCGTCGCCTGCTCGCCAAGGCGGTCGGCCGGTGACACTGGCGATCGAGCCGGAGTCCGGCGTGTTCGACGCGCGTGCGGGTCTCGACGCCATCATCGAGCCGCTGCTGTCCCATTACGAACGCGCCGGCTACGTGACGCTGCGCGGCATGCTCAGCGAGCACGACATCCAACAGATCGAGAGCGACTGCGAGCTCGCGCAACGCCGACTCGTCGACGGTGTCCTCGACGAGCGCTTCGGCACGTCGATCCTCATCGAGGGCAACGCCGGCGAGAAGGCGACGCGCTTCGCGAACTACGTCACGTTCGTGAACGAGCTGTCGCCGGCCGTCGACGCGGCCGCCCGCCATCCCGTGCTCGTGGCCGTGGTCGAGCGGTTGCTCGGCCCCGGCCGCTGGTTGCTCGACGACCAACGCTTCGGCGTGGTCTTCCAAGACGCGCGGCCGGGCCGGGAATCGAGCTACACGCGCATCGGATGGCACAGCGACTGGCAGAGCGGCCCGAACCTCGACATCTGGCCATCGGTCGCGTTCACCATCCATGTCGATGCGACGAGCCCCGCCAACGGGTTCCTGCGAGTCGTACCCGGGAGCCACCGATGGGCGACGCCGGCGCCGTACGAGAACGCTAACGATGCCGTCGTTCCCGCCGGGTCGGCGTCCACGGCGGGATACACCGACGTGGCGCCGCCGATGCCGATGCCATTGCACTTCGAGAAGGTTCCGGGCGAAGTGGCGCTGTACGCGGAACGCGGTGATGTGCTGCTCCACGACGCCTACCTCTGGCACTCGGCGGCGCGGGCCACCGACGATGACACGAGGCGTCGTCACGTCCGCGGCGGTTGGTACAGCGGCGCCGGTCGGATGGTCGACGGGCGCCTCGACGAGTTCGTGAAGAACGCCGCGCGGTGAGCGACGCGGTCGGCGGCGACCCCGTGGCGCCGGTCGATGTGCGCATCACGGCCGGCACCGTGATCACGATGGACCCCGGCGCCGCGACTGCACCCGTCGGCGACGCGTACGACGAGCTCGGCGTGTTGCAGCCGGGAGTGATCGAGGTGCGGGGCGCCGCGGTGGTGCATGTGGGTGCCGATCCGACGGCGGCGCCGGCCCGACGCGAGCTGCGACTCCCCGATGCGATCGTGCTTCCCGGCCTGGTCAACACGCACTGCCACACGTCGCAGCAGCTCGCGCGAGGGCTCGCCGACGATGTCAACCTGCTCACCTGGCTGCACGAGCGGATCTGGCCCTACGAAGCCGCGCTCAGCGAGGCCGACGCCGAGATCGCGGCGCTGGCGTGTGCGTGCGAACAGATCCGCAACGGTGTGACGTTGCTCGCCGACCCCGGCGGCCAGCACGTCGACGGCATGGCGCGTGGTCTTGCGGCCAGCGGGATCCGGGCAGTGCTCGGTCGCAGCAGCATGGACGAAGGCGACGGCCTACCCGAGGCGATGCGGGAGTCGACGGCCGACGTGCTCGGCCGACAAGACGAGCTCCTCGGCCGATGGCACGGCGCCGCCGGCGGCCGCCTGCGCATGGGCTACACGCTGCGCACGATCTTCAACTGCAGCGACGAGCTGATCGTGGCGTCGGCCGAGCGGGCGGCGCGCCACAGAACCTTCGTGCAGATGCATGTGGCTGAAGTGGTCGAGGAGAACGACCACGCCCGCGCCACCCGAGGCGTGAGCACGGTGCGCGCGCTGCACGCGCTCGGAGTGCTCGGACCGGCCTTTCTCGCCGTGCACGTCGTCCACGTCGACGATCACGAGCTCGATCTCCTCGCCCACACTGGTACGCCCGTGTCACACAACGCGGCGTCGAACCTGCGCATCCTGGCTGCGTTCCCAAGGGTCGCCGACATGGTCGACCGGGGCGTCGTCGTGGGCCTGGGCACCGACGGCGCACCGTCGAACAACCGAATGAGCCTGATCGACGAGATGTGGCTCGCGGCCGGAGTGCAAAAAGCACTGCGGCGCGACCCGACCGCGCTCCCGGCCCCGACGGTGCTGCGCATGGTCACCTCCTGGGGCGCGGCGGCACTCTCGGCACCCGGGCTCGGTGCACTGGTCCCGGGCGGCGAAGCCGACCTCGCTATCCTCGATCCGACCGCGATCAACGCCGTCCCGGTGCACGATCCGCTCTCCGCGATCACCACCTGCCTGAGCCCGGCGAACGTCCGCTGGGTGATGTGCGCGGGGCACTTCGTGCTCGACGACGGCGTCATCACCACACTCGACGAGTCGGCCGTCATCGCCGAAGCGAAGGCGCGCGGCGCGGAGGTGGCCCGACGTGCCAAGATCACACCGGGACGGAGTCCGGTCACCAGCCGGATCGGCGCGCCAGCGAGTGCCACGCACGGGGAAACAGTGCGTTCATATTCGACCAACAGCCCCGAAACTCCCGGCCCATAACTTCATCGGATCACGAGCCGCGTCGGCGGCCCGGAACATGGGAGGGCACTGGGTGAGCGAACCCTTTGATCGCAGAGCGTTCTTACGCCGCGGAGCAGTGAGCGCCGCCGGTCTCACGCTCCTTGGTGGGGGCGCATCGGCTCTGTTGGCCGCGTGCGGCAGCAGTAGCAGCAAGGGCACGGCCACGACCGTGGCGGGTGCCGGCTCCACACCGAAGTACGGCACGCTCGACTACCAGCTGTCGTGGATCAAGAACTCCGAGTTCTCGGGCACGTACATCGCCGATCAGCTGGGCTACTTCAAGGCTGCCGGCTTCTCGGGCATCAACATCATCGCGGGCGGCCCGAGCGTCTCGCAAGACGCCGCGGTGCAGGCCGGCAAGGCGTTCATCGGCATCTCGGTCAGCGACACCGCCGCAGCCGCGATCAACAAGGGCGCGAGCATCGTCGCCATCGGCGCGCAGTACCAGAAGAACCCCTTCTGCGTGATGTCGCTCGCGTCCAAGCCGATCAGCACGCCGACTGACATGATCGGCAAGAAGATCGGCGTGCAAGCGGTGAACGAGCCCGTCTGGGACGCGTTCTTGAAGGTCAACAAGATCGACCCGACCAAGATCCACAAGGTCACGGTGCAGTTCGACCCGACGCCGCTGGTGACGGGCGAGGTCGACGGTTGGTTCTCCTTCATCACGAACGAGCCGAACCTGCTGAAGGACGCGGGTCACGACACCAAGACGTTCCTGCTCAACGACTTCGGCTACCCGTCGGTGTCGGAGATCTACATCGTCAAGCGCGAGTCGCTCACGGGAACCAACCGCGACAAAGTCAAGGCCGCGCTCGTCGCCGACATCAAGGGCTGGCGCAAGAGCGTCACCGACAGCTCGCTCGGCGCGAAGTACACGGTCGACATCTACGGCAAGGACCTCAAGCTGAAGGAGTCGGAGCAAAAGCTCGAGGTCGATGCCGAGAGCGCCCTCATCCTCACGCCCGACACGAAGACCAACGGCATCTTCACGATCACCCAGAAGCAGATCGACGACACGATCGCCACGCTCAACCTGGGTGGCATCAAGATCACGGCCGACAAGCTCTTCGACATGTCGGTGCTCACCGAGGTGTACCAGGAGCATCCGGAACTGAAGGCGGATCCGACTGCATGAGTACAGTCACCACCCGTGTCGGGGATGATGCCGGGATCGTCGTGACTACCGACGACGGCATCGCCCTGCGTGACCTCACCAAGGTCTTTCGCGTCAAGCGGGCCGAAGTGGTTGCGCTCGATCGGGTTTCGTTCGGCGCGCCGGAGGGGGCCTTCGTGGCCCTCCTCGGCCCGTCGGGCTGCGGCAAGTCGACCATCCTGCGGATCCTCGCCGATCTCGACACGCCGACATCGGGAAGCGCCGAGGTCCACGGCGAGCCGCCGGCCGCGGCGCGCCGCAACCACCACCTCGGAATCGCGTTCCAAGATTCCGCGCTGCTGCCGTGGCGCACCGTGCGCCAGAACATCCGCTTGCCGCTCGAGGTGAGCGGCGTGGACGTGCCGAAGCGCGCGATCGAAGAGCTCATCGCACTCGTCGGGCTCGAGGGTTTCGAAGACGCGCGGCCTTCACAGCTCTCGGGCGGCATGCGCCAACGCGTCGCAATCGCGCGTGCCCTCGTGATCGACCCGAAGATCCTCTTGCTCGACGAGCCGTTCGGTGCGCTCGACGAGATGACCCGCCAGCGGCTGAACCTCGAGCTGCAACGGATCTGGACCGAGCGCTCGGCCACGACGCTGCTCGTCACGCACTCGGTCTCCGAGGCCGTGTTCCTCTCCGACGTGGTTGCCGTGATGAGCCCGCGACCCGGGCGCATCATCGCCACGATCGACATCGACCTGCCTCGACCGCGCACGCCCGAGATGATGCGCACGTCGCGGTTCCACGATCTCTGCGATCAGTTCAGCGCGTTGCTGTTCAGCGGCGGCATGCCGATGAGCGGTGACGACGCGTGAGAGTCGAACCTTCGAGCAGCTCGCCCAGTCGGATCCGCCAGACGATCGCGTCGAGCTCGCGCTGGCTCACCGGCATGCTCGGAATCGCCGCGTTGCTGCTCATCTGGCAGGCGATCGGTGCGGCCGGATGGTTCCACGGAACGGTTCCCGAGCCGACGAGGATCGTCACGCAGATGCGCTCGGATGGCTGGGCCTTCTACAGGAGCAACCTCGCGACGACCGGCCGAGAAGCAGCGAAGGGCTGGCTATGGGGCAACTCGCTCGCGATCCTGCTGGCGATTGCCTTCGTTCAAGTGCCGTTGGTCGAGCGCGCGCTCATGCGCGTCGCGATCGCGGCGTACTGCCTGCCGATCATCGCGATCGGACCGATCCTGCAGATCCTGTACAACGGCGACACGCCGAAAGTGATCCTCGCCGCGCTCACATGCTTCTTCACGACGCTCATCGGCATGCTCGTCGGCCTGCGCAGCGCCGACGCAGCCAGCCTCGATCTCGTGCGCGCGTACGGCGGCGGCTCGTGGACGCAGCTCCGCAAGGTGCGCTTCCGCGCCAGCCTTCCTAGCCTGTTCGCGGGTCTTCGCATCGCGGCGCCGGCATCGGTGCTCGGAGCGATCATCGGCGAGTACATGGGTGGCGACAAAGGGCTCGGTGTCGCCATGATCAGCTCCGAGCAAGGCTTCCATACGGCAACGACCTGGGCGATCGCACTCGTCGCGACGGCCTTGGCGGGTACCGCGTACCTCGTGACGGCACTCGTCGGCCGCGTGGTCACTCCGTGGGTACCGAGGACAGCCGCGTGAGCCTTGATTCGGCTCCGATCGGCACCGTCGTCGCGCGCGGTGTGGGTCCTGGTGACCAGAGCTCCACGTCGCGGTTCGCGAGCGGCTCTGCACTGCGGCGAGCGATCACCGCGCTGCTATCGACCGTTCTGTCCGTTGTGCTCATCCTCGCGATCTGGCGCGGCTACCTGTGGATCACCGGCATTGACCACTTCGTCGGGCGTACGCCGATGGACGTCTGGCACCACCTGACGAGCGCCGGCTCCGGGCCTGACGCCCGCCACGCACTGCTCACCGGATCGGGAACCACGCTGCGCGACGCGGCGATCGGCCTCGTCGTGGGCACGCTGGCCGCGCTGATCTTCGCGGTCGTCTTCACACTCCAGCGCGGCGTGCAGCAGACGTTCATGCCGATGGCACTCGTCTTGCAGTCAGTTCCGCTGGTCGCCATGACACCGCTGATCGCGCTGATCTTCGGCCGTGGTCTCGTCACCACCGGGATCATCACCGGCATCGTCACGTTCTTCCCGACGTTGGTGAACGTGACGCTCGCGCTGCGTCAGGTGCCATCGCAGTCGGTCGACCTGATCCGAGCGTACGGCGGCTCGCCCACAGCGACGCTGCGCAAGGTGCAGTTCCCCGGGGCGCTCCCAGCACTGTTCGCATCCCTGCGCATCGCTTGTCCGCTCGCGCTCGTGGGCGCGCTGCTCGCCGAATACCTCGCGACGGGCACAGGGCTCGGGTATCTGATGCTGAGCTCGATGACGAACTCCGACTACGACCTGCTGTGGGGCGCAGTCGTGCTGGTGACGCTGTATTCGATCGTGGCATACAGCGTCATCACCGCGCTCGAAGGTGCTGTGCTCGCTCGCTACGCGCCGCACCAGGTGCGAGCGCGTGGCTGACCTGCAGGCCCTCCCGAAGGCGCATCTCCACATCCACCTCGAAGGCGGGATGCGACCGGCCACGCTCAACGAGCTCGCCGCCGAGCACGGCATCGCCGTGCCCGAGGTTCGGGGCTTCGGCTCGTTCAGCGCGTTTGCCGGCATGTACGTCGCCGCGTGCGACGTGCTGCGCCGGCCCGACGACGTAGCGCGCCTCGCACGCGAGACGGTGCTCGACGCGGTCGCCGCCGGTGCCGTGTGGGTGGAACCTGCGATCTACCTGCCCCACCATCGCGAACGGCTCGGCGCCGACGAAGCCGTGCTCGAGGTGCTGCTCGATGCGTTGCAGCACGCCGCCGCGGAAGCCGGCATCGGCGTGGGCGTGATGATCGCGTCGGATCGCACCGCGGATCCGGCCATCGCGGTGGAGCAGGCGAACATCGCCGCGCGCTATGCGGGCGAGGGCGTGGTGGCATTCGGGCTCGCCAACGACGAGGTGCTCGGGCCGCCCGAGCCGTTCGCGGAGGCGTTCGCGATCGCCCGCGCGGCCGGACTGCTGTCGACACCCCACGCGGGCGAGCTCGTCGGGCCCGAGAGCATCATCGGCGCGCTCGAAGCACTCGGCGCCGATCGCATCCAACACGGAGTGCGCGCCGTCGAAGATCCCGATCTCGTCGTGCGACTCGCCGACTCGGGGATCTGCCTCGACGTGTGCCCGTCATCGAACGTGCTGCTCGCGGTCGTGCCCGACATCGCCTCGCATCCGTTACCCGATCTGCTGGCCGCGGGAGTTCGCTGCAGTCTCAACGCCGACGATCCGCTGCTGTTCGGGCCCGGCCTGCTCGACGAGTACGAGCTGTGCCGCGCCGAGCTCGGTCTCGACGACGCCACCCTCGCCGGCATCGCCCGCACGTCGATCGAGGCGAGTGGTGCACCCGACACGGTGAAGCGCCCCGCGCTCGCAGGCATCGACGCCTGGCTCCGGACCACCTGATCGCTCAGACGCGCAGCGCGGCGCGGGCATCGGCGGCGACACGCGCTTCGTCGGCGGTGACGAGACGGCCGTCGCGCACGACGACCCGGCCGCCAACGGTCACGAACGTGGCCCGATCCGACAAGCCGCACAGCAGCAAGCCGACCACAGGGTCGTTGATGCCGACGCGGTCCACCGTGTCGAGATCCCATGCCGCCAGGTCGGCCGCCGCGCCGACCGCGATGCGACCGAGCTCGGGCCGTCCGAGGCACCGCGCACTTCCTTGCGTCGCCATGCCGAGAAGCTCGCGGGCGGACAGCCATTCGTGGTCTGCGCCGATGCGATGCACGAGCGCCGCCACGCGGAGGTCGCCGAGCAGGTTGGCGCCATCGTTGCTCGCCGAGCCCGTGGTGCCGAAGCCGACGGTGACGCCGGCTTCGAGCATTGCGCGCACGGGCGCGACGCCCCACCCCATGCGCAGGTCGGGCGCGACGAGATGGGCGATGCCCACGCCGGCCGCGGCGATGTCGGCGAGCTCCTCCACGGGCACGTCGACCATGTGCGCGAGCCAGGTTCGGGGCTGCGCCCACCCGTGGCGCACGAGGAACTCCCAGGGTGTGACCGCGTAGCGCTCTCGGCAGAACTCGGTGTCGACGACCTCGTAGCAGTGCGTGTGCAGCCGCACACCCGGACACGCCGCCGCCAACGCGGCGAACGCCTCGAACAGCTCCGGCGGGTCGGTGTGCACGCCACACGGTGCGAGGTCGACGCGCACGAACGCGCCCGGTTCGGGATCGTGGAACTCGTCGATCAGCTGCGCGCTGTGGCGCAGCACTTCGTCGATCGACTGCACCAGGCGCGGATCCGCCCCGGCGCCCTGGTCGCGACCGAGCGTGAGCGTGCCGCGTGTCGCGTGCAAGCGCACGCCGATCTCCTGCGCGGCCACGATCGTCGCCTCGATGAACGGGCGCGTGGCGCCGGCGGGGTGTAGGTAGTGCTGATCCGCGATCGTGGTCACCCCGCCCAACACCGATTCGGCCAGCCCGGCGGCCGCGATGGCGCCGATGCGCTCCGGTGTGAGGCGTCCGGCCGCCTCCCACTCGAGGCAACGCGCGCCGAGACCGCCGAGCCACGGCCCGATCGTGGCTCGCTCCAGTGCACCGATCGCGCGCAATCCCACTTGGTAGAGGTGCTGATGCGAGTTGACGAGACCAGGGGTCACGATCCAGCTCGACGCGTCGACGGTGGCCGCACCGGCGGGAATCGTGAGCCCCGGCCCGATCTCGGTGATCCATCCCCCGACGCAAGCGACGTCGACGTCGTGCAGCTCATCGCCGGTGCCTGTCACGAGGCAGCGCACACCTTGCAGCACGAGCCCGTCGTTGGCCGTTGATCTCGTCGCGCCCATCGTCACGGCGCCATTCTCGGCGATCGGGACGCCGAACGCGTGAACGCTCGGTTCCGGCTGCGCGATGGGCGCGTTCGCACCGTTAGCGTGCGCCCATGCTGGCATCCGACGGGCGCTGGACTGGCACGCGACTTCCCCGAGTCAACGATCATCGCCCGCTCACGGGCACCGCGCGGTTCATCGACGACCTCGTCATCCCCGGCACCTTGCACGCAGCAGTGTTGCGCAGCCCGATCGCGCACGGGCACCTGCGCGCCATCGACACGAGCGCGTTGACCACACCGGTCGAGCTGGTGCTCGGACCCGACGACGTCGAGGCACTCGGTCGGATCCCAGTGCTGTGGCACCTCCCCGGTCAGTTCCAGCACGACTACGCGGTTCTCGACCGCCATGTCCGGTTCGTGGGCCAGCCAGTCGGCATCGTGGTCGCCGCGTCGCGTGCCGCGGCCCGAGACGCGGCCGAGCAGGTCATGGTCGAGATCGATCCGCTGCCCGTGGTGATCGATCCACGCGTCGCGCGCGAACCCGGCGCGCCGTTGCTCTACCCGGACGCGAAGACCAACGTGATGGCCGGTTGGGCCAACGGTGACGACGAAGCGCACGTGACCGAGGTGTTCGCTGCGGCCGATCACACCATCGCCGTCTCGTTGCGCATCGGGCGTGTGGCCGGCGCACCCATCGAAGGCCGTGGGTTGCTCGCCGCGGTCGATCTCGACGGCAAGCTCACCGTGCACACGTCCACGCAGGCACCCCACGCAGTGCGCGATGCCATTGCGCGCGTCACCGGGCTCGCGCTCGCGAAGATCCGCGTCGTCGCGCCCGATGTGGGCGGCGCCTTCGGCGTGAAGGACCACATCGAAGCCGACGAGATGCTCGTGGTGCTGGCCGCGCAGCGACTCCGCCGGCCTGTCGTCTGGATCGAAGATCGTTGGCAAGCGCTCACCACCACGCCGCAGGCTCGCGATGAGCACTACGACGTATCGATCGCGTTCGACGACGACGGGACGCTGCGCGGGCTGCAGGTACGCGCCATACGCAACGCCGGCGCGCACTTCGCCATCTTCGGCGCCGGGCCGTTGTTCGCGATGTCGGGCATGGTTCCCGCGCCCTACCGCTGGGATGCCGTGCGCGTGGAGTCGGAGGCTGTGGCCACCAACACCTGCCCGACGGGTGCGTACCGGGGCTTCGGCCAGACACAGGCCGTCTTCGTGCGCGAGCGCGCCATCGACCTCGCGGCCGCGCACCTCGGCATCGACCCCGTCGAGCTGCGGCTGCGCAACGTGCTGCAACCCGACGAGCTTCCGGCCCAGCTGCGCAGCGCTCCGATCATGCTCGACAACGGCGACTACCCCGAGGCACTGTGGCGCGCCAGAGCACTGGCGAGCGACTGGGAGGCGCCGCCGGCCGACGGCCGCGCACGCGGTGTCGCCTACGCCCTCTATGTGCAGATGGCGGGAGTTGGTCCGAGCGGCGGGAACGCCGCGATCGGTCTCGACATCGGTGGCTTCGAGACGACCGAGCTGCGCATGCTCAACGACGGCACCGTGCGCGCGCTCGTGGGTGTCTCCACGCATGGCCAGGGCCACGAGACCACGTTCGCGCAGCTCATCGCCGATCGGCTCGGCGTGCATCCCGATGTGGTCGAGCTCGTGCACAGCGACACCGACGTCACGCCGTACTCCGCGTACGGCACCGCGGCGTCGCGGTCGATCGCAGTCGGCGGCGGCGCGAGTGTGCTCGCGGCCGAACGGCTCGCGGCGCGATTGCGCGCGATCGCGGCCGAGCGGCTCGAAGCCGCGCCCGCCGACATCATCTTGGCCGACGGCACGGCCACGGTCGCCGGCACGAGCATCGGTGTGCCAATCACGCAGCTCGCCGAGCTCGCCTGGCAAGGGCGCGGGTTGCCGGAGGGAACCGCGCCCGGGCTGGTGGAGCTCGCCGTGTACGACCCCGCCCAGTTCACGTTCTCGTACGCCGTGCATGTGTGTCGCGCCGCGGTCGACCGCGAGACGGGATCGGTGGAGGTGGAGCGCTACGGCGTCGTGCACGACTGCGGCACGATCGTGAACCCGACGATCGTGGAAGGCCAGATCCACGGCGGCATCGCACAAGGCCTCGGCGCCGCGCTGCTCGAAGAGGTCGTCGTGGGCGACAACGGCGAGCCGCGCAGTGCGAGCTTCCTCGACTACCTGCTCCCGATCGCGACCAATGTGCCGGCGATCGAGGTCGTGCACATGGAACACCCGTCCCCATTCACGCCCGGTGGCATGAAGGGCATGGGTGAAGGGGGCACGAACGGCGCGTTCGCCTGCGTGGCGAACGCCGTTGCCGCGGCGCTCCCCGAAGTGGCCCGCGAGCTCGACGTGACACCGCTCACGCCCGAACGGATCTGGGCGGCCCTCACGCGATGACGGGCGTGGGATCCGACGGTCGGTGCAGCCGCGGGCCCATGAGCTTGCTGATGAGGTGGTCTCCGCTCGTGATCGCAGGGTGGTGCGCGCCTTCACCAGCGGCTCGACACGTGGGCAGGCATTCGATCACCGCGTCGTAGCGCGGCTGCTGGAACCAGGCGATCGATCGGCGCCGCACCACGCCGTTCGCCGACGCGGGTGGCGGGACCACGCGATGCACGGTGGAGCGCCACCGATCATTCGTCCACTCCGAGAGCAGATCGCCGAGGTTCACGAGGAAGCCACCGGCCGGTGGGCTCACCGGCGTCCACGCGCCGTCGTCGGCGCGGATCTGCAGTCCGGGCACATCGTCGGCGAGCAAAATCGTGATCGACCCGTAGTCGGAGTGCGCGCCCATGCGCATCTGGCCGGGCAACGGGTCGGACGCTGCGGCGCGGCGCTCGTAGTTGATCGCCCGCATCACCGAGATCGAACGATCGAGGAGCGGCGCGAAGTAGTCGTCGGCGAGCCCGAGTGCCACTGCCATCGCCGACATGATCGTGAACCCGAGCTCCTCCATCGCATCCCAGTACTCGAGCCACGTCGAGCGCATCTCGGCCAGGCCGGCGATCGAAGCGTCGGGCCACACGTTCGGGTGGAAGAAGCGGTGACGCTCGACGGCGATGTAGTCGTCGACGTCGCTATCGCCGATCTCGCGACCGACGTTGAACGCTTCGAAGAGATCCGGGGCCGACGCGGTGCCGAGCGAGTAGCTCAGCGCTTCGCTCCCCTCGGCCGCGTAACCACGGTTCGCCTGCTTGTCGGCGACCACGTAGCGCTGCTTCGTCGCGGCAGGTTGATCGAAGAACGCGGTCGTGACACTCATCATGCGCGCCACGAGATCGGGCGCCACGCCGTGGCCGACTACCGCGCAGAAGCCCACCTCCGTGCTCGCCGCGTCGACGGCACGGGCCACCGCCGACCGCGCCAACCGGTCGCCGAGGCGGAACGGTTCGAGATCGATCACCGGGACCGGGCTCGAGCTCCCGTTCGCGATCACTCGAGAGCCCCTGCGCGCACAGGCCCATTCCACCACGGGTCGGCCGACTTCGTCTCCGTTGGAGTGTTACGCGCGCGTGACACTTGGCCGTTGCGGCTTCACGCCGCGCTCGGCGAACGGGCAGACTGACAGCCAATGAGCACGAGCGCCACCACGACCGAGCGCACCGCCGGCCCAATCGTCGAGACGATCCTCGTCGGTGGCCGCGTGGTCGACCCTGCGCTCGGCGTCGACACGATCACCGACGTGGCGGTCGGCGCCGGCCGCGTCGTCGTAGTCGCCGACAACCTCGCCGCCCAGTACCCGCGCGCCGCCGTGATCGACGCGACCGGAACGATCGTCACACCTGGCCTCATCGACCTGCACGCGCACGTGTATCCCGGGCTCGGCAACTTCTGCGTGCGCCCTGATCAGGCCGGTGTGGAGCGCGGCGTGCCGGTCGTGGTCGACGGCGGCACGAGTGGCACCGCCACCATCCGCCTCGCACGCGACTGGATCACGGCGAGCGAGCCCCGCACGCGCGTGCTGTCACTCGTGGACCCGTGCGTGCTCTACCTCGCGACGCACGACTTCATCTGCCACAAGCTCGAGATCGCCAACGACGAGCGCAACCTCGACCTCGACGCGGCTGCGGCTGCGCTCGACCTCCCCGACGTCGTCGGGTTCAAGGTGCGCGCCTGCACGACCACCGACCCCGCAACATCGCCCTTCCTCGAGGGGGCCAAGAAGGTCGCGGGCGACGCACCGATCATGGTGCACCTCGGCCGCTTCCCCCACACGCCATCGCTCGATACGCCCGCGTTGCTCGAAGCGCTCCGGCCCGGCGACATCATCACGCATGCGTTCCGCGGCGCGTCGGGCGCGATCAGCGCGGTCACGCACGAGGTGGTCCCGCAGTTCCGGTCGGCAGTCGAACGGGGCGTGCGACTCGATGTCGGCCACTCCGCGACCGACTTCCGCTTTCGCGAAGCGCGCCGACTGCTCGACGCCGGCTACCCGCCCGACACGATCTCCACCGACATGAACGTCTTCAACATGGACGAACCCGTCGTGTCGCTCCCGGAGACGATGTCGAAGATCCTCGCCCTCGGCGTACCGCTCGGCGACGTGATCGCGATGGCCACGATCGAAGCCGCGCGCTCGATCCACATGGAACACGAGCTCGGCACGCTCGAGGCAGGCCGCGTCGCCGAGGTGTCGGTGCTGCGGCTCGACGAGCCGGAGCAGGGCGCGCTCCTGAGCGACGGCTACGAGACGATCACCGCGCGCCAGCGCCTCGTACCCGTGGGCTGCCTCCGCGCCGGCACCTGGATCGAAGCGGGTTGATCACGACGGTCGTGCTCAGAGGCTGATCGTCTGCATCTTCTCGGCCATCCAGTCACCGGCACGCACCGGCTCGAACATCCCGGCGCCCGCGACGAGCGGCTCGATGATCGTGTCGGCGTCGGGCTCACAGAAGTAGATCACCGACATCAGCGACTCTTCGGGCGCATCGGCCGGTGGCGGCAGCACACGATGTCGCGACGAGCGCCACCGGCCTCCGCTCCACAGCTCGAGCAGGTCGCCGACGTTCACGGTGATGGCGCCGGGCACGAACGGTGCGTCGACCCAGGAACCGTCGGCGGTCTGGATCTGCAAGCCACCCATGCCCGGTTCACGGTCGAGGAGCGTGATCGAACCGAAGTCGGTGTGCGGTCCGATGCGGTACTGACCATCGGCGACCGTGCCCACGTGGCGCAGCGGTGGGTACCAGTTCAAGTTGAACGTGTTGGTGGCGCAGCGGCTGCGCACCACGAGATGATCGACGTCGTCGAGCCCGAGCGCGTAGCCGAGGATCTCGAGCAGCGTGAGATGCAGCGCCTCCATCTGCTCGAGGAGCGCGGTGGCGCATCGTTCGAGCTCGGGCACTTCTTCCGGCCAGACGTTGCGCGGCACGGATTCGGGCCGGCCCGGCAGACCGGCGGTGCTCACCACCCAGGTCTCCTTCAAATCGGGGGGCGTCTCCTCGCCGAAGAGGTAGCCGTTCGCCTCCGCACCGACCGGCACCCACCCCCGCGTGCCGAGCGCGGGCGCCGCGTAGGTCTGCTTCACCGATTCGGACAGCGCGAAGAACTCGTTGCCTGCGGCGCGCAACCTTCTTGTCAGGTCGCCGTCGATGTCGTGACCGACGATCATCACGAAGCCGAGCCCGCGCAGCGCGTCGTCGACTGCGTGCGCGATGGCCCGCCGCGCGTGGACGTCGCCACGCGCCCAGGGTGCGAGGTCGACCACCGCGACCGTGTCGGCACTGGTCATCGAATCGCTCCTCCTACGATGCATTCATGGCGGCTACCGACAACGCACGGCCGGTCGATCTCCTCGTAGCGGGCGCGCGCCTCGTGGTCACGATGGACGGCGATCGCCGCGAGATCGAGGGCGGCTGGGTGTCGCTGCGCGACGGTGCGATCGACGCGGTCGGTGCGCCCGGATCCGAGCCGGTTGCCGCCAAGACGGTGCGCGCCGACGGTTGCCTCGTCACTCCCGGGCTCATCAACACGCATCATCACATCTACCAGAACCTCACGCGTGCGTACCGGCCCGCCACGAGCGGCACGTTGTTCGAGTGGCTCACCACGCTGTATCCGGTGTGGTCACAGCTCGATGAGGAAGCAGCCTACGTGTCGGCGTGGATCGGTCTCGCCGAGCTCGCACTCGGCGGTTGCACCACTTCGATGGATCACTCGTACGTGCACCCGGCGAGTGGCGGCGACCTGATCACGGCGGAGATCACCGCGGCGCGCGAGCTCGGCATGCGCTTCCACGCCTCGCGCGGCTCGATGAGTCGATCACGGAAGGACGGTGGACTCCCGCCCGACTCGGTCGTTCAGGATGCCGACACGATCCTGGCCGAATCGGAACGTCTCGTCGGCGCGCATCACGAACGCGGCCCGCTGGCCATGGTGCAGGTGGCGCTCGCGCCGTGCTCACCGTTCTCGGTGACGCCCGATCTGATGCGCGCGGCGGCCGAGCTCGCGGAGCGCCTCGACGTGCGCCTGCACACGCACCTCGCCGAAGACGTCGACGAAGACACGTACTGCCTCGAGACGTATGGCTGTCGGCCCGTGGAGCTCTTCGACGATGTCGGCTGGTGCACCGACCGCTCGTGGGTCGCGCACTGCGTCTACCCGAGCTCGTCGGAGATCCAGCGGCTCGGCGCCGCCGGCGTGGGCGTTGCGCACTGCCCGAGCTCGAACCAGCTCATCGGTGCCGGGCTCGCCCCGATCCGGGAGTTCCGCGCCGCGGGCGTCCCCGTCGGGATCGGCTGCGACGGCTCGGCCTCCACCGACTGCGCGTCGCTGTGGCTCGAGACGCGCGGCGCACTGCTCCTCGGTCGCCTGCGCCACGGACCGTCGGCGATGCAGGCGCGCGATGCGCTCGAGATGGCAACGCTCGGTGGCGCCGCGTGCCTCGGTCGAAGGGGCGAGATCGGCACGTTGCAACCCGGCGCGGCAGGCGATCTCGTGGTGTGGCCGATGGAGGGCGTGCAGTTCGCGGGCGCGCACACCGACCCCGTCGAGGCCTGGCTGCGCTGCGGTCCCGTCGCGGCCCGCCACACCATCGTGGGTGGGCAGATGGTCGTCGCCGACGGCCGGCTCACCCACCCCGACCTCGATGCGCGCCTCGCGCAGCACGCCAGGGTGAGTCGCCGCATGCAAGGTGTCGCTGACGGCTAGCCGCGCTCCGGCGGCGCAGTGTGCGTGACTCGATAGCGCATAGGGCGATCGAGTCACGCTGGTTGAGGGGGCTCGGGGCGCAATGACGCGATCGGGCGCCGGCCACCGGACACAATGATCGAAATCGTTGTGAACCGGAGGCTGTCTCAATGGCGAAGCTCGACCCCGATGCCACGCATCACCCAGTCGTCCTCAAGCAGCGGGAGAAGCGGGCCGCCGACATCCAGCTGAAGGTCGCCGACGCGATCACCTCGTTCGCGGGTTCGATGAAGTTCGTCTACATCCACGCGCTGCTGTTCGTCGTGTGGATGCTCGTGTTCGAGAAGAGCCCGTGGCCGACGCTCACGCTCGTGGTCTCGCTCGAGGCGATCTTCCTCTCGACGTTCGTGATGATCGGTCAGAACCGCCAAGCCGCCTTCCAGCAGGCGAAGGCCGACCACGACTACATGGAAGAAGAGGCGCTGCTCGCCGAGAACACGCAGCTCACCCGCGCCATCCACCAGCTCACGAGCGAGCTCCACAGCCGCGTGCTGGGCGGCGACTCCGCGGCGCCGACCGACGGGTGATCAGGAGGTCTTGACCATCGCAAGAAGGAGCGTCGGCATGCCGTTGCCGGCGACACCGTCGAGCTCTTGTTCCAGGTGCATCCCGATCTTCTGCGCCACGCGGATGGACGCACCGTTGGCCGGGTCGACGAGGACGATCAAGCGGCTGATGCCCAACGCCTCGAAGGCGTAGTCGCGGATCGCGCTTGCCACCTCGGTGGCGAGGCCCTGTCCCCAGCACTCCCTTTTCAACAGGTACGCAACTTCAACCTCGTCGCGGTCCTCGATCCTCCACGGCAGTAGGCCGCAACGCCCGATGAAGCGTCCGCTTGCCTTGTCGATGGTCGCCCACAAGCCAAGCTCGGGATGTTCCGGATGACCAGCGGTGAACCACTCGATCTCTTCGACGGTTTCGGCACGCGTCGTCGGCGCGTCATGTATGTAGCGTCGCACCTCAGGGTCGCGATAGAGCGCGTCCAACGCGTCGACGTCGGCCGCGACCTGACGGCGCAGCGTCAGCCGTTGCGTCTCGAGGATCATGTCCGCTCACTGCTTCGGTTCACGGAAGTGGCGGCACCGCGTCGCCGGGTTCACCGAGACCCAGGCGCACCATCCGGCGGTTGTACGCGACACGGCCGGCCTGTTCGAGATCGAACGTGTGCAGCACCCGCTCGCGCACGCGCGCTTGCTGGTCGTCGGTGGTCGCGTACCGCTCGATCACTTGGCGACCGAGGCGCATGTGGAACTGCTCATCGGGGATGATGCGATCGAACGTCTTCTGCACGTCCTCAGGTAGCCGCGGCTTGATCTCGAGGAACGCCTGACACGCGCCGAGCTCGCCCGCGAGGTTGTGCGCCGCGACTCGCTCGATCGTGTCGGCACCTGACGGGTACCAGACATCGATCCACTCGACCCATTCGGGTTCGGGCACCCAGCCGTCGAGGGATGTGACACCGCGGCGGGCGAGCGCGCGCATGCAGTACTCGTAGTGCATGGCCTCGTCTTCCACCTGCTGGGCGAGGAGCACGAAGGCGTCGGGTTCGGGTGTGTCGGCGAGCCAGCGGCCGATGAACTCGGCCGCACGCTTCTCGTAGTAAGCCTGGAAGCTCAGCCATTCGATGAGCTCGCGGTCCGACAGCGGACGGTTGAAGAACGTCGCGCCCTCATCGTCGAGCGCCGCCCGCCGCCGATCGAGCTCGGCGACGAGCTCGTCATAGAACGCCGAAACCTCGGCGGCGCTCACGATCCCTTCGCCTTCGCCTCGAGCACCGCTCGGCGCCGTTCGAACAGCTCCTCGGCGGCGCCCTGCGCAGTGTGCATGACGGCGCCGACATCGACCGAGAGCACCGTCCCGCCTTCCACGAGCAGCCGCCCGTCGACCCACACGTGGTCCACGTCGTGACCGCTGGCCGAGAACACGAGATGGGCGGGCACGTTGAAGTCGGCGCCGTGGAGCAAGGGTGTGAGATGCGGCTGACGCAGGTCGACGGTCACGATGTCGGCGCGCTTGCCGGGCTCGAGGGACCCGGTGATCGCGTCGAGGCCGAGCGCTCGTGCGCCGCTCAATGTGGCGAGATCGAGGATGTCCCACGGGTCGCCGACCGTGGGATCGAGCGACGAGACCTTCTGCAGCAGCGACGCGAACTTCATCTCCTCGAGGAGATCGAGGTTGTTGTTCTCCTTCTCGCCGTCGCTTCCGATGCCCACCGCGATCCCGGCCGCGCGCATGTCGCCGATGCGCGCCGGACCCGACGCGAGCTTCATGTTCGAGCACGGGCAGTGCACGGCGCTCGTTCCCGTGCGGGCGAGCAGCTCGATCTCGCGGTCGTCGAGCCACACGCAGTGCGCGACCACCGTGTGATCCGAGAGGATGCCGCGGTTGTAGAACTCCTCGATGGGTCGTCGCCCGAACTGCTTGAGCGACTCCTGCACCTCCCAGATGCTCTCACTCGAGTGGGTGTGGATGCCGGTGTCGTACTCGAGCGCCATCTCGGCGGCGCGGCGGAAGGCGGCGGGCGAGCAGTAGAGCAAGTGCTCGAGACCGACCCACGTGCGCACGCGCCCGTCGGATGCCACCCGATGCGACTTCAACAGAGCCAGGTTCGAATCGAGCGTCTCGAAGTAGTCGAAACCGGGAAGGTCGGCAACGTACGGCACCAAGGTCGCGCGGATCCCGATCGCGTCAGCAGCTCGCGCCGATCCCTCCATGAACCGCCACATGTCCATCACCGATGTGGTGCCGAAGCGCACGCCCTCGGTGTACGCGAGCATGCTCGCGGCTTCGGCGATCTCAGGCGTGAGCGCCTTGTGCGCAGGGTCGACGTAGGCCTCGAGCCAGTCCCACAACGACATCGACTCGGCGGTGCCTCGCAGCAGCCCAGAGTGCAGGTGACCGTTGTGCAGTCCGGGGATCACCGCGTGGCTCGTGGCATCCACGATCACCGCGCCGGCGCTTCGCGGGTCGGCGTCGATCGCCTCGGTGGAGCCCACGGCAACGATCTCGTTGCCCTCGATGAGCACTGATCCCGGGTCGTACACCACCTTGCGCCCCTCGAGCGGGAGCACGATGCCGTTGCGGACGAGAGTGCGGGCGGTCACGCCGACACCTTGCCCGCGACACACGCCGCCAGCCAAACGGAGCAGATCGACTTCACGGCCTGTTCACAGCGGGCCGGCATCAGAACAGGAGGTCGTCGGGACGCACCGGCACACGGTCGACCGCACGGCCCGTCGCGGCACGGATCGCAGCGGCCACCGCCGCAGTCGACGAGATGGTCGGCGGCTCACCGATCCCCTTCGCGCCGAACGGTGCGCCCGGCTCCGGCTCCTCGATCAGCGCGGCCACCGTGACCGTCGGCATGTCGAGCGCCGTGGGGATCAGGTAGTCGGTGAAGCTCGCGTTGCGGATCCGGCCCTGGTCGACAACGAGCTCCTCCATCACGGCGAGCCCCACACCTTGCGCGATGCCCCCTTCGATCTGGCCGAGCGCCTGCACCGGGTTCAGCACCCGGCCCACGTCCTGGGCGGTGGTCACATCGACCACCCGCACCAGACCGAGGTCGCGGTCCACATCGACCACCGCACGGTGGGCCGCGAACGCGAACGACACGTGCGCGTCGCCCTGCCCGTTCTCGTCGAGTCGCTGTGTGGGCGCGTGATGGTGTTCGAACGTGGCCTCGTACACGCGCTGCACCGTGCCCGCGGCCGCGTCGGCCTCCATCTGCGCCTTCACGAGCCGGCACGCGCCTTCGACCGCGCCGCCGCTCATCCAGGTCTGGCGGCTCGCGCTGGTGGATCCCGCCGACCCCACGTGTGTGTCGGCCGGTGCGAGCACCACCTCGTCGATGTCGAGCACCTCACGGGCGATCTGCTGGGCCAGCGTCACGAACCCCTGGCCCACTTCCGCGCACGCGCAGTGCACCGTGGCAATGCCGTCCTCCACCCGGACACGCGCGGTCGAGTAGTCGTCGAAACCTTCGGAGAACATGAGATTCTTGTAGCTGACGGCGAAGCCGAGCGCGCGGGTCACGTGACGGGCATCGGCCGTACGGCCCGCGCCTCCCGGCCGCAACAGCATCGGAGCCGATTCGCTGTCAGGGTCGAGCTCCGCGCCGGCCGGGAACGGCGCGTCGGCGCAGGCGCGGATCACCGCCGCCACGGGCGCGGTGCCGGTGATGCGCTGACCCGTGATGATCGTGTCGCCCGGTTCAAGGGCGTTGCGGAGCCGGAGCTCCACGCGGTCGATGGCGAGCGCATCGGCGAGCTTGTCCATCTGGGCCTCGTGCGCAAAGCACGTCTGCACCGCACCGAACCCTCGCATCGCGCCGCACGGCGGATTGTTCGTGCGCACGGCCCAGCCTTCGATGAACGCGTTCGGCACGCGGTACGGACCGGCCCCGAAGCAACACGCGTTGGCCAGCACCGCACTGCTCGTCGACGCGTAGGCGCCGCCGTCGAACACCACGCGAGCTTCGACCTTCACGATCGTGCCGTCACGACGCGCGTGATGGCGGTACTCCATGCGCGCCGGGTGGCGATGCACGTGCCCGACGAAGCTCTCATCGCGGCTGTAGAGCATCTTGACCGGCCGCCCGGTGCGCAACGCGAGCAGGCACACGTGCACCTGCAGGCAGATGTCTTCGCGACCGCCGAACGCGCCGCCCGTGCCCGCCACGGTGGCCCGGACCATGTCGGGGGGAAGTCCGAGGCAGGCGGCCGTCTGATCTCGATCCGCGTGCACGAACTGCGTCGACACGAACAGCTGCACCCCGCCGTCGTCGTCGGGGATCGCCAGACCGCTCTCGGGGCCCATGAAAGCCTGGTCCTGCATGCCCACTTCGTAGATGCCCTCCACGACCACGTCGCCGATGGCGTCGATGTCACCGTGGCGGATCACGAGATGGCGCAAGATGTTGCCGTCGGGGTGGATCGCCGCCGCCGTGATCGCCGCTTGCGAATCGACGAGCGGCGTGAGCACCTCGTACTCCACGACGATCGCTTCGCATGCCCGGCGAGCCAGCTCCGGATGATCGGCTGCGACCACCGCGATCGGTTCGCCCACATAGCGGACCACGCCGCTCGCGAACACCGGCTGGTCGGCCTGCTCGAGCCCGAAGACCCCGGAGCCAGGAACGTCGTCGGCCGTGAGCACGGCGAACACGCCCGTCATCGCGAGTGCGGGCGTCACGTCGATCCGGGCGATGCGCGCGTGTGCGTGCGGCGAGCGCAACGTCTTGCCCCACAACATGCCGTCGGCCCACAGATCGTTCCCGAACAGGAATCGGCCCTGCACCTTCGGGATCCCGTCGGGGCGCAGCGCGCTCTCGCCCACGCGAGGTGCGCGGGCTTGCGTGCGCGTGGTCGTCATGACGGTTCCGTCGGTGGCACGGCCGCACGCGGGTCGGCCACCGCGCGGCGCACCGCTTCCAGGATCCGGCCATACCCGGTGCAGCGGCACAAGTTGCCCGAGATGGCTTCGCGAACGGTCAGCTCGTCGGGTTCCGGCTCGCGATCGAGCAGATCCTCGATCGCCACGACCAGCCCAGGCGTGCAGAAGCCGCACTGCACCGCACCGGCATCCACGAAGGCCTGCTGCACGCGACTCAGCGCCGAGTGACGCTCGATCGTCTCGATCTCGCACCCCGACACGCTCTCGGCGAGCACGAGGCAGCTGCACACGAGCAGACCGTCGACCAGCACCGAGCAGCTACCGCACTCGCCCTGTTCGCACGCGTTCTTCGCACCGGGCAGCTCGATGCGCTCGCGCAGCACGTAGAGCAGGCTCTCGCCCGGCCAGCCATCGGCCACGTGATGCTCGGCTCCGTTGACGTGCAATGCGTAGGTCATCGCAGCGTCACGCGCTCGAAGGCACGCCGGGCGCACACCTCGACGGCATGCCGCCGGTAGTGCGCCGTCGCCCGATGGTCGTCGATAGGACGCGCGGCACCCGCCGTGAGCCGCCCGAACTCGATGGCCGCCTCCGGTGTGGCGCGACGACTCGGCCACTCCACGGCCGTGGCCGCGAACGACTCGGCATCCGCGGCACGCAGCGCCGTGGGCCCCACACTGCCGAGCGCGCAACGCAGCCCGCCGCGCGCGGCGTCGGTCACGAGCGCGACACCCGCGATCGAGATCACCATCGCGTTGCGCGTGCCCACCTTCAAGAACTCCTGCGGACCGCTGAGCACCGGAACGCGCACCGCCACCACGAGCTCGCCCGCCGCGAGCGCCGAACGCTTCGGACCAACCAGGAAGTCGTGCACGGATACTTCGCGCCGGCCCGCCGACGCGCTCGCGCACACCACAACCGCGTCGAGCGCGCTCAGCACGGGCAAGGTGTCGCCCGCGGGCGACGCGGTTGCGAGATTGCCCCCGATCGTTCCCGCATTGCGGATCTGCGGCGATCCCACTGTGCGCGCCGCCTGCGCGAGTGCAGGCACGAGCGTCGCGATCTGACCTCGTTCGAGGCCGGTGTAGGTAACCGTCGCGCCGATCGTCAGCTCATCACCGACGCGGCTCCATTCGCGCAGCTCGCGCACTCGACGCAGGCTCACGAACACGCCGGCGCGTCGATGGCCGAAGTTCAGCTCGACCATCAAGTCGGTGCCGCCGGCGAGGACGGTCGCATCAGGCCGCTCGGCCAACGCCGCGAGCGCGCCGTCGAGATCGGTGGGCGCCAGCACCGTCATCGTCGATCCATCCAACCGACTGGTTGACAAAATGTCAAGCGTCGGCCCCCGCGTCACGGACAGCGTGCAGATAGTTGTAGACCGTGATGCGGCTCACACCGATCGCGTCGGCGACGTCTTCGATGCTCTTGCGCAACGTGAACGCACCTCTCGCCTCGAGCAAGCGCACCGCCTGCTGCTTGTCCTCGCGCGACAGATCACCGAGCGGCGCACCGAGCTCGCGTTCCACTTCCGCGATCAACGGCGCCAGGCCCACCTGGCGATCGGGCAGCCGCAGACCGCCGACGACCTCCCCCTCCCACTGCAGCGGGATGTCACTCGGCTCAAGTCGCGTGCGCGCCACCACCGTCGCACCGAGCGCGTCGGCCACGGGCTGCACAGCCGCGAGCAGCGGATGACGGCGCGCCACCCGACTCAGCCCCGCTCGTTCTTCACTGGCTCGCTCGCTCGACTGTCATCGAGACTCGGGTGGCGCCGGCCGCGAACGCGGCGGTCACCAGCGCGCCGACTGCCTCCGACACGATCGGTTCGTCGCCCTCGATCGTCGTCCCGAACGGACCCACATCGGGCTCGAGGCCGGTGTGCTCGGCGGCCTCGATCGCAGCCCGCACATGCGGTCCGGGTGCGCCGTCGGCAAACGGCTCAACGGTGAACTCAGCCCGCAAGCGTGCCATCGCGGCGAGTGTACGAGAGCCCCGGTCACCGAACGTCGTGCGTGACGGACGTCTGAGCGAGCGGCCGTCGCATTTGGGGCCTTCTTGACTTTTTGTAAAGAGGCGCCGATCATGAGCGGATGATGGCCGAGCCGGTGCGCGCGCGCTCCGATGCCGCGGCCGAGCTGCGCGTCGACGGCGCCCGGCTCCTCGACCGGCTCACGGACCTCGCCGCAGTCGGCGCCATCGACGGCGGTGGCGTGTGTCGCCTCGCGTTGACCGAACACGACCGCGACGCGCGTGAGGTGGTCGTCGCGTGGATGCACGACCTCGGGCTCGACGTTCACATCGACGCCATCGGCAACGTGATCGCCACCCGAGGCGGCCGCCGACCCGATCTCGCGCCGGTGATGTGCGGCTCCCACATCGACAGCGTCCGAACCGGCGGCAAGTACGACGGCACCTTCGGCGTGCTGGCCGGCCTCGAGGTCATCGAGACGCTCGAGCGCGCCGGCATCAGCACGGATCGCGCGATCGCCGTCGCCTTCTTCACCGATGAAGAGGGCGCGCGCTTCCCACCCGACATGCTCGGTTCGCTCGTGTACGCGGGCGGGCTCGACGTCGAGACTGCACTCGACACGATCGGCATCGACGGCGCGCGTCTCGGCGACGAGCTCGCGCGCATCGGCTATGGGGGCCCGTTCCCGTGTCCGGGTCCGCCTCCGCACGCGTTCGTCGAGGTGCATGTGGAACAGGGCCCAGTGCTCGAAGCCGCCGGCATCACCATCGGCGCGGTCACGAGCGTGCAGGGCATCTCGTGGCAGGAGATCAGCGTCACCGGTCAGTCGAACCACGCCGGCACCACGCCCATGTCGATGCGCCACGACGCCGGCCACGCGGCGGCCCGGATCGCCGTCGCGGTCCGCGAGGTCATCGCGGCAGTCGGTCGCCACCAGGTGGGCACCGTCGGATCACTGCGCCTGCAACCCGATCTCGTGAACGTCGTCGCGGGGCGCGCAACGCTCACCGTCGACCTGCGCAACACCGACGAAGCCGAGCTGCGCCGCGCCGAAGAGCTCCTTGCCGATGCCGTCGCCACGATCGCGTCCGACGAACACGTCGAGATCGAGAGCCGCTCCACCGCGCGCTTCGAGCCGGTGGAATTCGACGAGCGCGTGATCGCACTCGTCGACGACACGGCACGCACGCTCGGGTACTCCGTTCGGCGCATGCCGTCGGGCGCGGGCCACGACGCGCAGATGCTGGCGCGCGTGTGCCCCACAGGGATGATCTTCGTACCGAGCCACAAGGGCTTGTCGCACAACGTCGCCGAGCACACCGACCCCGCCGACCTCGAGGCCGGCGCGAACGTGCTCCTCCACACCCTGCTCGCCCTCAGCACCGAATCGGCGCTGCTCGACGACGCGGACCGGGGTGCCCCTGCGCAGATCGGGGAGCGGGAGTCATGACGGATCGGTCGGTGCGGATCGCGGCGGCACAGATGGGACCGATCGCACGCGACGAGCCCCGTGCCGACGTCGTCGATCGGATGATCGCGTTGTTGCACCGCGCCCGTGCCGGCGGCGCGCAGCTCGTCGTGTTCCCCGAGCTCGCCCTCACCACCTTCTTTCCTCGTTGGTTCTTTGCCGACTGGGCCGAGGTCGATGTGTTCTTCGAGACGGAGATGCCGTCGGCGGCCACGAAACCGCTCTTCGACGAAGCGCTCCGGCTCGGGATCGGCTTCTCGTTCGGCTATGCCGAGGCCGACGACAGCTCCGGCACGCGCCACCGCTACAACACGAGCATCCTCGTCGACGGCCGGGGCGCCATCGTGGGCAAGTACCACAAGGTGCATCTCCCGGGCCACGAGGAACACGAACCGTGGCGACCGTTCCAGCATCTCGAACGCCGCTACTTCGAGCCGGGTTCTTCGTTCGACGTGTGGCGCGCGTTCGGCGGCATCGTGGGCATGGCGATCTGCAACGATCGTCGGTGGCCCGAGACGTACCGAGTGCTCGCATTGCAGGGCTGCGAGCTCGCGTTGATCGGTTACAACACGCCGATCCACTACGCGCCCGACCCCACGCAGGACGCGCTCGCCGGTTTCCACAATCATCTCGTGCTGCAATCGGGCGCCTACCAGAACGGCATGTGGGTCGTGGGCGTCGCCAAGTGTGGCGTGGAGGAAGGCGTCGACGCGCTCGCACAGTCGGTGATCGTGGCCCCGTCGGGCCAGATCGTCGCACAGTGCACCACGGCCGGCGACGAGGTCGTGGTGGCCGAATGCGACCTCGACCGGTGCGCCCAGTACAAGCACACGCTCTTCGACTTCGACCGCTACCGCCGGCCCGAGGTGTACGGCCTCATCACCGAGCGCCGCGGCGCCATCCCCCCGCCACCCTGAAAGCTGACGCCATGACCGTGATCCACAATGCCCCAGGGGGCGCGAGCCACGGCCGAGCGGGGGACGAAGACGCCCGGCCCGCCGAGGCTCGAAGCGGCCGTGCGAGCGAGGGGGGCACGACGTTCACACTGAACGGCGCCGAGGTCACGGTGCGCTCCGACCACCCACACCTGCTCGCGGCATTGCGCGAGGAGCTGAACGTCACATCACCGAAGGACGGCTGCTCCCCCACCGGTCAGTGTGGCTGTTGCACGGTGATCATCGACGACAAGGCCGTGGTCGCGTGCCAGACGTCGATGACGAAGGTCACGGACAAGACCGTCCTCACCCTCGAAGGCGTCGACGATGCCGAACGCGACCGGTACGCCCGCGCGTTCGCGGCGTGCGGGGCGTTGCAGTGCGGCTTCTGCACACCGGGGATCGTGATGCGCGCCAAGTCGCTACTCGACCGCGGCAAGGCCGACGACCGCGATGGAGTCGCCCGCCTGCTCGGCTCCCACCTGTGCCGCTGCACCGGCTACATCAAGATCCTCGACGCGATCGACCTGCTCGCCTCGGGCGCCGACGTTGCGCCTACGACATTGCCGCACGGCATCGGCAGCAACGGAGCGAAGTACGAGGCCGAGGCGTTGGCGCTCGGCGACCGTGGCTATGTCGACGATCTCCGGGTCGAGGGCATGTTGCACGCGGCGCTGCGCCTCACCGATCACGCGCGCGCCGAGGTCGTGCGCATCGACACGGCCGCGGCGCGCGCATTCCCCGGCGTCGAGGCGGTCTTCACCGCGGCCGACGTTCCGGGCACGTTGCGAGTCGGCATCATCCACAAGGATTGGCCGGTCTTCATCCCCGAGGGCGGCCGCACGAGCTACCTCGGCGACGTGATCGCCGTCGTGGTCGCCGGCGATCGCGAGGTTGCGCGTCATGCGGCTTCGCTCGTCACCGTCGAGTACACGCCGTTGCGAACGATCACCGACGCGGCCGCCGCCGTCATCGACGAAGAGATCGCCGTCTGGGGCACCGAGACCAACGTGCTCTCTCGATCCGTGTACGCGCGCGGCGATGTGGAGACGGCCTTGGCCGCGAGCTCGCACGTGGTGCACGAGATCTTCCAGACGCAGCGCATCGAACACGCCTTCCTGGAGCCGGAAGCCACGCTCGCGGTACCTGATCTCACCAGCCGCACGTTGCACGTGTACTCGGGCGGTCAAGGCGTCTGGGACGACCGCGACCAGATCGCGGCCGTGCTCGACGTCGACAAGGACCGCGTCACCGTCGAGCTCGTGAGCAACGGCGGAGCGTTCGGCGGCAAGGAAGACATGAGCAACCAGGCGCAGACTGCGCTGGCGGCCTGGCTCGTGCAACGACCGGTGAAGTGCACGCTCTCTCGCGAAGAGAGCCTGTTGATGCATCCCAAGCGGCACCCGATCCGGATGGAGTACTGGGCCGGCTGCGACGCCGACGGCAAGCTCACCGCGCTCAAGGCGCGCATGGTCGGCGATTCCGGTGCCTACGCGAGCGTGGGTATGAAGGTGCTCGAACGCGCGGCGGGCCACGCGAGCGGGCCGTATCACCTGCCCACCATCGACGTGGAAGCTGTGGCGGCGCGCACCAACAACCCCGTGTGCGGCGCGTTCCGAGGGTTCGGCGCCAACCAGGCGCAGTTCGCGATGGAAGGCGTGCTCGATCGGCTCGCCGAGCAGGTGGGCATCAGCGGTTGGGAGATCCGCGCTCGCAACGCGATCGAGCCCGGTGTGGTGTGGGGCCCCGGTCAGATCATGGACGACGGCTGTGCCGGAGTTCGCCAATGTCTCGACGCCGTCAAGCCGTACTACGACGCGGCTCGGGCCGAAGGCAAGGCGGTCGGCGTGGGTCTCGGCCTGAAGAACAGTGGCCTCGGCAACGGCTTCAAGGAAGTGGCGCGCGCCGTCGTCCGATTCGAACCCGACGGCACCGTCGAGGTCCGCCACTGCTGGACCGAGATGGGCCAAGGCGTGCACACGGTGGCGTTGCAGGTGGCTGTCGAGGAGCTCGGCATCGACCCGGCCCGCGTGCGCGTCGTCGTCGACACCACACGTGAGCTCGGCGCCGGCCAGACCACTGGCTCACGCGGCACTCTCATGGGCGCGGGCTCGGTGGCCGAAGCGTGCCGGGCCGCGGTCGCCGACGGCTGCCGCGTGGGCATCGACTACGACGGCGAGTTCCGTGTGGATTGGACGAGCGCGCTGTCCGAGGGGCTCGAGAATCCGGTGATCCACTCGGCGTTCGGGTACGCCGCGCAGCTCGTCATCCTCGATCGCGAGAGCGGCGCGATCGAACGGGTCGTGGCCGCGCACGATGTGGGACGAGCGGTGAACCCGCAGCTGTGTGAGGGCCAGATCGAAGGCGCCGTGCACATGGGTCTCGGCTACGCGCTCACCGAACAGTTCCCGTCCGACGACAACGGCCGCCCCGTGAACACCACGCTGCGCAGCCTCGGCATCTTGCGGGCCAAGGACATGCCGCCGGTCGACGTGATCCTGGTCGAAGCACCACAACCCCGCGCGCCGTACGGGATCAAAGGCGTGGGCGAGATCGGTCTGGTCCCCACGGCCGGTGCCGTGGCGGCGGCGCTGCACGATCGCGACGGCGAGTGGCGCGCCACGCTGCCGATGGGCCGGCCGGCGGCCGCGGGTGTCACCGATCCCAGCTCGCCATGAGCCGCACCACCGGCGGGATGGTGTGCGCGCACCATCACCTCTACTCGGCGCTGGCGCGAGGCATGCCGGCGCCTCCGAAGACACCGACGCGATTCATCGAGATCCTCGAGCAGATCTGGTGGCGCGTCGACGTGGCCCTCGATCTCGAGATGATCCGCGCCGCGGCGCGCCTCGGCGCACTCGAAGCACTCGAGTGCGGTACGACGGCGATCATCGACCATCACGAGTCGCCGAACGCGATCGAAGGCTCGCTCACGGTGATCGCCGATGCGTGTGCCGAGGTCGGCGTGCGAGTGCTCTGCGCGTACGGCGCCACCGATCGGCACGGTCCCGAAGGCGCCGGTCGCGGGCTGGCCGAGAACGAGCGGTTCCTGCGCGCCGGCGGACGAGGCTTTGTGGGGCTGCACGCGGCCTTCACCTGCAGCGACGCGACCATCGAGGCCGCGGCGGGACTCGCGAGCGATCTCGGCGTGGGCGTGCACATCCATGTGGCCGAAGCCGTCGACGACATCGACGCGCCGAAGCGTCTCGCGCACCTCACGGCTGATGATTGGCTGCTCGTGCACTGCGTGCAGCTCGACGAGCACGCTGGTCTGCGCGGTCTCATCGCGCACAACCCGCGCAGCAACATGAACAACGCGGTCGGCTACGGACGCCCGGCGCGCTTCTCGAACCGTGTCGTCCTCGGCACCGACGGCATCGGCGCCGACATGCTCGAGGAGGTGCGACTCGCCTACGTGCGGCTCCGAGAACACGACGTGACCGAGACACCGACCACCGTGTGGCGCTGGCTCGAGGCCGGCTACGACCTCGTGCCCGAAGCCCGCGGCGACACGGTCACGTGGTCGGCTGATGGCGCCGATGATCCGTGGTTCGTGGCGTTCTCGCCGGGGCTGCGCGCCCGTGAGGTGGTGATCGACGGCGAGACGATGCTGCGTGATGGCATCGCCACGCGGGTCGACCCCGACGAGGTGCGAGCCACCGCGGCGCGCCATGCTCGGCGCTTGTTCGCTCGGCTCTGAGAAGATCAACCCCACGGCTCGTACACGATCAGGAGCGCGATGACGACCCCGGTGGCGATCTACCTGCAGGATGCGCATCCACTGCGCGAAGCGATGGCCCTCGCGCAGTACGCCGAACAACAGGGCTTCCATGCGGTCTGGCAGGCCGAGAGCCGTCTCGTGCGCGAGGCGACCGTACCGATGGCTGCCTTCGCCGCCACCACCGAGCGCATCAAGGTGGGCTCGGGCGTGGTCGACTGCTGGAGCCGCAACCCGGCGCGGCTCGCGGCCACGTTCTCCACGCTCGACGATCTCGCGCCCGGGCGAGTGCTCCTCGGGATCGGCGCGTGGTGGGATCCGCTGGCCGCCAAGGTGGGGATCTCACGGGCCCGGCCGATCACGGTGATGCGCGAGATCGTGACCACGGTTCGAGCGCTCCTGCACAACGAGACGGTCACGTTCGACGGTGAGTACGTGCACCTCGACGGCGTGGAGCTCGACTACGTGTATCAAGAGCGCCGCGCGAAGGACGTGCCGATCTACATCGGGGCGACGGGGATGCAGATGATGGAGCTCACCGGCGAGATCGCCGACGGTGTGGTGCTGAACTACCTCGTGTCACCCGACTACAACGAGCGAGCGATGCAGCATCTCGAAGTGGGAGCCGCGCGGGCCAAACGCAGCGTCGACGACCTCGACCGACCGCAGCTCGTCGTGTGCTCACTCGACCCCGATCGTGCCCGCGCGCTCGACGACGCGCGGCTCATGGTCACGCAGTACCTCGGTCAGCAGCCGCACATCATGAAGGCGAGCGGCGTGCCCGAATCGGTGCTCGACGAGATCGGCAAGGTGCTCACCTGGCCGGCAACGCACGAACAAGTGGTCGCCGCGAGCAAGCTCGTACCCGACGACGTGGTGCAGATGCTCACCGCGAGCGGGACCGCCGAAGAGTGCCGCGAGCAGGTGCAGCGCTACATCGATCACGGTTGCACGTGCCCGATCCTGTATCCGCTCGGTGCCGACGCGCGCCTGATGATCGACGCGTTCGCGGGCGGCATCTAGTGGAAGAGCTCCTGAAGAACCCGCACCGATCGGACGATCCGGTGCCGTTCGCATCGACACGCGAGCCGCTCGAGCTGCACCGCAAGCTGCCCGGCTACGCGCCCACTCCCCTGCGCGAATCTCCCGCGCTCGCCGCGCGACTCGGCGTGGCACGCGTGCTCGTGAAGGTGGAGTCCGACCGGCTCGGGCTGCCCGCGTTCAAGATGCTCGGCGCGTCGTGGGCCACGTACCGTGCGCTCGTGGCGCGGCTCGGCGGCGAGCCGCAGTGGTCCACGATCGACGAGCTCCGCGTCGCGGTCGCGCCGCTGCGGCCGCTGCGTCTCGCCGCGGCCACCGACGGGAATCACGGCCGCGCCGTGGCGCGCATGGCGAAGCTGCTCGAGCTCGATGCGACGATCTTCGTGCCCGATGACATGACCGCGGCGCGCATCGCCGCGATCAAGAGTGAAGGCGCCACCGTGGTGCTCGTGGATGGCACCTACGACGATGCCGTGGCGCAGAGCGCGGCGATGCAGAGCGACGACTGCGTGGTCATCTCCGACACGTCGTGGCCCGGTTACGAAGACACTCCGCGCCACGTGATCGAGGGCTACGCGACGATCTTCGCGGAGATCGACGACCAGCTCGCCGGACAAAGCACCGTCAGCGTGGTGATGCTGCCGGCCGGAGTCGGAGCGCTCGCGGCGAGCGGTGTGGCGGCCTACGCGCACCACGTGCCACGGCCGAAGCTCGTGAGCGTGGAGCCGGCCGACGCGGCGTGCGTGCTCGCTTCGGTCCGCGACGGACACATGGTGGAGGTTCCCGGTCCGCACCGATCGATGATGGTCGGGCTCAACTGCGGCAACGCCTCCCTCATCGCCTTCCCGGTCCTGCTGGCCGGGCTCGACTGGTGCGTCACCGTGCACGACGGCCGCGCCGAACAAGCCATGCGCCTGCTCGCCGCCGACGGCATCGAAGCGGGCGAGACCGGCGCGGCCGCCCTCGCCGGCGCGCTCGGCGTGATCGAGCTCGGCGGCCGCGACCTCGTGGGGCTCACCGACGATGCCACGGTCCTCCTGCTGGTCACCGAAGGCGCCACCGACCCGGAGAGCTACGAGCAGATCGTCGGCCACGCCCCCGGTGCGCCCGACGTCACGAAGGCATGAGCCGTACGACGCTGGTGCGTGGCGGCACCGTCGTCGACTGCGACGGGGAGCGCATCGCCGATGTGCGCCTCGGCTCCGACGGTCGCATCGCCACGGTCAGCGCGGGTCTCGATGCAACGGCCGACGACGACACCTACGACGCCGCGGGCTGCTACGTCGTGCCGGGCGGTGTCGACGTGCACACGCACCTGCACCTGCCAGTGGGCAACGTGCGGGTCAGCGACGACTTCGACACCGGAACACGCGCGGCCGCGATCGGGGGCACGACCACGATCATCGACTACGTGACCGCGTACCGCGGTGAAGACCCCTTGGCCGCGCTAGCCACATGGCAGAGCTGGGCCGAGCCGTCCGTCATCGACTACGGGCTCCACATGACGTTCACCGAACCGGTCCCGGAACGCATGATCGCCGATTGCGTGGCGCGCGGCGTCACGAGCTTCAAGCTCTACATGGCGTATCCCGAGCTGTTGCAGGTGGACGACGACACGATCCTGAAGATCATGCGCCACGCTCGCAAGCACGGTGCACTCGTCACGCTGCACTGCGAAGACGGTGACGCGATCGAATCGTTGCGCCAAGCCGCACTCGCTGCGGGCCGCACGGGTGTGATCGAGCACGCCAACACACGACCGGCGCAGCTCGAAGCGCAGGCCACCGCACGCGCGGCGCGCCTTGCCGAACAGGCGGATGCCGACGCCTACGTGGTGCACCTGTCGAGTGCGCCCGCGCTCGCCGCCGTTCGGGAAGCGCAAGAGCGCGGCGTGCGGATCGCTGCCGAGACGTGCCCGCAGTACCTGTACCTCGACGTGTCGGCACTCGAACGCGACGACGGCGCGAACTTCGTGTGCACGCCGCCGCTGCGCGACGCATGGCACGCCGACGAGCTGTGGGAAGGTCTGGCACGCGGTTGGATCCACACCGTGGCCACCGATCACTGTCCCTTCTGGATGCACGATCGCCGCGCGGGCACGCAAGCCCGCGCCGACGGCTATCGCGACTTCACCGAGATCCCCGGTGGATTGCCCGGTATCGAGACGCGCCTCGCGCTCGTGTGGGACGGCGTGCGCGCGGGGCGCATCACCGTCGCCGATTGGGTTCGCCTCTGCGCCGAGGCGCCCGCGCGCACGTTCGGCCTCTGGCCCGCCAAGGGATCGCTGCAGATCGGGAGCGACGCCGACGTGGTGGTGTGGGATCCCCGGCATGCCCAGGGGCTGGCCGCGGGCGACCTCCACATGGCTGTGGACCACTCGCCGTATGCCGGGCACACGACCACCGGTTGGCCGCGGGCGGTGTGGTCACGCGGCCGGCTCGTGGCCGAACGCGGACGCTGCATCGCCGAGCCCGCCACCGGCCGCTACCTCGAGCGGCACGCGGTCTGGAGTGGGTGAGCGAGAGTCGCGTACGCTCGTGCGCATCAAGCTGAACTGGCGTAAGACGGAGATGCACGCGCTGCTGCCCGACCCGGAGCCGCGCGCCATCCACTACACGTTGATCTCGGCCGACGATCACGTGGTCGAGCCGCCGCACATGTTCGAAGGACGCTTGCCCAAGCACCTCCAGCAGCATGCGCCGCGCATCATCGAGACCGAGGAAGGCCACGAGGTCTGGGGCTTCGACGGCAAGATCTACTTCCAGGTCGGCCTCAACGCCGTCGTCGGACGGCCCCGCGAAGACTGGGTGGTCGAGCCGACCCGCTTCGAAGAGATGCGGCCCGGCTGTTACGACCCCGACGCGCGTGTTCGCGACATGGACATCAATGGGGTCTGGGCTTCGGCCAACTTCGCGTCGCAGATCTCGGGCTTCTGCGGTCGGGTGTTCGCCGAAGCCAAGGATCCGGAGCTGGGTCTCGCCGCGACACGAGCCTGGAACGATTGGTTCTACGACGAGTGGTTCGCGCCGCATCCCGAACGCTTCATCCCTGTCGCCATCACATACCTCGGCGACAACGAGGCTGCCGCCGCCGAGATCCGGCGCAACGCGGCACGCGGCTTCGTGGCCGTGAGCCTCCCCGAACAGCCACATCGCGTGGGCATGGAGCCGATCTTCTCCGACTGGTGGGAGCCGGTCATCCGCGCGTGTGCCGAGACCGACACCGTGATCTGCCTGCACGTCGGGTCCACTGGTGTTGCGGCGATGCCGCCCGGCGCGCCGATGGTGCCGCTCGGCGCCACCCTGTTCGGTCAGCTGTCGCTGTCGTCGTGTGCCGAGTGGCTCTGGTCGCGCTGGCCGGTGAAGTTCCCCGACCTGAAGATCTGCATGAGCGAAGGCGGGATCGGTTGGGTCGCGATGCTCTACGACCGGCTCGAGAACATCGTCGATCGCAGCGGTTACGGCTCGTACTTCCCGGGTGATCTTCGTCCCGCCGAGGTGCTGTTGCGCAACTTCTGGTTCTCCACGATCGACGACCCTTCCACGCTGTCCACGCGCTACACGATCGGTATCGACAACATCGTGTTCGAGAGCGACTACCCCCACGGCGACGGCACCTGGCCCGACACGCAAGCCGTGTTCGCCAAGTACTACGGCGACCTGCCGGCCAACGAGGTCGCCCAGATCAGCCACGAGAACGCGGCCAAGCTGTTCCGCCACCCGTTGCCGAAGCCGGGTTCGCCGCACGCGATCGGTCTGCGGATCTAGCTCACGCCCAACGGATCACCAGTCTCGAGCAGCGACTTCAGATCGGACATCACACGCGGCCAACCGTGGCTGACCTTCTGGGCGACGACGCCACCGGGTTCGAAGTCGTCGTGCACGACGGTGAGCTTGCACGTGTCGCCCTGCTGTTCGATCTCGAACGTCACCTTCGACCGCGGCTCGGCTGCGAGCGCCACTTCCTCGCTGCTCGTGAAGCTCGACGCCGCGAACAGCTCCGGCGTGAACGAGTGCCACGAGTACGAGAGGCGCTCGAACGGGTCGTAGACGAGCACGCGCTGTTGGGGGTCTTCGATCCGCACGCCGTGGTTGTCCCACGTCATCGCGGAGCCAACGGACCAGTCGGTCTCGAACGACGTCTTCCAGTACCGCTGGGTGAACGCGGGCTCGGTCAGCGCCCGCCAGAGCTGCTCCGGTGTGGTGCGGATGTAGGTCGTGTACACGAACTCGGGCTTCGTCGTCGCGGACATCGGTGCGCCTTCCAGTGCGGATTTCAGGTCGGCCAACGCGGCCACCCGTTGTCGGTCGTAGTGATTGATCCAGCGGTCGGCGATCTCGTTGATCGGGGCCGCGTTGAGGTAGTGGAGCTTCTCGCGGCCGCGCCGCAACGTGGTGACGAGGTTGGCGGCTTCCAACAACGCGAGGTGCTTGCTCACCGATTGGCGAGCCATGTCGAGACCCGCGCAGAGCTCGCGCAGGCTCTGGCCGCCGCGCTCGTTCAAGCCGTCGAGCAACCGTCGACGGCTCGGATCGGCCAAGGCCTTGAACACGTTGTCGAGCTCGTCGAGCTCGGGTTGGTTCATCAGCTCCAACTGCTTCGTGCGGCCATCGCGGTACCCCGATGAACGAGCAGCCGTCCGACTGCCTGTTCAATATACGCAGCCATTCGGCTGCATGTCAAGAGTGTCTCGGGCGGCCCATCAGGGCCGGCCCCACCCGCCGCCGCCGGGTGTCATGATCCGCAGCACGTCACCCGCCCGCAGCTCGACCGTGCACTTGTCGGCGAGGCGCACACCGCGGGCCTCGTCGCCGGCCGGCAGCAGCCAGTTCTCCCCCACCGCGCCGTCGCCTCCCCCGGCGAGGCCCGCAGGAGCGCTCACCCGGCGCTCCGTGATCAGCGAGACGGTCACCGTGTCGAGCATCTCGTACTCCTTGACGATGCCGTCGCCACCGGGGTGTGCGCCGTGGCCACCGCTCCCGGTGCGCAGCGAGTACCGCCGCACGCGCATCGGATACGTGCGCTCGATCGCCTCGACAGGCGTATCGAGCGTGTTCGTCATCCCGGTGTGCACGCCGCTCATCCCGGCGCGGCCAGGGCGCCCTCCTTGGCCACCGCCGATCGTCTCGTAGTACACCCAGCCGCCTCCGGCTCCGCCGGCGCCGCCCCGCCCGCCGATGAGCACGTTGTTCATCGTGCCTTGATCACCGGCGCCCACGCGCTCGGGCGCGAACGAGGCCATCGCACGCAAGCACATGTCGGCGACGCGCTGGCTCACCTCGACGTTGCCCGCGCCGACCGCTACGGGGAGCTCGGCGGCGACCACCGTGCCGGCGGGTGCGATCACGCGCACGGGCCGCAACGCGCCACCGTTCGCCGGGATCGTCGGATCGGTCGCGCAGCGCAACGCGTACGCCACCGCGCTGTGGGTGACGGCCTCCACTGCGTTCACGGTTCCGGGCCGTTGTGGCGCGCTACCGGTGAAGTCGAACGTGATCTGTGCGCCGCGCAGCGTCACGGTCAGAGCGATCGTGCTCGGCGTGCGCGCGTCGGGTCCGGCGCCGACCGAGTCGAGCACATCGGTCACATGCACTTCGCCATCGGGTAACGCGTCGAGCGCGGCACGCATGCGGCGTTCGCCGTAGGCGACGATCTCGGCCAGGTCGTCGCCACGCGGCGCGAGCTCACGCAGGCGCTCGACGCCGACGGCGTTCGCGCCGGCCTGCGCGGCGAGGTCACCACGCCGTTCCTCCGGAGTGCGCGACGACGCCACGAAGATCTCGGCGACGTCGTGCGTGAGCAACACAGGTGGAATGCGCAGGCCTTCTTGGAACACCTCAGTGGCGTCGGCGGGCATCGAACCGGGGGCCATGCCGCCGAGATCGGCGTGGTGCGCGCGGTTCGCCGCCCAGCCGAGCAACGCGCCGTCGTCGGTGAAGGCCGGCGCGACGAGCGTCACGTCGTTCACATGGGTGCCCCCGGCAAAGGGATCGTTCACCACGACCTGATCGCCCGGGCGCCACACATGACCACGCGCCGCCATCGCGTCGATCGCCGCGCGCACGGCCGCCGGCATGGCGCCGAGGTGCACGGGGATGTGCTCGGCTTGCACGAGCAGCTCCGCGTCGGGCGTGAACAGCGCAGCTGAGCAATCCGCGCGCTCTTTGATGTTGGGGCTCGACGCGGCGCGCCGCAGCACCGCACCCATCTCCTGGGCCACTCCGGTGAGGCGAGCGACGAGGACTGCGAGCGTGGCCGGATCCATCATCGAGAAGCCACCTGCAGCTCACTGTCTCGCGTCACGATCCACGTACCGAGCGCGCCCACGGCCGCGCGCCAGCCTTCCGGCACCCACATCGTGCAGTCGGCTTCGGCGGCGACGGCCGGTCCGACCACGGTCCGCCGCGCCACGCTCGGCAGGGTGTCGATCGCGTGCGGTGCCGCCACCGTGGCGCGGGCCCGCACCGCGATCACCTCCACGGTCGCGCCGCGGCGGGCGTAGCCGTTCACGCGTTCGTGCTCGGCGTGGAACGCATCGGGCGACGACACCGTCAGCTCATGGCCCTGGCCGCGATACCGACAGTCGTACGCGGTCTCGAGCGCGCCCTCGCCGTCGAGTCGCGCGGCCGCCACCTCCACCGCGTCGCTCACCGCCTCGCCGGCGACCGACACCACCACCTCGCGCCGCCGCGGCGCGGCCCAGAGCCCTACGGCGCTGAACACGCCGGCTCGCGGTGGCACGAGCACGGTCTGTATACCGAGCTGTTCCGCGACGGCGCACGCGTGCAACGGTCCGGCCCCTCCGAAGGCCACGAGCACGACGCCCCTGGGGTCGATCCCGCGCTCCACCGTGACGGCGCGCACGGCGCGCGCCATGTGCGCGTCGACCACGGCGATCACCCCGCCGGCGTCGATGCCGGCGCGCGCCAGAGCGGCGCGCGCCGCTGCCAGGTCGAGCGCGCCGAGACCGGGAAACGCATGGTCGGGCGGGATGCGGCCGAGTGCGAGGTCGGCATCCGTGACGGTGGGCTCGGTGCCGCCGTGGCCGTAGCAGGCCGGGCCAGGTCGCGCCCCTGCGCTGCGCGGTCCGACGGTGAGCGCGCCGCCGGGATCAAGGGCGGCGATCGACCCGCCGCCGGCGCCGATCGTGTGCACAGCAAGCGCGGGCATGCGGATCGGGAGACCGGCCACCTGCAGCATCGGCGCGGGCTCGGGCACGCCACCCCGCACGAGGCACACGTCGGTGCTCGTGCCACCCATGTCGAACGCGACGGCATCCTCGAAGCCGCACGCGGCGGCCACCGCGGCGGCGGCGCGCACACCACCGGCCGGCCCGGAGAGCAGCAGCGCCACCGGCACATCGGCTGCGGCGGACGCAGGCACGAGGCCACCTGCGCTCGTCATCACCAGCGCCTCGCCGGCCGTCTCGACCAGGTCGCGCAGATACGCACGACACGCGGGGCGCAGATACGCGTTCGCCACAGTCGTCAACATGCGCTCGTACTCGCGGAACTCGGGTGACACCTCGTGGGAGCAGGTCACGTCGTAGCCCGCGCCGCGGAGCACGGCGGCGACGGCGCGTTCGTGCTGCGGATGCAGATCGGCGTGCAGCAGGCACACCGCGATCGCGTCGGCGTCGATCGCGAGCGGCACCGAATCGAGCTCGAGCGCGTGCAACACGGTGCCGTCGGCGGCGATGCGTTCGTCGATGTCGATGCGCAGCTCGCGAGGAACGAGCGGTTGCGGCCGATCGGCAAACACGTCGTAGAGCGACGGACGCGCCTGGCGCGCGATCTCGATCTCGTCACCGAACCCGCGCGTGCACAACAGCGCGACCCGCGCTCCCCTCCGCTCCAACAAAGCGTTGGTCGCGACGGTCGTCCCGTGCGCGAGCACGTCGGGGCGTGTCGCAGCAAGCGCCGCGAGCGCGTCGCGCAACGCGACACCGGGATCGTGCGGCGTCGACGGCACCTTCACGATGCGGCCGTCGTCGCTCACAGCATCAGTGAACGTTCCGCCCGTGTCGACACCCGCGCGCACGGCCGCACGCTACGGGACGGGCGCACGGAGGTTCAGCCCGTTGCCGACATCTCCATCGCCGCGGCCGCGTGCATGAGGTAGCCACGCGACCGCACGGTGCGGATCTCCAGACTCACCGACGCGGCGCGGCGCCGTAAGCGGAGCATGTGCACGTCGAGGGCGTTGCGGGTGGGTGCGCCATCGGGCCACGCCCGATCGGTCAGCACGCCTCGGGCCACCACCGCGCCGAACTTGTCGACGAGCGCGCTCGCCAGCTCCCGTTCCACGGGCGAGAGGCTCACCCACGAGTCGCGGAAGCGCAGGATGCCTGCTTCGTCGAGCCGTGGCCGCACCGAGTGCTCCACACCCCGGCGCGCCACGGCGAGCCGGCGCGCCTCGAGATCGGCGTCACTCGCAGGGAGCCGAATCCAATCCTCGAGACAGTCGTAGATCTCGGGCGGCGGCTCCTCGTCGTCGAGCAGGAGCAGCCTCGGAACCTCCCGGGCTCGCAAGTCGTCGACCACGAGCCGTTCAGACGGCCAGCGCCGTACCTCCACGTCCATGGGCAAGACCGTAGGCCCGACGTGTTACGCGAAGGTTACGGGCGCGCGTCGCCTCGGGCACGCGCTTCGAGATCGCGGGCCGCGGCGACCACCGTGGCGGCGAGCCCGCGCCCGGGTTGGCGCCCGATCCGTTCGATCGGGCCCGAGACGGAGATCGCGGCCACCACCGCACCCGACGCGTCGTGGACCGGCGCGCTCACGCTGGCCACTCCCGGTTCTCGGTCGCCCACGGTCTGCGCCCACCCTCGGCGGCGCACGGCCGCGAGCTCGCCGGCAGCGACGCGCGGGAAGCGTTCGGCGTCGTCGGCCCAGGCAAGGAGCACGCGTGCGCCCGAACCGGCGTCGAGTGGCAACGCGGCCCCGAGCGGCACCGAATCGCGCAGTCCGGTCGCCCGTTCGGCAATGGCCACGCACACACGTTGGTCGCCTTCGCGCACGTAGAGCTGGGCCGACTCGCCACTCGAATCGCGCAACGCGGCGAGCACGGCGGGCGCGGCGTCGAGGATCGGATCAGAGCGGGCGGCGATGGCGCCCCAACCGATCAGCCGGCCCCCGAGCGCGAAGCGGCCGCCGCCGTCGCGAGCCAGGAGTCCGTGGACCTCGAGCGCGATCGCCAGCCGGTGCGCGGTCGCTCGCGGCAGGCCGGTGGCGTCGGCGAGCTCGGCGAGCGCGAGTGGGCCCTGGGCGGCAACGGCATCGAGCACGGCAACACTGCGGTCGAGCACTTGCACGCCTGCTACGCTGCCCATTCAGTGAGCATAGCGTCTCATCTAGTGAGACGCCCCACGACGACCGGCAAAGGCACGGGACACCATG
Organism: Acidimicrobiia bacterium; assembly: GCA_017882905.1. Classification (GTDB taxonomy): domain Bacteria; phylum Actinomycetota; class Acidimicrobiia; order IMCC26256; family PALSA-610; genus Chersky-683. The sequence continues at coordinate 5,265 of JADGOO010000033.1, read as the reverse complement.
GCGCCGACCACCACGACACCGAGAACACTGTCGGAGAAGATCTGGGACCAGCACGTGGTGCATCACGCCAAGGGCGAGCCCGATCTGCTCTACATCGATCTCCACCTCGTGCACGAGGTCACGTCGCCGCAGGCGTTCGACGGTCTGCGCCTTGCCGGGCGCACGGTCCGGCGACCCGACCTCACGGTGGCCACGATGGACCACAACGTGCCGACGCGCCTTGGCGAAGTGGCCGAGCCGATCAGCGCGCAGCAGATGGCCGTGCTCGCGCGGAACTGCGCGGAGTTCGGCGTGCGCCTCTACGGCGTCGGCGACGCGGGCCAGGGCATCGTGCACGTGATCGGCCCTGAGCAAGGTCTCACACAACCGGGGATGACGATCGTGTGCGGCGATTCGCACACGTCCACCCATGGCGCGTTCGGGGCGCTCGCATTCGGCATTGGCACGAGCGAGGTCGAGCACGTCCTCGCCACGCAGACGCTGCCACAGACCCGTCCGGGCACGATGGCGATCACGGTCGACGGCGCGCTCCCACGCGGCGTCACGGCGAAGGACGTTGCGTTGGCGATCATCGCCCGCATCGGCACGGGCGGCGGCATCGGTTCGGTGCTCGAGTATCGCGGCGACGCGATCCGTGCGCTCTCGATGGAGGGTCGCATGACGTTGTGCAACATGTCGATCGAGGCGGGTGCACGAGCCGGGCTCGTCGCGCCCGACGACGTGACGTTCGCCTACGTGGAGGGCCGCAACTTCGCGCCGAAGGGCGCCGCTTGGGAAGCCGCGCTCGACGCGTGGCGAGCCCTGCCCAGCGACGCCGGCGCCACGTTCGACAAGGAAGTGGTGCTCAACGGCGCCGAGCTGCGACCCCACGTGTCGTGGGGAACGAACCCGGCCCAGACGGTGACCATCGACGACGGGGTGCCGTCGCCCGACTCAGCGGTCGACGCCTCGCAGCGCGAATCGATCCAACGAGCGTTGGCCTACATGGGGCTGAAGGCCGGCACGCCGATGCGCGACATCGCCGTCGACACCGTGTTCATCGGCTCGTGCACGAACTCGCGCATCGAGGATCTGCGGGCGGCGGCCGACGTGGCGCGCGGCCGCACGGTGAAGGCCGGGCTGCGCACGCTCGTGGTGCCGGGCTCCGAAGCGGTGAAGGCGCAAGCCGAGGCCGAAGGGCTCGACGCGGTGTTCCGCGCCGCGGGGTTTGATTGGCGCGAACCCGGTTGTTCGATGTGCCTGGCAATGAACCCCGACAAGCTCGCGCCGGGCGAGCGGTGCGCCTCCACCAGCAACCGCAACTTCGAAGGCCGCCAGGGCAAGGGTGGGCGCACACATCTCGTGTCGCCGGCCGTTGCTGCCGCCACCGCCATCGCCGGGCACTTCGCCACGCCCGACGATCTCGACTGATCGACGCCAGGGAGCCACGATGCAAGCAGTACACGTGATCACCGGACGCGGCGTGCCGTTGCGGCGTTCCGATGTCGATACCGACCAGATCATCCCGAGCGACTGGCTGAAGCGCGTCGAGCGCACCGGCTTCGGCGAGGGCCTCTTCAGCGAGTGGCGCGAGAGCAGCGACTTCGTGCTGAACCAATCGCGCTACCACGGCGCCAACGTGCTCGTCGCCGGACCGAACTTCGGCACCGGGTCGTCCCGCGAGCACGCAGTGTGGGCCTTGCAGGATTACGGCTTCGCGGCAGTCTTGTCGTCGCGTTTCGCCGACATCTTCCGCAACAACTCCACGAAGACCGGCTTGCTCGCGATCACGATCCCCCAAGATGTGATCGAGCGAATCTGGGAAGCACTCGACGACGATCCGGCCACCGAGATCGTGATCGACGTGGAGCAGCGCCGCGTTGCGGTCCCGAGCCTCGGCATCGACGTGTCGTTTCCACTCGACGACTTCACGCAACACCGCTTCCTGAACGGCCTCGACGACGTGGGCCTCACGCTCCAACACGACACCGACATCGCGGGTTACGAGCGCACGCGCGCGGCCTGGATGCCGCGCGTGACCGCGAGCTGAATCCACCACTGGGCGCCCTTTTCGACGGCACATCCGCCGGTTACCCTCGCCGGCGGAGCGGGCGCGAACCCAGATTGGTGGTGTGCAATGCGCAGCAAGCTGCTCCGTTCGCGAGCCGTGGTGGTCCTCTTCTCGGTGATCGTCGGCGCCACGGCCGTCGGCAGCGTGAGCTACGAGCTCGCGTCGGCCGCAGGCGGACCGAACCCGACGTTCTTCGGCTGTGCCTCGTCGGCCGGCGCGATCCGCGCCGCGAGCATCCACGTCGGGAGCCCACCCACGTGCAAGAGCACCGAGACGTTGCAGTCGTGGGACGCCCAAGGCCCGACCGGCTCGCAGGGTCCCGTCGGCCAGGCGAGCATCGTTCGCCTTTTGCCGGCCGTGCAGTGCCCGACGCCGCCCGGCCCGCCGTCACCCGGCGCGCCCGCCAACGGCGCGTTCCTGAACGTGGCGAACATCCCTGGTGAGTCGACCGACGCGCTGCACCCCAACGAGATCGACGTCGTCTCGTGGTCGTGGGGGGTGTCGAACGGCGGCACCACCGGTCAGGCGTGCGGCGCCGCCGCCAGCACGTCGACGTTGCTCGACCTCACCGTGGTCAAGAACGAGGACAAGGCGTCGCCGAAGTTCATGCTCGCCAACGCGCAGGGCAACAGCCTCGGCACGATCGTGCTCTCGCTCGAGAAGCAGGGAACCGACTACCTCGTCCTCACGCTCGACAACGCAATCGTGTCGAGCTACAAGATCGAGGCCGGCGGCGGCGACCTCACGCCGCACGAGCAAGTGACGTTCGCGGCGACGAGGATCACCTACAGCTACCGACAGCAGCTGACGGCCGGCGGGTTCGCGAACCCACTGGTCACCTGCTTCGACAGTGCGCTGCAAGTCTCCTGCTGACGACTCGGAACCCAGCTGAGCTCAATCAGCGTGACGATCCGCCCGGGACGGTCGGATCGTCACGCTGGTTCGTGAGCGTGCCGGGTCAGCGGCGGCCGCGGGCCCACACCGACGGCAGCACGGCGTAGCCGGCCACGAGCGAGAAGAACGGGCCGAGCACACCGAACGGCATGTGCCCGACCACGAGCAGGTACACGCCGGGTACCGATGGCGCGAGCACGGCAGCCGTCCATGCCAGCCGGCCGAGCTCGCCCATCGTCGTGACGGTCCGGCCCGTGCGCGTCCACTCCCGTGCCTCGACGACGTGCCGGCCGGCGCGGAACATGGGGCCGGTCCCGGCCATCGTGGAGCAGCGCGCACAGTTCGGGTCGGCGCTCCCGCGCGAGCCGTGCGTGCATGTGTCCACGCGCGATGCATCGACCCGAAGCGCCCGCCGGTTGAAACCTGACTCTCAGGTGCCCGGTGCAGTACCGGTGAGCAGGGCGAGCTCGCGCCACTTCCACAGGCATTCGACCTGCGTGTAGCCGAGGTCGCGCAGCCACCCGAGCTGCGCATCGACGGCCACGAGCTGGTTCGACGGGTCGTCGTCGGCGAGGGTACGGCCGAGCGCGGCAAGGAACGCGGCGTGCAGCTCGATCGTGGGTGAGTCGACGTGCTCGAGGTTCACGAACAGCCCGCCGGGCTCGAGCCGCTCGAGCACCTCGCCGTACAGCGCGCGCTGTCGGTCGGGCGCGCAGTGGTGGATCGCGAAGCTGCTCACGACGAGATCGAACCGGCCCAACGAGGCGGGCAGCGCTGCGTCAAGATCCTGTTCGAGCACCTCGGCACGCGCCTCACCCGCGAACCGCTCCTCGGCGAGGCGCAGCATCTCGGGGTTGAGGTCGACGCCCACGCCCGTGGCGGCGGGATGCAGACCGAGCACGAGACCGAGCGTGTAGCCATCGCCCGTGCCGAGATCGAGCACGCGGCGCACCCGCCGCACGGTGAGCACCTCCACGAGTGCCTCGTAGCCTTGCGCCCGATACGGCATGTCGCGCCGGATCTCGAGATAGTCGCGCGCCCACCCGACCGCGGTCGACGAGTCGATCCAGCGGTTCACATCGGCGGTCACGGTCCCACTTCCATCTCTCGGTTCGCCGTACCGCGCAAACGCGCGATCTTGTTCACCGCGTTGAGGTAGGCCCGCGCCGACGCCTCGACCACGTCGGTGGCCACGCCGCGCCCGGTGACCTTCCGGCCTTCGGCCGTGAGCGTGAGGACCACCGCGCCCAACGCGTCGGCACCACCCGTCACCGACTGCACCTGGAAGTTGGTGAGCGTGCCGCTCACCTCGGAGGCCCGCGAGATCGCCGCGATGGCGGCGTCGATCATGCCGTCGCCGGTACCGGTCGCCTCGATTTTGCCCTTCTCGGCGTCGTCGAGCAGCACGCGTGCGAGCGGCTTGCCCAACGTGCCGCCGCGCACGTCGAGCTCGGCGATCGCGAAGCGGTGCACGGCACCGACGCCGAGCTCCTCCGCGACGATCGCTTCGAGATCGGCTTCGGTGATCTCGATCTTCTTGTCGGCCAGCTCCTTGAATCGAACGAACGCCGAGTTGAGCGCGTCGCCCTGCACCTTGATCCCCATCTTGGCGAGCGTGTCGCCGAACGCGTGACGGCCGCTGTGCTTGCCGAGCACGATCTGCGCGGCTTCCTGGCCCACCGTGGCCGCGTCGATGATCTCGTAGGTGTTGCGGTCGGCGAGCACGCCGTGCTGATGGATTCCGCTCTCGTGGGCGAACGCATTGCGACCGACCACAGCTTTGTTGTACTGAACGGGATAGCCGGTGAGACGCGACACGAGCCGCGACGTGCGCGCGAGCTCTTCGCTGCGCACGTTCACACCGACGCCCGTGAAGTGATCGGCGCGCGTGCGGATCGCCATCACGATCTCCTCGAGCGCGGCGTTGCCGGCCCGTTCGCCGAGACCGTTGACCGCGCACTCCACCTGGCGCGCACCGTGCGCCACGCCGGCAAGTGAGTTCGCAACCGCGAGGCCGAGGTCGTTGTGGCAGTGCGTCGAGACGATGAAATCGCCCCGCACGTTCGCGATCACGTACGCGATGAGATCACCGAAGTCTTCCGGTACGGCGAAGCCGACCGTGTCGGGGATGTTCAGCGTGGTGGCACCGTTGTCGACCGCGATCTGGCACACCTCGCGCATGAACTCGCGGTCGGACCGGTAGGCGTCTTCCGGCGAGAACTCCACGTCGGCGCAGTAGCCGCGGGCACGCGCCACACCGGCCGCAGCCTCCGCCTTCACCTGCTCCGGCGTCATGCGGAGCTTCTTCTCCATGTGGATCT
>JADGOO010000032.1 GCA_017882905.1 Acidimicrobiia bacterium | reverse complement strand
GCCGATCGTCGCCGCGGCGGACGCGGAGATCTCGCCTTGCGCCCACGCCTTGGCGACCAACGGCAGCACGGCGCAGGCGAGGCCGGCATCCAACGACGTCTTGGCGTCGCGCCAGCGTTGCCCGGTCTGCCATTGCACCCACGCCGGCGTCGACGACGCACCCGCCGCGCACGGGATCCCGCGTTGCTGCACCGCCACCAACAACGCGGCGGCGCGGTGTTCGAGCTGATCGATCTCGCGGCGCAGCGCGACGAGCTCGGACTGGATCGCGGCATCCGGCAGCACGGCGATCTCGACCGCCGCCAGCTTGCGAACTTCGGCCGCGAGCGCTTCGAGCATGCCACCATTCTATGCGAACATACGTTCGTCACCAAGAGAAATGGTCAACAAACCAAGGAACTATTGCGTGCTGTCGGTGAGCACTCCGAAGGCGCGCAACATCGTCTGTGACGCTTCGATCTGGTGCGTGGTGAGGCCGAGTCGGGTCACGTCGAACCTCGAGCCGGGCCAGGTGTGACCACCGCCCACGATCTTGTACATCGCGACGGGCGCCACGCAGCCGCTCCACGAGAGTCGAACGACCTGCGTGCCGAGCGTGGTCGCCATCGGCCCGGACGTGCAGCCGTTGTGCCGGGCCCAGAGTGCGGCGGTCTGCTCGGCGGGCGGCGCGGTCGCGCCACGGGCCACCGCTCCGGCGTGGACAGCGCCGCCCGCATACGGCACGACCGGGTCGGCGCTGCCGTGGAAGATGACGATCGGACGCGGCTTGGCCTTGCCGCAGATGGCAGGCACGTAGAAGTCGGCGGCCACTGGCGCAAAGCCGGCGAAGTCGTCGGACGCCTGGCACGCGAGCGAGGCCGTCATCGCGCCGCCGCTCGAGATGCCGGTGGCGAAGGCGCGGGTCGGATCGACGCACGCCTGGTCGACGAGCACCTTGACGATGGAGCGCGCGAACACGACGTCGTCCTGGGTGCCGAGGAAGCGCCACTGGCGGATCGCCGCGTCGATGCCGTTGGGCGACGCCACCACGAAGCCGGCGCGGTCGGCGATCGGATCGAAGCCGCTGTACACATCTTGTTGCTGCATGTTCGAGCCGGCACCGTGGAAGTCGACGACGAGCGGCATCGAGCCGCGGAGCCGTGCGATCGGCGGCAGGTGCACCAGGAACGAACGGTTCGCGCCGTCGATCGTCATGGTGTGCTCGGTCGTGGCTCCCGAAGTGAAGCCCGCAGCGAGATGGCACGGCGTGGCCGCGCCCGTCGAGGTAGTGGTGGAGTCTGCGACCGTGATCGACGACGTCGTCGCGGGGGCCGATGTAGCTGGCACCGACGAAGACGACGACGCGGTGTTGCCTCCGGAGCTGCTGCACGCCGATGCGACACCCACGAGCATCGTGACCGCGATCGTCAACGTGGTTCGTGAGCGCCGCATCGGCGCAGCGTAACGGTGGATTGTTATGGGAACGTCAGGCGGCTTGCACGTCGCCGTGAGCTTCGCCCCGCGCTGTGACGGCAATACCGAGGGCGATGTCGAGCACTTCGCTCACATCGGAGGCGAGATGGAACGTCATCGTCTCGCGCACTGCTTCCGGCACGTCGTCAAGGTCGGCCTCGTTGCGCTTCGGCACGATCACCTCGGTGATCCCGGCCCGCTGCGCGGCCAGCACCTTCTGCTTCACGCCACCGATCGGCAGCACTCGGCCCTGCAGGGTGATCTCGCCCGTCATCGCCACCTCGGGCCGCACGGCGCGTCCGGTGAGGAGCGACACGAGCGCGGTGGTCATCGTGACTCCGGCCGACGGGCCGTCCTTGGGCACCGCCCCGGCGGGGAAGTGCACGTGGAACTGACGGTCGTCGAACGCCGCCGCGTCGATGCCGAGCGAGGCGGCGCGGGACCGCACGTACGACAGCGCGATCTGCGCCGACTCCTTCATCACGTCGCCCAGCTGGCCGGTGATCGTGAGGCCGGCCTTGCCCGCCATCGACGTTGCCTCGACGAAGAGCACGTCGCCACCCACGCCGGTGACGGCGAGCCCGGTCGCGACGCCCGGCGTGAGCACACGCTCCGCCACCTCGTCGTGGAAGCGGCGCCGTCCGAGGTGCGTGCGCACGTCGTCACGATCGATCGCGATCGGCACGTCGGCCCCTGCCGCGATCTTCGTCACCGTCTTGCGCAACAGCTTGCCGATCTCACGCTCGAGTGAACGCACGCCGGCTTCTCGCGTGTAGCCGTTGGCGATCTCGCGCAAGGCGTCGTCGGTGATCGTCACGTCGGCGTCGTCGTTGCCGGTGCCGCGCAGACCGTTGCTCGTGAGCTGGCGCGCCACGAGGTGATCGCGCGCGATCGCCACCTTCTCCTCGTCGGTGTAGCCGTCGAGGCGCACGATCTCCATGCGGTCGAGCAGCGGTCCGGGAATCGTGTCGAGCACGTTGGCTGTGGCGATGAACAGCACGTCGGAGAGGTCGAGATCCACTTCGAGGTAGTGATCCTTGAAGCTGTGGTTCTGCGCGGGGTCGAGCACCTCGAGCAGCGCCGACGACGGGTCGCCTCGCCAGTCGGAGCCCACCTTGTCGACCTCGTCGAGCAGGAACACGGGGTTCATGGTCCCGGCTTCGCGCATGGCCCGCACGATGCGACCCGGTTGCGCGCCCACATACGTGCGCCGGTGGCCACGGATCTCGGCTTCGTCGCGCACGCCACCGAGCGCGACACGCACGAACGTGCGGCCGAGTGCGCGCGCCACCGACTCGCCGAGTGAGGTCTTGCCCACTCCCGGAGGCCCGACGAGCGCGATGATCGCGCCCGGGCGTCGCCGCGCGTTGCCAGTCTCGTTGTCGGCGACGCCGCGGTCGGCGCGCAGCTTGCGCACTGCGAGGAACTCGACGATGCGCTCCTTCACGTCGTCGAGGCCCGTATGGTCCTCGTCGAGGATGCGGCGCGCGTCGGTCACGTCGAGGTGGTCTTCGCTGCGCGTGCCCCACGGCACCTCGAACACGGTGTCGAGCCACGTGCGGATCCAACCGTGTTCCATGTTCTGCGCGGGTGTGCGCTCGAGCCGGCCGATCTCGCGTTCGATCGCCGTGGCGGTGGCGTCGTCGAGCGCGCCGGCCTCACGCAGCGCGGCGAGCTTCGTGCGGTACCCGTCGACGAGCTCTTCCTCCTCGCCGTCTTCGCCGAGCTCCTTGCGGATCGATGCCATCTGCTGGCGCAGCAGGAACTCGCGTTGGGTCTTCTCGAGCCCTTCCGAGACGTCCTTGCGGATCCGGTCGGTGAGCTCGAGCTCGGCGAGCGACTCCTTCGCCCACTCGAGCACCTTGGCGAGGCGTGCTTCCACGTCGATCGTCTCGAGCAGCTCGACCTTGCGCTCGAAGCTGAGGTCGGGCCACCAGCCGGCGAGGTCGGCGAGCGCGCTCGGCTCGTCGACGCCACGCAGCCCCTCGGTGAAGCGGCGGCCGCCGACGCTCTCGAACACGGCACGCACGGTGGCGCGCAGCTCGGCCGCGAGCTCGTGCGCACGCGGCGTGGCGTCGGGCTCTTCCACGGTGTCGGCGTGCACCCACAGTGCGGCCGTCTCGCCGATCACGCCGGCGCCGATCGTGGCGCGGCCGAGGGCGCGCACCACGAGGGCGGGGGTGCCGTCGGGGAGGCTGCCTCGGTGTTCGATCGTGGCGATGGTGCCGACGCGCGCGTAGCCGCCGCCCTCGAGCTTCGGCACGAGGAGCAGGCGCCCGCCGGCCGATTCGGCGGCGCTGCCCGCGGCTTTGGCCTCGGGGGTCTCGAGCGCGAGGGTGACCACCATCTGGGGCAACACGACGCCCGCGGTCAGGGGCAGCACCGGCAGCGCGAGCAGCTCGCCCCCATCGCCGTTCCGGCCGTCGTCGCTCACGTTGTCGCCGTTGACGGGGCCGGCCGTGGTGTCAGTGCGCTGGTCGCTCATGGATCCTCCGAGTCGGGCAGCCGGGGTGGGGCCGGAGTCACTTGCAATTGGCAAGCAACAACCGGGCGACCTACCCATCCATTCCCGACCCGGCTACCGGCATTTCGCCGGGCGCCGGGGGCGCGCGAGGATGCCCTGCGCAACCACCGGTGAAGGAGCCCCATGCCCAGCGACGCAGTGCTCAAGACGATGAACGGCGTGCACCGAGCGATGTTGAAGCTCACCGGCGGCCGGTTCGGCTACCACCTGTCGGGCATGGACGTGCTCGAGCTCACCACGATCGGCCGCAAGTCGGGCCAGGCTCGGTCGGTGATGCTCACCTCGCCGCTCCAAGAGGGTGATGCCATCGCCATCGTCGCCTCGCGGGGCGGCGACGACCAGCACCCGGGCTGGTACCACAACCTCGTCGCGAACCCCGAGGTGCAGGTCTCGTGGAAGGGCCAGCCGTCCCGCACGATGAAGGCCACGGTCACCGTGGGCGATGAGCGCGCCCGCCTCTGGGCCGCCATCACGGCCGACCACAAGAACTACGCCGGATACCAGACCAAGACCGAGCGCGAGATCCCCGTTGTGCTGCTCGAGCCCGCGTAGCCCGTCCACATGTGAGGTCGCTGTGTGGGACGCGTCTGGAACGCAGTCCTGCGATGCTCCCCGTGCTGGAGAGGGACGCGGCCGCTCAGACGGTGCGCGGGGGAGGCTCAGGCTGATGCGGCATCGTGCTGCGACTTTGTTGGCGGCGGTCGCGATCGTCGGTTCGACGGTGGGCGCCACGGCGGGAGCGACGTCGAGCGCCGCGGGCGCTCGATCCTCGGGCCTCGCGAGCTCGTCGGGACCGGATCACGTCTTCGAGCTGCACCCGAAGGCGAACGTGAAGGTGAACGCGGGTCCGACGATCCCGATGTTCACAACCACGCACACGGGCCCCGGAACGCACGTGTACACGTTCTCGATGGTGGGCACGAACCCGATCAACGGCGGCGGCGCGGTGACGGTACCCGTCAAGATCATCCCGGTGCGCGTGCTGTTCACGCAGTTCGGTGTGGGTCTCGACGCATCCAAGCCCGATGCGCACTGCCTGCCGGGCGCGAGCGCGGCCACGTACGCGACGAAGTCGCCCGTGTTCGTGAGCCGGTCGTACGCAGCCGGCCCGACGGCGCTCGGCACCGGCCAGTACATCGAGATGTTCCGGCGCGCCGAGTTCTGGGCGTTCACGCGGCCCGGTGGCGTGAGCCCGAACAACCGTCTCAAGCTGAGCGTGCAGGTGCTGCCTCCAGTCACGTTCACGGGCAACGCCGCGAACTCCACGGTGCTCACGGCGCCGTGCGGCATCTTCGGCGAGGTGGCGAACAATGCGTTCGACGCGTTCGTGCAGAGCCAGATCGTGAAGCTGAAGAGCCAAGGTGTCGGACCGACCACGTTGCCGCTCTTCCTGCTGTACAACACTGCGATCAACAACGGCAACTGCTGCGCGCTCGGCTACCACTTCAAGATGAACAACTCGGCGTTCGGTGGCGCGTTCCAGACGTACGGCGTGGCCGACTTCGACGTGAGCGGGCACTTCGGTGTCGACGACTCCGGCACGCTCACCCACGAGGTCGGTGAGTGGGCCGACGACCCCACCGGCGTGAACCCGGTGCCGGCGTGGGGCGGCATTGGCCAGGTCAGCGGGTGCCAGGGCAATCTCGAGGTGGGGGACCCACTGAGCGGCACGCTCAAGACCGTCGTCACGAGCGGCGTCGCCTTCCATGTACAGGAGCTGGCGTTCGTGTCGTGGTTCTACCGCGATGTCCCGTCAGTGGGTGTGAACGGCTGGTACTCGAACTACGGCAAGTTCACGCACGCGTCGAAGCCCTGTCCGCCGGGCGGCTGATCGATCCTCCCCGCTCGCCGGCGTGGTGTGAGCGGGAATGGACCGGTCAGTCGCATCTGCGGCATTTACAAACTTCCTTCCGTTCCAGTACCGTCGGGGTCATCGGCAGGTAAAGCGACCGGGGAACCTCGGCGCGGGGAGGCAGTACCGATGCGGCATCGTTGGATAGCAGCCGGCATGAGCTTGGCGTTGGCCGGCGCAGTGGGGGGCGCGATCGCATCGAGCGCGGCACCCGCGTCAGGTGCATCGCGCGGAGCCGTGCTCGATTCAGGTGCCGCGGTACGCGTGTCGAGTGTGCCGAATCGTGTGCTCGAGTACCACCCGGCGAGCACCGCGGCGATCCACGCGGCGGGCTTGTCGCTGCCGTCGTTCTCGCACACCCACGTCGGTCCCGGCGGCGTGAACTACACGTACAAGATGGTCGGTGGCTCACCGTTCGCGAACACCGGCACCACCACGGTGAGCGTGAAGATCATCCCGGTGAAGTTCACGTTCACGTCGTTCGCCAACAAGGTCTTCGACGCCTCGAGCCCCGACCCCACATGCCTGCCCGGCGCGAGCGCGGCGACGCGTACGAAGCAGTCGCCGGTCTTCGCGACCCACGCCTACACCAACGGCGGCGTGAGCATCGGCACCGGCCAGTACATCGAGATGGACCGGCGCGGTGAGTTCTGGAGCACCACGAAGCCCGGCGCGATCGCGCAGAACAACCGGTTGAAGCTCGCCGCGACGACCCTCGGCGTGCAGTCCATCAGCGTGAGCGGCGGCTCGGTGCAGACCACGCCGTGCGGCAAGATCGGCATGATCGACATCAACTCGTGGGACCCGTTCCTGCAGCAGAACGTGATCCCGAGCCTCGCGGCGTCGGTCGGCCCCGGCGTGTTCCCGTTGTTCGTCTTCTACGACGTGGTGCTGTACCAGGGCAGCACGAGCAACTGCTGCATCCTCGGCTACCACAACGCGTACGTGAACCCGGCGCACACGGGATCGCTGCAGACCTACGGCGTCGCCGACTACGACACGACGAAGGCATTCAGGGGCGTGGCCGACGCGTCGGTGCTCACCCACGAGGTCGGTGAATGGGCTGACGACCCCGACGTGGCGCAGCTCGGCGGCCGTGGCAACCCCACGCCGGCATGGGGCGGCGTCGGTCAGGTGAGCGGTTGCCAGAACAATCTCGAGAACGGTGACCCGCTGAGCGGCACCATCAAGACCGTGGTCGTGGGTGGCATCACCTTCCACGTGCAGGAGCTCGCCTACGTCTCGTGGTTCTACCGTGACGTGCCGTCGACCGGCGCAGGCGGCAAGTACTCGAACTACGGCAAGTTCACCCACGCGTCGTTGCCCTGCCCGCCCGGCGGTTGATCCGCGGCGCAGGGTTCACCGGCACTGCGACCGGCGACTGATCGTTCAGTCGCCGGTCGCAAGGTCGCGTCGTAGCGCCGCGTTGCCCCACTTGTAACCCGGCGCGCCAGCTTCGTTCCACGCGCCCACGAAGTCGAAGAACTCCTGGCCGAACGGGTCGCGCCCAGTGAGCGGCATGCCGCCGCGCTGGATCGTCCAGTCCCAGGGCGCGAGCTCGCCGGCCCGCGCGAGATGCTCGCCGGCGCCGGCATCGTCGCCGCGGCGACGCAGGAACGCGCCCACGCGGCGGTGCAGGCGAGCGAGCTGGTCGGCGTCGGTCGGCGGGTTCTGGTTCTCGGCCACCGCGTCGAGCGGCAACGGCAACGTGCCGTCGCGCACCCACGCCCGCAGCTGGTCGTGGTGCACCGAGCTGTCGATGCCCGTGAAGTCCTTGAAGAGATCGTTCGCCGGGGTGGTGTCGGGCGGCCGCACGATCCTGTTGTCTTCGTCGATCCAGATCGCGGTGGGCACGTTGATGAACCCGTAGCGCTCGGCGACCACGTGGTCGGCATCGATCACGCACGGGTACGTGGGCGCGGCGGCTTCGATCCACTCGCGCGCCGCGTCGGCTTCGTCGAGAGCAACTGCGACCACCGTGAAGCCGAGCGGGGCGAGCTCGGCGTGCAAGTCCTGCCAACCTGGCAGGTCATAGCGACATCCTCACCACGAAGCCCACACCACCAGCAGCTTCTTCTTACGGCCGATGGCGCTGAACGTGAACGGCGTGCCGTCGAGCTGGGGGAGCGTGAAGTCGGCGGCGCGCCGATCAGCGAGCGCGTCGCTCACCGCGGTAGCGGCGGCCGCGTACGCGACCACGCCGCGTGGCGCGTCGACGAGCGCGGTGCGGGCGAGCAGCGGCGCAACCGCGGCCGCGTCGACGCGGCCATCGGCCACGGCATCGGGCCGGGAGCGCACCGGTACGCACACCTCGCCGCGGCACAGACCTTCGGGCTTGAGCACCCAGCCGGTGGCGGCCGCGAAGTCGGAAGCGGCCACGAGCACGCGATCGCCGTCGACCGTGGCGTCGGCTTCGGTGGCGTGCGCGTCGTCGAGGATCGTGATCGACGTCATGCCGCACCGTACCAACTAGTACCGGATCACCCAGGTCGCGATGGCCGCCGGGACCACGATCCAGGCCAGCAGCAGGAGGATCACGGCGTACGTAGCGAACTGGCGACTCTGATCGCGAGGCGGATTGCCCGCGGCGCCGATCGTCTCGTAGAGGGCGCGCAGCGGTTGATCGAGCGCGATGTTCGTGCGGCGCCGCGCGATCGCGGCGGCGTGGAACACGCACCAGAACGCGCCGAGCGCCAGCAGCGCGAACGCGGCGGCCACCACGAGCAAGACGACCGAGCTGTGAGCCGCGGAGGCGAGCACGCCCTGGAACGCCGACGCGATCGCAGAGAGCGCCGCGCCGCCGACGAGGAACGTGGGCAGGCCGCCCGACGACTTCTGGAAGTCGGGGGCGAGGCGCGTTGCCTGGAGTCGAGCCAGCCGCAGCATCATGAACTCGCGGCTGCCTTTCGCGCTGTTGGCTTCGCGGCGGGCGTAGAGCGTGCGCAGGTGGTTGATCACCGACCGTTGGTAGTCGCGCACGATCATGCGCACGAGCGTCTGCACGACGAACGAGGCGATCGGTTGCAGCGGGCCGGCACGGAGGTTCGACGGTGCGCGCGCCCCGTTGCGGTCGAACACCTCGAGTGCGCGCATCGCGGTGCGGTGCGCCTCCTCGAAGCGGTCGGGATGTGCGAGCGGCGCCTGCACGGCGAGCTGGTCGAGCATGTCCGACTCGACCTTGCCCTTGGCGCCGAACTGCTCGAGGATCGCGTCGGCGTGCTGGTCGTCGTCGGCGCGCAGCAGCTTGACCGCGTCGAGCCGCTGCGTCAGCTCGTCGAGCAGCAGGCGTTCGGTGCGCGCCAGCTCCGGATGGTCGCCGGCGTCGTTGTTCGGATGGTCGGCGGGATGGTCGGCGGGTTGGTCGCCGAGCTCGGGCACGCGCGCACGGTATCGGTCGCCGCACGGGCTCGCGCGCACCCTGTTGGGCGCCGGCCTGCTCAGGCGCCCGCCGCGTCGTGACCCGGCGGGGGACCGATCGTCGATGCCTCCGGTCCGAACTCGGCGACGTAGCCGGGATGCAGGTCGCGCCACGCGACAACCGTCGTGCTCGGGCTCGGCTCGTCGGCGAGTGATCGGCCGAGCGCGTCGAGGCACACGTGCCAGCCGGCACCATCACGCGCCGCCTTGCCGAGCTCGGCGAACGTGTCGAGCAACGTGAGCACGCAGCCGTGCTCGCGGGGTTCGAGCTCGAAGCGCAGCACATCGTCGCCCCAGCGCATCTCGAGCAGCTGCGGCGGCTCGTAGACCAGCATCTCGCCCGCGAACGGTGGTGCTTCGCCGTTGCGCGACACGAACTGCAGCGGCGCGCCGGCGGCGCGCTCGCCCTCGATGTCGTGCGGGAACCATGCCGCGAGCTGCTCCGGCTCGGTCAGCGCGCGCCACACCACCTCTGGGTCGTGTGCGAGCTCGCGCTGGAACCGCAATCGCCAGCGGTCACCCGCTCGTTCGAGCTTGCCGTCCACCGGCACTCCTTTCGGGTGGGTCGACCTCGCCGAGGTGGCGTTCGAGGTCATCGAGGCGCTCCGACCACATCGCTCGGTACGGCGCGAGCCAGGCGTCGAGCTCGCGCAGTGGCTCGGCGCGCACCGCGTACAGGCGGCGCTGCGCCTCGGCGCGCACGGTGACGAGGCCTGCCTCCTTCAGCACGCGCAGGTGCTTCGACACGGCCGGTTGGCTCACGGCGAGTGCGTCCACGAGCTCGCCCACCGGCCGCTCCCCGGTGCGCAGCAGCTCGAGGATGCGACGCCGGTTCGGTTCGGCGAGGACGGTGAAGGCGAGATCCATCCCAAGAAGAATAACGAACTGGCTATATAGCCGTCAAGGCATGCAGTTCGCTCGTTGGGCAGTCGTGGGCCTACCGTCGTCGGAGGGCGAGCGGAAGGGGCCACTGCGCTGCGCACGACACGATCACGATCTTCACGTCGGCGGGCGGCCGCGGTGGCCGCCGTCGCCACGGCGATGCTCGCGGCGGCCGTCATGGCCGGCGGCATCTCGGCCAGCACCGCGCCCGCATCCACGAGTCAGCTCCTCGTGGGCCAGTCGCTCGTGCGCGGCGAAGGGCTCGTGGCCGTCGGTGGCGTCTACCGCCTCGAGATGCAAGGCGACGGCAACCTCGTGCTCTACGGGCCGGGCTCGATCCCGCGGTGGGCGGCGCCCGGGCCGTCGGCGGCGACGCGCGTGATCCTGCAGGGCGACGGCAACCTCGTGATGTACGACGTCGCGAACCGACCGGTGTGGTCGTCGCAGACTCCCGGTGATGCACCCAACCGGCTCACGATGCAAGGCGATGGCAACCTCGTGCTCTACGGACCCACGGGCCCGTACTGGGCGACCGCAACCGTGCAGGCCCCGTCGGCCGGGCCTGTCGCGACTGCGAAGGCGAGCGGGGCGGGCACGCTGGGCGTGGGCCGCTCGCTGCTACGAGGGCAGTCGATCAGCTCGGTGAGCGGCGGATTCCGGCTTTCGATGCAGGGCGACGGCAACCTCGTGCTCTACGGGGCCGACTCGATCCCGCGGTGGGCGGAACCGGGGCCGTCGGCGGCGACGCGCGTGATCCTGCAGGGCGACGGCAACCTCGTGATGTACGACGCCGCGAGCCGTCCGGTGTGGTCGTCGCAGACCCCCGGCCACGTGCCGACCGACCTGGCGGTGCAAGGCGACGGCAACCTGGTGCTCTACGGACCGACGGGCCCGTACTGGGCGATCGGCTCGTCGTTCCGATTCCCGTTCCAGAACCCCGGCATCGTCCTTGCGCCCTCCGCGTGGTCACAGGACCAAGGCGTCGACGTGTTCACCGTGAGCGGCACCTGCGGAGCGAGTGCAGTGCTCGTGGCCGTGGCCGACGGCGATGTGGTCGCCGAGGGGATCTCCGGTTTCGGTCCGACCGCGCCCACGATCCAGATCACGAGCGGTGCGTTCGCCGGACGCGAGATCTACTACGGCCACACCGGCACGGTGCTCGTGCACGTCGGCGATCACGTGACCGCGGGCGAACCGATCGCGCAGGTGGGCTGCGGCCAGGTGGGACGCTCGACCGGGCCGCACCTCGAGATCGGCGTGAGCGTTCCCGGGCGCGCGCTGTGGCCGCTCGGCAACGGTGTCACGTCGGGCGAGATGCTGCGCTTCCTGCTCGCCGCGTACTGATCACGAGCGCAAGCGCGCGCCATCCCACGAGGAACAGGCCGAGGAAGACCGTCGCGACGATGATGAACGCGGTAGCCGTGCCGCGGTCGAAGACCGTGTGGCGCAACAGCATGCCGAGCACCACGCTGATGATCCACAGCTGCACACCGGTTCGCAACGTGCGCGGTGCCCGCCAGGCACGCGTCGCGCACCAGCCCACTGCGAGCGCGATCACGAACGGTGCGGCCACCTTCACGAGGCCGCCGAGGTTCACGCCTTCGTCGTGACTGTCGCGACCGATCGCGACGAAGATCACGATCACGAGTACGTCGAGGGCACCCGCGACGACTGCCGCATTGCGCGCAACCGACCGCGGCGGCGAGATGCCTGTCACCCCGCCGACTGTACGAGCGACTCGGCGACGATCCCGAAGTGGCCGCCCGAGCCTCGGTCGCGAACGCGGCGTCGCTACGCTCCGAGCCCACCGGGAAGGACATGGCGATGGCCCTCGCACAGCTCGCAGCGTGGAGCGCGACGCCGGCCGCCGGCGTGCTCGGCGGTGAGCCGTCTCAGCTGCTCCCGGCTCGCGAGCAGATGGCATTCACGCTCGGCTTCCACATCATCTTGGTGCCGTTCGGTGTGGCCTTCACGTGCCTGATGCTCGTGGCCAACTATCGAGCGATCCGCCACGACGATCACGAAGCGCTCCTGCTCGCGCAACGGTGGTCGAAGGTCGCGGCCGTGCTCTTCGCGGTGGGCGCGGTCTCGGGCACCGTGCTCTCGTTCGAGATGGGCCTGCTGTGGCCCGGGTTGATGCGAACCTACGGAGCGGCCTACGGCATCCCGTTCGCGGTGGAAGGCATCGCCTTCTTCCTCGAAGCGATCTTCGTCGCGATCTACATCTACGGCTGGCGCCGTCTGTCGCCGTGGGCGCACTTCTTCACCGGGGTGCCCGTGGTGCTGTCGGGCGCGCTCGGCACCGCCGCCGTCGTGGCGGCGAATGCGTGGATGAACCAGCCCGACGGCATCACGATGCGCGCCGGCAAGGTCGTGTCGGTCGATCCGTGGCACGTGTTCTTCAACGGCGCCTTCTGGTTCGAGACGGTGCACATGCTGCTGGCGGCGTACATCGTGGCCGGGTTCATGGTGGCGGGCGTGTACGCGGTGGGGATGTTGCGCGGTCGGCGCGATCGCTACCACCGGATCGGCTTCCTCATCCCGTTCGTGGTGGCGGCCGCGGCGATGCCGCTGCAGATCGCTGTCGGTGACCTCGTGGCGCGCGAGGTGTTCGCCCACGAACCGGCGAAGTTCGCCGCGATCGAGATCCTGCCCCAGACCAAGGATCATGCGCCGGAGACGCTCGGTGGGGTCCTCGTGAACGGCAACGTGCGTTTCGGCATTCCGCTTCCGAACGGCGCGTCGCTGCTCGCCGGCTTCTCACCGTCGACGCGCATCAAGGGTCTCGATGCGATCCCTGCCGCGGTCCGGCCGCCGGCGCGGCTCGTGAGCATCGTGCACCTTTGCTTCGACGTGATGGTGGGTACGGCGTTCCTCCTGCTCGGCCTCTCGATCTGGTTCGCGCTCGGCTGGTGGCGGCGGCGGGACCTGCCGCGAAGCCGCTGGTTCCTCCGCGCCGCGGCATTGAGCGGGGTGGTCGCGCTGGTGTCGCTCGAGACGGGATGGGTGGTCACCGAGGTGGGCCGCCAGCCGTGGACGGTGGTCGGCCTGCTGCTCACGCGCGACGCCGTCGCTCGATCGGGCAACCTCTGGCCCTTCTTCTGCGCCACGTTCATGATCTACGTGGGCATCGGCGTGGGCGCGGTGCTGGCGTTGCGCTCGATGCATCGGCGCTGGGCGGCCGGCGACGCGGCGGGAAGCGATGACGGTGTCGAGCTCGGCGACGACGTCGACGTGCCGTACGGACCGCGGGTGCCCGCGCGATGAGGAACTTCGCAGCTGTCGTCCTGTTCGCCGGCATCGTGCTCTACGCGGTGTTCGGCGGCGCCGACTTCGGCGCCGGCTTCTGGGATCTCACCGCGGGCGGCGCGGCACGCGGCCGCGCGCCGCGCGCTCGGATCGAGCATTCGCTGGGGCCGGTGTGGGAGGCGAACCACGTCTGGCTGATCTTCTGCCTCGTGGTGCTGTGGACCGCGTTCCCGACGGCGTTCGCGGCGATCATGTCGACCCTGTACATCCCGCTCGGTCTCGCCGCGCTCGGCATCGTGCTGCGCGGTTCGGGCTTCGCGTTCCGCAAGGTGTCGGCGAGCCTCGCCGAGCGCCGGTTCAACGGCGTGCTGTTCGCGGCGTCGTCGGTGGTCACGCCCTTCTTCTTCGGTGCCGTCGCGGGCGGCATCGCGTCGGGGCGGGTCCCGTCGGCCGGCGACGGCAACGGGGTCACGAGCTGGCTGAACCCCACGTCGATGCTCGGCGGCAGCCTGGCGGTCGTCGTGTGCGCCTACCTCGCCGCGGTGTTCCTCACCCAGGACGCGCGGCTCGCGGGCGAGTCCGATCTGGAGCGCTACTTCCGGCGGCGCGCCTTCGTCGCCGCGGTGGCAGCCGGCGTGCTCGCGCTGGTGGGGATCGCCGTGCTGCGGGCCGACGCGCACCACCTCTTCGAGCGGCTCCTGTCGAGAGGTTGGCCGCTCGTGGGGCTCTCCGGTCTGTTCGGACTCGCCGCGCTGGCGCTCGTGCAGCGGGCCGCCCCGCGCGTCGTGCGCGTGCTCGCCGTCGTGGCCGTGGCTGCG
>JADGOO010000245.1 GCA_017882905.1 Acidimicrobiia bacterium | reverse complement strand
GACCGCCGCCGGCGGCACACCGCGACGGCGTCCCTTGCGGGCGAGCACCGAACCGAACGCGAGGGCCAGCACTGCGCTGAGCAGGAGCACGTCGTTGTGGTCGCCGGTGTTGGGCAGCTCGCCGGCGCCGGCTACGCCGTAGGTGAGGACGATGCCGGCCGCGCCGTAGGTGACGGTGAAGACGTGGCCGGCCGCGTCGGTGTACGTCGTCGGTGCGTTCGCGAACCAGCCGTGCACGCCGTCGGCGGCGTCGAGGATGTCGAACTGCTGCCCGTCGGTGAGCGTCACGCCGGGGGAGACCGTGACGCGGAGATCGCAGCCGATGGTGAACGCGGCCGGCGGGTTCTCGCTGTCGGGTCGTCTGATGTCGAGGTGCGCGAAGTGGCCCGCACCGTCACCGAGAGCCGGCCCGTCGATCCGGAAGCTCATCGTCGTGCTGGTATCGCATGTGGTCGGGCCGAGGATCTCCAGCACGCCGGGTGCGGTCTGCGTTCCCGGCTCGAGCGTGGAGCCGTCGAGGAGCTGCAGGCCGTAGAGCGTGCCGGTGCCCTGGAGCGTCGTGCGGCGCGCGGCGATCGGCTCGAGCACGCTCGCGTAGTGAACAGCCGCGGTGTTCGGGCCGGCCACCTTGCCGTTCACGACGAACGTCCCACCGGTGAACGATTCGACGGGAGCGAACCCGTTGATGACGGTCGTGCCGCCGTCGGCCTGCGACCACGGCACGCCGTGGCAGAACATCGATGTCATGACTCCCGAGCACGAGTAGTCCTCCGCGACTGCGTCGGCGTCCCACGTGGTCACGCCCGACGAGTTGTTCGCGGTCACCGACCAGAGCGGGATCGCGAAGTGGGCTGCCGCGCCGGGCGCTTGCGTGAAGGTGTAGCCGCCGGCGTCGATCACGATGGGGCCTCGGCAGCACGCGCCGAAGTCACCGAAGTCATCGACGGGGAGATCGTTGATCACGGTGCCGACGCCGGTCCCTCCGAAGATCTGCGGCGCGCCGATGCCGAGCGTGTCGGTGCTCCAGTTCTGTGCCGTGCCCCATCGATGGTTGTCGCTGCCGTCGTCCCAGACCTTGCCGACGATGGGCGTGAGCACGACGGTCGTTGCGGTGTAATGCACGACGCGGACCCCGTCGTCGTAGCCGACCGCACCGCCGCCGACGATCTCGATGCCTTCCGGCGCGTTGGCGAACTGGCCGACGAGTGGCGCGGTGGACTGCACCACCGAGCGCGGCGCGCTGAGGTTGACGAACCCGTCATGGATCGTTGCTCCCGTCAACGAGAGCGTCCCGGCGACCTGGATCAGCTGCCCCGCGCCGCTCGGCGCGTAGTCGGCGCCGCCGAGCGTGCTGTCGGCGTGGAGGGTGAGCGGACCACTCACCGCGAGATGGGCGCCCGACGTGCTCGTGAGCGACGCGAGCGCCGTCGCGCCCGCGTTGAACCACCCGAACCGGCGCACCGTCAGATCGAGGTGCGACTGCGCATTGCCGACGGTGACGCTCTGCGCATCGAGCGACCCGCGCGCGAGGTCGGGTGGCGCGTCGATCCCGACGTCGCCGTCCGACGAGATCGTCGCCGCGGTGGCGTCGAAGGCCGCAATGGACAGGAAGCCTGAGCCGGTGACGTGCAGGTTGCTTCCAGCCGTGAGCGTCGTGGTGCCCAGCAGCGCGAACCCGCTTGAGATCGTCCACGTCTGCGGCGCAGTCAGCGTGACGTTGGGCGACCACTTGCTGCCGAACGTCTGGTTGACGACGAAGCCGCCGGAGAGCTTGATGTCATTACCGCTCACGCTGTCGCCGCCGCTCAGCGTGATCGTGTGGAACTGCGATCCCGGTGGCAGATCGTTCACGGCGTCGACGGCAGTTGGAGATGGCGCGAATACGAGGTCGGCGCCGGCGACCGGCAGCGTGTTGCCGCTCCAGTTCAAGGGATTCGACCACTTGCCATCGTGACCGCCGCCGGTCCACGTCGAGATCGACACGATGGGTGCCGTCGTCGCTGCGTGCGTCGCGTCCGCGGCCGAGGACGCAGCGACGCCGCCGCTGACGCCCAAGACGGCGATCAACACGCCGAGAGCTGCGACGCGGGCCAGCAGCCGAACGTCGCCAGGAGACCGCCGCGTGGGCATCGTTCGAGCGTAATCCTGTGCACCACTACCAGGAACTGGCGAAGGGCCGCGCGCGACGAGTCGGAAGACCGCACGCAGGGCCGATTCCTGACGTCTATCTCCTCCGTGGGTGACGTTCGGCCCTGATCGCGGTACTCATGAACACGCGAACGTGGCCATTGAGGAAGGTGATCGCTGTGGGTGTGCAAAGGTCGCTGCAGCTCTCTACGAGCGCGTTGGTCGTCGCCGCGTTCCTGTTCGTCGGGGTGATGCCGTCGCCGGCGGTGGGCGGTAGCCGCGCCGTTCGAGCCGCGGCGCAAGCGGCGGGCACGGTCCCGCGCGTGCAGATCCCCGATACGGCGTACTCGATTCCATCGGGCGCGCTGTTCGTAGCGCCGACCGGCAATGACGCCAACGCGGGCACCATGGCCGCGCCGTTCCTGTCGGTGGCGCACGCAGTATCGGTCGCGCCTTCGGGAGCGACGATCGTGCTGCGTGCCGGCATCTATCGCGAGACGTTCGGCACCGTGGTGCGTCCCGTCACGATCGAGCCCTATCCGCACGAGCAGGCCTGGCTCTCGGGCAGTGATGTCGTGACCGGTTGGGCGACGGCCGGAAGCGGCTGGGTCCACCACGGCTGGACCGCGCAGTTCTGCCACACCTGTTACGCCGCGGGCGCAGTCGACCCGCTGTACCCGCTCGCGGGCTGGCCCGACCAAATGTTCTTCGACGGCGCACCGCTCACGCAGGTCGCTGACCTCGCGCACCTCGCATCGGGCACGTTCTTCGTGGACTACACCGCCCACGATCTCTACGTGGGCAGTGACCCGACTGTGTCGTCGCTGACCGTCGAGGCGACAACCCGTGTCTACGCCGGACAGTTCCAGCCGGCGGCGGCCGGCAGCATCGTGCGCGGCGTCGGCTTCATGCAGTACGGGCCGAACTGGAACGAGAACCTGACCGGCGAGATCGAAGACCTGGCCGCCAACATGCGCTTCGACAAAGACGTCTTCACGCAATCTGCCGCGCGCGGTCTGCACGTGGCGAGCGCATCACACGTGACCGTGGTCGACAGCTTGATCGTGAACAACGGCTTCACCGGCCTCTACACGCGCAACACCGACTACTTCGACATGGAGCGCAACGTTCTCGACAACAACAACACCGAGAAGTTCTGGGACGGGTTCTCGAGCGCCGCGGGCGCGGCGGGCGTGAAGATCTCCTCGAGCTATCACGTGATGGCGAAGGGCAACATCGCCACGAACAACTGGGGCAACGGGATGTGGTCCGATGTCTCGAGCTACGACGTGAGCTTCGTGGACAACTTTGCTGCCCACAACAGCCGCAACGGGCTGTACGTGGAGATCACCGGGACGTCGGTGGTGGCATCGAACCTGTCGATCTTGAACGGACAGGGCGGCCTGAAGCTGAGCGGCGCGACGAGCGCCCGCGTCTACAACAACACCTTCGCCGACAACGCCACCTACCAGCTGAGCGTGCACGACGATGGTCGCAATCAGCCCGACCCCACGAAGGCCGCGCTCGGCATCACGTGGAACACGGCGAAGAACACGTTCGTGAACAACATCCTTGCGGCGCCGACGGCCGGGTCGGTCGGGCCGCTCATCTTCACCGAGAACAACGACAAGCCGGTCATCGTCGACGCCGCGACGATGATCGTCGGCATGGACTACGACCTGTTCACGCGGCCGACCGCGGCGCTGCCCGCGCTGTTCGCGTGGTGGATCCATCCCGCACCCGCCGCGACCACGCAGTACGCGACCATGGCGACCTTCAAGGCCGGCACCGGCTATGAGGCGCACGGCAACGAGGTCAACGGGTACACCACATCGCCGATCTTCGTGGCGCCCAACCTCGGCAACTACACGCCCGTGCCGGGAGGCCCGGCGAACAAGACCGGCGCGTCGTTGCCGGCCGACATCGCCGCGCTCGTGGGCGCGCCGGCCGGCGTGGCGGTCGACCGCGGCGCCCTCATCTATCCAGGAGCCGTGACACCGCCCCCGCCGCCGCCCACGATCTACGCGACCGACACGTTCTCGCGCGTCGTCAACGGCGGGTGGGGCAAGGCGACCACGGGTGGAACGTGGGGACTGACGCCCGCCACCGCGCCCTGGGCGGTGAACGGCTCGGCCGGAACGGTCACGGCCGTGAAGGGCCAGAACGTGATCGCCGGCATCGTGCCACGCACCACGACCGACGCCGAGCTCTCGATCACGTTCAGCAGCACTGCGCTGTCGAGCGCGCAGCCGAAGTTCGCGTTCATCGTGCGCAACGTGAACAGCTCGCACCAGTACCAGGCTCGTGTGCGCGTCACGGCGGCAGGCGCGATCCTCGTTGCCATGACGCGCCTGTCGGGGACCACCTACACGCTCGTGGGTCCTGAGATGACACTGCCCGGCATCACGTACGCGCCGGGAAAGGCGCTGCGCATCCGCGCCGACGCCGACGGGATCGCGCCCACCGCACTGCGGGTGCGGGTGTGGCTCGCGAGCGCGGTGGAGCCGGTCGCATGGAACATCGTGACGACCGACAACGACCCGACGTTGCAGGCACCGGGCTCGTTCGGCGTGCTCGCGATCCCGCAGGCAGGTGTGACGGGCTCGAAGGCCGCCTTCACGTTCGACGACCTCGTGATCACCTCGGCCTGAGCGGCGTTACGCCTCGTTGGTCGCGCCGTCGCGCGGTTCGAACACGACCACGGGCGTCTCGACCTTCCGCCGGGCGGCATAGCCGTCGAGCTGCTTGTCAGCCTCGCCCCAGCGCTTCCAGAGTCGATCGCGCTCGTCGCCCGTTGCGGCGTGCGCGTGCACCCGACGCGGCGGCTGACCGGTGAGCCGAATCTGGGCGTCCGGGTGCGCTTCGAGGTTGCGCCACCACGCCGGATGGCCTTCTTCCCAGCCGTTCATCGCGAGTACGACGAGGTTGGGGCCGTCTTCGATGTAGCCGACGATGACGCGGCGCTCTTGGCCGGATCGGTGGCCGATCGTCGTGAGCCGCATCGCACCCCAGCCGCGCTTGCTCGATGCCGGCCACAGGAACCGGCCGCCGCTCAGTCGATGGAGCGCGCGGTGGGCGCGCCAGAAGGTGTGCACGAACCACCGCGGTGGCACCTTCGGTGCCTCGGGTGGCGTCGTGGTCGTGCTCACATCGTGATCAGCCATGGGGACCCCGCCTTTCGGTGCCGCCGAACACCCAGACTGTGCCGCTCCGCTCGCCGAGCAGCCAGAGGCGAACGTCCTGCGTCGAGCATCCACGCCTCTATGGTCGTGACGTGCAGGTCGTGTTGCTTCACGCGTTGCCGCTCGACGGATCGATGTGGGACGCAGTGCGATCCGAGCTCGACACGGTTGCGATCGCGCCGACGTTGTACGGCCTCGGTGAGACGATCGACGCGTGGGCATCAGCCGTGCTGGACGCCACCGACCCTGGGCCGTTGGTCGTGGTCGGCAACTCGATCGGAGGTTCGTGTGCAGTCGAGATGGCTCGGCTGGCCCCTGATCGCATGGCGCTCATCGTGCTGCTCGGCGCCAAGCCCGGCCATCGGCCCGACCCGGCATTCCGAGACGAAGCGTTGGCGCGGCTCGCCCGAGACGGGATGGCGGGGTGCTGGTCGCGCTACTGGGAGCCGCTGCTCGGGCCCGACGTCGTGCCGTCTGCCCGCAGTGCAGTGCGGGCGCTGGCGTTCGCACAAGACGTCGACGACGTGGCGAGAGGCGTTCGTGCCTTTCACCGGCGCGTCGATCGCTCCGACTTCCTGCGCGTCTGGGATGGCCCCGTGCTCGTGGTGGGCGGCGAGCGCGACCCGGTTGCACCCGGACCGGCACTCGCCGCCGAGCTACGCCAAGCCCGCCATGTGCGCGTCGACGGCGCCGGTCACTACCTCCCGATGGAGGCGCCGAGCACGATCGCCACGCTCCTCAACGCGGCAATTGATCCATGTTTCCCAGGTCAGACGTCATCCGTGGGCGACGTTGCCGGTCAGCGTGCCGCTCGTCGGTCCGTGCCCCAAGATGCCGGGGTCGTTCGACCAGGTGCCTGAGAGCGCGATGGTGCCGGTGGCGTGCTCGAACCGCCTCGTGCCGTGCGTGATCGTGAGCGTCAGATCAAGACTCGAAGCCGGCAGTGCCGCGTCCGTAAACCCCGTCACCGTGCCCGTGAGCGTCGCGCCATGCGGTGTGGTCACGACGAACGTGCCGGCATAGTCGAAGCTCGACCCGTTGATCGTCACACACGTGTCGATGTGGAACGAGCCCTGGCCGCCGTCGCCCGCGTAGGTGGCGTCGAACATCTGGTGCACGAACGTGCAGCCGCCGGTGACGAAATCGAAGGTTTGCGTTCCGGTGTACGGCCCGCTCACCGCACGGTTGAGCGAACCTCGGCTCGGCGTCGCCGCCGCCGGGACGGCCACCCCGACGAGGCCGATCGTCGCCACCATGAGCACCACGAGACGTCGCACGCGTTCCTCCGAGCCGGGCCGCGCACCATTGTGTTGCGCCACCGCTCGTCGCGCAACACCCGACCGCGCAACGTCGTGGCTCACGGCGTGCGCAGCGTGACCGAGCCGACGCACGCGCCGGCCCGTGTCGCGCGGATCAGGCGAGGTTCGGCACGATTCTCGGCAGATCGAACGTGGTGCGGATGCCGGGTTCGGCGGCACACACCACGGGGATGGCGTTCACCGTCGGGTGAGCGGTGAAGCCCGGCGACACCTGCGGGTAGCGCTCGGCCGCGACCGGGAAGCGGATCTCCACGTCGAGCGGCGTGTCGCCGAGCACCTGCACGCGCCAACCCGTCTCGCGGAGATCCCACGCGGGTTCGAGATCGGCGGTCACGTACCAGCTCGCGCGGAAGCGCAGCAACGGTGTCCCATCGCGCAGACAGGTGGCAGTCGGACGTTGTGCAGCCACCGTTCCGGCCGGCACCATGCCGGCCGCGATCTCCACATCGTGCGCAGCCACCGCGATCTCGCCGCCGGGCTCGATGGTGTCGATCGGCAAGCCGATGGCGTCGGCGAGCATCGACAGCGACGGTCCGAACGACTGCGCGATGTGGCCGAAGCGGCGCGTGTCGAACTGCGCGGGATCGGTGCCGAACCCCATGATCTGGAACAGGAGCTCAGGCGAGTTGCGCGACGACATGTCGGCGAACTCGTCGATCTGCAGCATGTCGAGGCTGCGTTGCATCGACAACAGCACCAAGGGGAGCGCCTCGGAGATGAATCCGGGACTGCTGCCGGTGGAGTGGATCGACGTGCCGCCGGTCGCGCACGCGTGCTCGACCCGACGGCGAACGGCCGGGTCCATGCTCGCGGGTCGGTGGAACTCGCCGCGCGTCGTCACGATGTTGGTGCCCGACTCGAGGATCCGGCACACGTCGTCGATCTCACAACCTTGCTGCATGTACACGACGCAGTCGGCGCGCAACGCCAGGATGTCGTCGATCGAGCTCGTGGCGATCACGCCCGTGGGCGGGGCGCCGCAGAGCTCACCGGCGTCGCGGCCAACCTTGTCGGGCGAGTGCACGTAGAGGCCGACGAGCTCGAGGCTCGGGTGCTCGATGACGGCCCGCAACGACTTCGTCCCGATGTTGCCGGTTGCCCACTGCACGACCCGATAGGTCGACGCCGGCATCGCTCACGACCTCCGGCGCGACGCGCCGTCGTCGTCGACGGGCGTGAACTCGATGTGGATCTTGCGCAGACCGCGCAGGACCCACGTGGGTTCGTACTCGAACCGGCGCGCGCCCGCCGGACCGTGGTGCTCTTCGGAAAGTCGGATGTCGCGGGTGCGGTCGAGGATGCGCTCGATGCTGATGCGGCCTTCGGCGCGGGCGAGCGGCGCGCCGGGGCAGGTGTGCGGTCCGCGCCCGAACGCGATGTGCTCCCGCGCGTTCGGACGTTCGAGGCGGAACTCCGCGGGACATTCGAAACGGCGCGGGTCGCGGTTCGCGGCGCCGTTCAGCAGCATCACCGGTGTGCCCGGTTCGATGTCGACCCCACCGACGGTCGCGGCACGCTTGGCGAGGCGGAAGTCGGCCTTCACGGGGCTCTCGATGCGCAGCGCTTCCTCGATGAAGTTCGGGATCAGCTCGCGGCGCGCACGCAGCTCGTCCTGGAGCTCGGGATGCTCGCAGAGGTGCCGCATCGCGGCTGCGAGCAGGCGCGCCGTCGTCTCCTGGCCGGCGGCGAACAGGAACGTCGCGGTGCGCACGACGGCCGTGACCTCGGGCGTGGAGCCATCGGGATAGGTGGCGAGCGCGAGGTCGGTGAGCACGTCGTTGCGCGGTTCGCGCCGACGGTCTTCGATGTAGGTGGCGAAGTAGTCGTCGAGCCAGTTGAGCGCGTTGAGCCCCGGTCCGTCGGTGGCGCCGAGCTCTCCGGCCGTGCCCGCGAGCCCGAACCCCTGGCGGAACCGGGGGTGCTCCGATTCGGGCACGCCGAGCAGGTCGGCGACCGCGAGCATCGCGAAGGGTTGCGAGTAGGCGGTGATGAACTCGCAGTGGCCGTCGGCGACGAGCTCGTCGAGCTGGCGGTCGGCGAGCCGCCACATGAAGTCTTCGTTCTGGTTGAGGCGCTTCGGCGTGATGAGTCGCATCAGCACGGAGCGTTCCTGGGTGTGCTGCGGCGGGTCCATGGTGACCATGTGCTCGTTCATCGGGAGCTGGTGTCGGTGGCGCTCGATGATGTCGCTCACGTCGTCGCCGACCAGTGGTTCGGGGAACGTGGCGAACGGACCGATCACCGAGTTGCACGACGAGAACGTGTCGGAGTCGAAGTAGACGTAGTTCGCTTCGTCGTAGCCCGACACGGCCATCACGCCATGGTGGGGCAGCGGCGTCACCGGGCACTTCGCCCGCAGGTGCTCGAAGTAGGGGTACGGGTCGTCGAGCAGCGACGCGTCGGAGAAGAAGTCGATGTGGTCGAAGTCGGTTGTCACGAAACCTCCTCGTGGGTGCGTCGCCGCACCTCAGATGTACATCCCACCGTTCACGCCGATGATCTGTCCGGTGATGTAGCTGCCGCCGTCGGAGGCGAGGAACGCGCACGCGTCGGCGATGTCGTCGGGTGTTCCGGCCCGCCCGAGAGGAACCATCGCAGCCATGGCGTCGACGCTCACGAGCCCGCGCGCTTCCGCGTCGCGTGCCATCGGCGTGTCGACGAGCGAGGGCGTGACCGTGTTCACGGTGATCGCCGCGCTCGCGAGCTCTCTCGCCAGCGCTTTGGTGAGCCCGATCACACCGCCCTTCGAGGCCGCGTAGTGCGCCATGTGGGGTGCGCCCGACTGCGCGCTCGACGACGAGATGGTGATGATGCGACCCCAGCGGGCCTCCACCATGTCGGCCAACGCGGCCTGGATGCACGTGAACGTGCCGGTGAGGTTCACCGCGATGATCTGGTTCCACTTCTCCGCGGTGATGCTCGCGGCTGCATCGAACGACTCGATCCCGGCCGAGGTCACGACGATGTGCACGGGACCGAGCTCGCTGCGCACGCGGCGCGTCGCGTCACCGACTGCTGACCAGTCGGCGACATCGACCTCGCACGCGATCGCGGTCGCGCCCTGATCGCGGAGCTCGGCGGCCGCCTGCTCGGCCGCCGCGCCGGAACGGTCGAACAACGCGACGCGGTGGCCGTCGCCCGCGAACCGACGGGCGACTCCGAGACCGATGCCCGACGCGGCTCCGGTCACAACCGCGACGCGGTTCATGGCCGACATGTCGCGAGCAGTAGGGGAGAGGGATACGTGCGGTTCACGGTTGTGTGCTCCTCATGGTTGGTCGGGACCGACGGGCCGAGGCTCGAGCATGGCCAAGGCAGCAATGAGCTCGTCTTCGTCGATGCCTGCGTACGGCGCACCCATCGCGCGCGACAACAGCAGGTAGCCGTGCAAGGTGGCGATGCCGACCACGCCGAACCGGTCGTCGTTCCACGCCAGGCCGTCGGTCATGTCTTGCACTGCGGAGATGATCGCCGTGCGCACCTCGGGCACGCGATCGCCCTCGGCGAGCAACAAGCGGTTGATGCGCTCCGTGCGCCGCAGCCACATGAGCATGCGTCGCAGCCAGACGTCGCGCGGCTCCGGCGCCTGGCCGGCGTCGGGAAACGCCGCCTGCATGTCGGCGACGGCCTTGCTGAGCTCGTGCTCGACGGCCGGAGGCAGCAGCGCCTCCTTCGACGCGAAGTGCCGGTAGAAGCTCCCGCCGCCGGCCGCGAGACCGACGCGGCGTTCGATCTCGGAGATCGTCGTGCCCGCG
>JADGOO010000244.1 GCA_017882905.1 Acidimicrobiia bacterium | reverse complement strand
TGGCGATGTGCCCGTGGTCGCGCAGGCAATCCTCGTTGGCCCAGTGAATGCTGGAACCGGGAATGATGTCGTGGAACTGGTTGAGCAACAACAGCTTCCACGCGTCGTCGAGCACGTCGGCGGGATAGGAGCTCGAGCTGATCTGGAGCTGCGCCGCCGCCATCGACCAGAGCTCGGCTCGTCGCAAGGCGTATTCGTTCTTGCGGTTGGCGCGTTTGATCGGGCCGTTCGTCGTGTACGTGCCCCGGTGGTATTCCAGGTACAGCTCGCCGACCCATACGGGAAGATCCGCCGACTCCGGGCGCACCTCGTCCCAGAAGCTTGCGACCGTGTCCATCTCGACGCGCGGCGCGCCGTCGAGATCCACCATCCGGCGCGCGGATTCGAGCATCGCCCGAGTCGGTCCCCCGCCGCCGTCTCCGTATCCGTACGGATACAAGGAGCGATTCGACTGCGCCGACTGCTGGTGCTGGCGCGCGCCTTTCGCGACCTCGCCCAGGCTCATGTTGCCGTTGTAGGTATCGGCGGGCGGGAAGTGCGTGAGGATGCGCGTGCCGTCGATCCCTTCCCACCAGAACGTGGTGTGCGGAAAGCGGTTGACCTCGCTCCACGACATCTTCTGCGTGAGGAACGTCGTGACGCCCGCTTCGCGCAGGATCTGCGGGAGCGCGGCCGAGTACCCGAACACGTCGGGGAGCCAGAGGTCGGTGGTCTCGCGGCCGAGCTCGTCGAGGAAGAACCGCTTGCCGTGCACGATCTGGCGCACGAGCGACTCGCCCGACGGGATGTTGCAGTCGGCCTCGACCCACATGCTGCCGATCGGTTCGAACCGCCCGGCCGCCGCTTGCGCACGGATGCGCTCGTACAGCTGCGGGTAGCCCTCCTTGATCCACTGATACTGCTGCGCCTGCGACGCCGAGAACTTGTACTCCGGGTAGTCCTCCATGAGCCGCAGCGCGTTCGAGAACGTGCGCGCGCACTTGCGCTTGGTTTCCCGGATCGGCCAGAGCCACGCGGAGTCGATGTGCGCGTGCCCGATCGCGCTCACACGATGCGCGCCGGGATCGGCGGGTGTCGCCAGCACCGGGGCGAGCTCGGCACGCGCCTCCGCGACCGTCGACGGCGTATCGAGCTCGCCGCGCTCGATCACGTCGCAGGCGGTTTCGAGCGCGGCCAACGCGGCAGTCGCGTGCACCTGACCGGTGTCGATCATGCTCACGCTCACGAGCTGCAGGAGCACGAGGAGGTCGAAGTACAACGCCTCGACGTCACGGCGCGCGATCGCGAGGTCGGCTTGGCCCATCCGGTAGATCGGCGGCCCGTTCACGTCGGGCATGAGCAGCGGCCACGGCGTCGTCTCCCACGGCGGAATGGGGTTGGCCGCGGCCTCGATCAACAGCTCGACGTGGTCGCCGCCGGACGCCGGCTTCGCGACGACGTATTCGCGGTGTTTGAGGTGCAGGCCCTGGCGGGGCTGGTCGCCCTCCCAGACGAGGCCTTCGGCGGTGAAGCCGACCATGCCGCCCCCGCCACCGAGATCGAGGAGCGCCACGACCTCCGAACCCCGCCACTCCTGAGGGATCGAGCCCTCCATCCGGAACCAGGTGGTGTCCCACGCGCCGCCCCACGCCTCCCCCACGGCGAACGGCACGTAGTCGCCGGCGCGCGCGTCGGAAACGCTGATCGGCTCGCCGTGCACGTGAAATGCCGAGATGTCGAGCGCCACGCGATCGCCGTAGATGGCGGGCCGGACCAGCCGTTTCAGCACGTGGTCGATCCGGCTGATCGCCGTTTTGCCGTCCGAGATCACGCCAGGAAGCTACGCCACCGCCTCCGACGCGCGAAGCTGACGTTCGATGAACGACCCCCAGGCAACAGATGTAGAAGAGCCCCAGACCGATGAAGCCGCCGACGAAGTCACCGACGCAGCCGAAGAGATCGACGATGACGAGCTCACCGAACAGGACGAGCTCGACCTGAAGCGGCTCGACAACGCGCTCGCGACGCTCGACGACGAGTCCCTGCGCAGCGGTCTGAGCGGCATCACCGAGAAGCAGCGCCAAGACCTCGCGGTGCAGCTCAACCTCCCTCGCGCCACGATGCATCTCGGTGAGGCCCTGACCCCCCTCGTGCGGCGCAAGCTGCGCGGCCTCGCCATCGATCGCCAGCTCATGGTGGCCACCGCGATCACGAACAAAGCCAACGACGCCACGGTGCGCGCCCTCGGCGACCGGAGCGAAGACCCGAGCCGGGAGGATCTCGACGAGGTGCTTCCCGACGTGATCGAGCAGCACGGCATCGAGCTCACCCGGCTGATGGTTGCGAGCTACGCGGCGTCCGATGCGCCCTGCCGTGAAGCCATGCGCGAGATTCTCGACACCGACGAGCGCTTCGTCATCCCCGAGGTCGAAGCCGCCGACGCCGAGGCCGGCGGAGCGGCGCTGCCGAGCTTCGGGCTCGTCGCGCGCCCGCCGCGCAAGAAGGGCGAGACCGACCCCGAGCGTGCCCGGCTGCTCGAGCAGCGCAAAGCACAGAAGGCCGAACGGCGAGCTGCCGCCCAACACGCGCGCGCGGCCAAGGCGACCGCCCTTGCCGCCCGCCGCGAAGCCCTCCACGCAAGCAAGCGCACGCCCTCATAGCGAACCCAGATTCGTAGTGGCGTGAGTGCGCCGCACATGGGGCGACGCGCTCACGCAGGTTCAGCTTTAGAATGGAACACGTTCTATTTCTGAGCGGCTGTTCTCTGGGGGTTCGTCCGATGCTCGATTGCGTGATCAAGGGCGGGTCCGTCGTCGACGGCACCGGCACTGCTGCCCGCCGGGCCGACGTCGGGGTCCGTGACGGCCGCGTCGTCGAGATCGGCACGATCAACGAGGAGGCGGCCGAGACCATCGACGCGGGCGGCTTGGTCGTCGCGCCGGGCGTCGTCGATCCGCACACGCACTACGACGCGCAGCTGTTCTGGGATCCGGCCGCGAGCCCGTCGAACCTGCACGGCGTCACCAGCATGATCGCGGGCAACTGCGGGTTCACGCTCG
>JADGOO010000243.1 GCA_017882905.1 Acidimicrobiia bacterium | reverse complement strand
TACGGACCTCGTTGAGGATCACCGGCGAGTCGACGTTCGAGAACGGCGGGCCGCTGAACACCTCGACGTGATGCCCGAGCTCGCTCAGCTCACGGGTCAGGTGCCGGGTGTAGACGCCCTGACCGCCGACGTGCGGGTTGCCGCGGTACACGAGGTAGGCGATGCGCAACGCGTCGCCGGGGCGCGGAAAGGAAGGCTGGTTTGGTCCCGGCATGAGCGACCATACAAGCGGACCACGCACCGAAATGCCAACCGTCTCGGGGGAACAACAGGCGTGTGATTCACAGCGAAGCCCGAAGGCGGGCGCGTAGGTTCGAGCCGTGGCTCCGATCCCGGCTGTGATGACGGCTCGTTCGCACACGGTCGGAGAGCCGCGTTGGTCGCCGAATGGGCGCCTCGTGGGCTGGCTCGACTCGTGGGACGGCCGCACCGATCTGGTGATCGCCGCGGGCCGGGTCGACGGCGACGGCGGCCCGCCGCCGGCCGTGGTCACCGCCACCTTCGGGGTCACGCCTGCGGGCGCGTACGGCGGTGGCGGATGGTGCTGGCTCGACGACGACCGAGTGGTGGTGGCGGGCGCCGATGGGCAGCTCGCCGTGGTCGGCGCCGACGGCTCGGGGGTGCTGACCATGCTGTCCCGTGATGGCAGCGCCTTCGCTCCTGCCGCGGCCCCCGACGCCTCGGCGGTCGCGTTCTGCGTCGAACGCGACGACGCGTGCGACATCGCGATCGTGCCCGCCGACGGATCGCAGTGGCCGCAACGGGTGAGCACCGGCGCCGATTACTGTTGGGATCCGGCCTGGGCCCCCGACTCGGTGACGATCGCGTGGCACGAGTGGGATCTCCCGGCCATGTCGTGGGACGCCTCGCGGATCGCGGTGCGCGGTGCTGATGGCGCGGTGCGCGTCGTCGCGGGTGGCGACGGTGTCAGCGTGGGCCAGCCCCGATTCGCGCCCACCGGAGACCACCTCGCGTACGTGTGCGACCGTGGTGGATCGTGGAACGTGTGGGTGGCACGCGCCGACGGCAGCCGTGCCCGCCCGCTGCGCGCCGACGACCACGACCACGCCGAACCCGCGTGGGGCCCCGGTCAGCGGTCGTACGCATGGTCGCCCGCGGGCGACGCGATCGCGTGGTGTCGCAACGAAGCGGGCTTCGGTCGGCTCATGACGGCCACGGTGCAGGGACGCGGCGCGCCACGCGCGGTGGCGAAGGCGCATCACCGCGGGATCGACTGGGGCACCGGTGGTCTCCTCGCGGTGCGGTCGGGGGCGCGCACGCCCGCGCAGGTGGT
Organism: Acidimicrobiia bacterium; assembly: GCA_017882905.1. Classification (GTDB taxonomy): domain Bacteria; phylum Actinomycetota; class Acidimicrobiia; order IMCC26256; family PALSA-610; genus Chersky-683. The sequence goes on along the minus strand of JADGOO010000243.1, from coordinate 3,633 downwards.
CGTGACCGATGCCGACGACGGCGCGCGTCGCGTGCTCGCGCGCGGACCGGTCGCCGGGTACGAGGCCCTCGGGCTCGTCGAGCCCGAGGCCGTCACATGGCGTTCGGGCAACGCAACCGTGCACGGGCTGCTCTACCGACCGGAACGCAGTGCGCTCGGAGCCGGCGCGCCGCCACTGTTCGTGCACATCCACGGTGGCCCCACCGGCCAGGCCGTCGCCGAATGGAGCTCGCGCATCGCGCACTGGGTGTCGCGCGGTTGGGCCGTGCTTGCACCCAACTACCGCGGCTCCACGGGCTACGGCCGCACCTACTGGCAGGCGCTCGAGCGGCGTTGGGGCGAACGCGACGTCGCCGATGTGGCCGCGGGCATCCGTCACGCGGTGCGCCGCGGTTGGTGCGATCCCGAGCGGGTGGTCGTGGCGGGCGGCAGCGCCGGTGGTCTCACCGTGTTGATGCTCTGCGCGCAGCACGGCGATCTCGTGCGCGCGGGCGTGAGCCTCTTCGGCGTGACGGATCTGTTCGATCTCGTGGCCACGACCCACCGTTTTGAATCGCGCTACCTGGATCGTCTCGTCGGTCTGCTGCCCGACGATGCCGATCGGTACCGCGCGCAGTCGCCGATCACGTGGGCGGACCAGGTGAAGGTGCCGGTGCTGGTGCTGCAGGGCGCCGACGACAAGGCCGTGCCGCGAGCGCAGGCCGATGCGATGGTCGACGCGATGCGCCGCGGCGGCGCGCCCGTCGAGTACCAGGTCTACGAAGGCGAAGGCCACGGCTTCCGTCGCCTCGCCAACGTGATCGACGAGTTCGAGCGCACCGAGGCCTTCCTCGAGCGATGGGTGCTGCAACGATGACTCCTTCCGCGAGCCCGCCGCCGAAGCCCAAGGCCGCGCCGAAGCCACGCGCCCAGGGTGCCGCGGCTACCGGTCTCGTGACCGAATACGAGTTCGCCGGCGCGCGGGGCGCCGATCGAGCGGTGCTGCTGGCCCACGGCGCGGGCGCCGACATGCACAGCGCGAACCTCGTTGCGTTCGCCGACGCGCTCGCTGCCGCCAAGATCCCGGTGCTGCGCTTCAACTTCCCGTACATCACCGCGGGTCGACGTTCACCCGACCGTGCCGCCGTGCTCGACGCCGCGATCCGCGCCGCGCACACTGAGCTGCAGCGACGCACGAAGCTGAGCGCCGACCGTCTCGTGCTCGGCGGCCGTTCGATGGGCGGCCGGTACGCGTCGATGCTGGCCGCCGAGCAAGGCGCGCTCGGCCTGCTGTTGCTCGGCTATCCGCTGCACCCGCCGGGCAAGGCCGACCAGCAACGCGTGGAGCACTTCCCGAAGCTGCGCATGCCGGTCCTGTTCGTGTCGGGTACACGCGACGCGTTCGGTACACCCACCGAGCTCGAAGGCGCGGCGAAGGCCGTGCGCGGCAAGGTCAGCTGGCACTGGATTGAATCGGGCGACCATTCGTTTCGGCCGTCGAAGCGCGACACGGGACAGACGATCGCCGACGTGCTCCCCACGGCTGCGGCGGCTGCCGTCGAATGGGTCGCCGCGCTGTAGCTCGACTCGGTCAGTCGCCCGTTGCGCCGTCGATCTGCTCGCGCAGGATGTCGGCGTGGCCGGCGTGGCGGGCCGTCTCCTCGATCATGTGCACGTAGATCCAACGCAGCGTGTTGCCGCGCTCCGCGATCGTCGGCAGCGCGGCGACCGCGTCCATCGACACGCCCGCGGCCGCGGCGCGAGCTTCGGCACACGCTCGCTCGTAGTAGGCGAGCACGTGCTCGACGGTGTGGCTCTCGTCGAGCTTCCATTCGCAATCGCGATCGGCTTCGTACTCGGCGTCGGTCCAGTCGTAGCGCGGTCCCGTGCCGTGCAGCGCCTCGATGAACCACCACTGCTCGACGCCCGCCATGTGCCGCACGATCCCGCCGAGCGACATCCCAGTGGGCGTGCGGATCTCCCTGGCCGCCGCATCGCTCACACCCGCGAGCTTGCGAGCGAGCACGGTCCGGTAGAAGTCGAGGAACGCTTCGAGCATCGTGCGCTCGTCGGCGGCGCGGGGCGGGTCGACAGGCGGCGGCAGGGGCGTGGAGGCACTGGACACGTCGCGAACGGTACCGGCCCCTACCATCGCGGTGATGCGCCGTTATCTCGTGGAGCCGTCGGGACCGCTCGTCGGTACCGTGCGCGTCGCCGGCGCCACCAAGAACGAGGGCACCAAGCTCCTCGCCGCCGCGCTGCTCGCACCGGGCGTCCACACGATTCACAACATCCCGCGGGTCGTCGACCTCGACATCATGATCGAGCTGCTCGAAGTGCTCGGGGCCCGCTTCACCTACCTCGGTCCTGAATCGCTGAGCATCGACACCTCGGGACCCATCCACCCCAACGCGCCCTATGAGCTCGTGCGTCGGATGCGGGCGTCGATCAACGTCCTCGGCCCGCTCGTCGCTCGCTGCGGCGAGGCGCGCGTCGCGCTGCCCGGCGGCGACGCCATCGGGAGTCGCAAGATCGACATGCACCTCAACGGACTGCGGGCCATGGGCGCCCACATCGAGGTGGAGCACGGGTCTGTGGTCGCGCGCGCCGACCCCGCCCTGTTCGGCGCGCGCCACGTGCTCGACTTCCCGAGCGTCGGGGCCACCGAGAACCTGCTCACCGCAGCCGTGCTCGCCAAGGGCACGACGGTCATCGACAACGCGGCGCGTGAACCCGAGATCTCGGAGCTGTGCGCGTACCTCAACCGCATGGGTGCGCACGTGCTTGGTGGCGGCACCTCCACGCTCGAGATCCATGGTGTCGAAGAGCTCGAGCCGGCCGACGCCACGCTGATCGGCGACCGCATCGAAGCCGGCACCTACCTGATGGCGTGCGGCATCGCCGGAGGCGAGATCGAGATCGAGGGAACCTCGATCGACCACCTCGAGATCGTGGCCCGCAAGCTCGGCGAGATGGGCATGCTCGTCGCGCCCACCACCAACGGTCTGTGGGCGCGCGCGTCGCGTCGACTCACCGCGATCGACATCCCCACCCTGCCGTTCCCCGGCTTCGCCACCGATTTCATGCCCATGGCCGTGGCGGTGCTGTGCGTCGCCGAAGGCACCGCAATCGTCACCGAGAACATCTACGACGGACGATTCCAGTTCATCGACGAGCTCGCTCGCATGGGCGCCGACGTGCGCAACGAAGGTCGCCACGCGGTCGTGCGCGGGCTCGATCGCCTGCAGGGCGCCCCGGTGACCGCACCCGACGTGCGCGCCGGTGCCGCGCTCGTGCTCGCCGGCCTGCGCGCCGAAGGCCCCACCGTGGTGCACGGCGGCGAGCACATCGACCGCGGCTACGCCGACCTCGCCGGCGGCCTGCGCGCCCTCGGGGCCGACGTGCATGCTGTGTGATCTGCGCCTGCTTCGCCCGGCGCGGCTCCTCCGGTCGCCGCGGTAGGCGCAGCCGTCGCAATAGACGCGTGCTGGTAGCCTGGTTGGCATGAGTCTCGATGTCGCCACGCTCGAACCGCAGGTGCTCGAAGCGATCGACCTGATCCGTCCCGCGCTCCAGGCCGACGGCGGAGACATCGTCTTCAACACGATCGACGACGACGGCGTCGTACACGTCTCGCTGGTGGGCGCATGCGGC
>JADGOO010000242.1 GCA_017882905.1 Acidimicrobiia bacterium | reverse complement strand
GTCACGTGCCGCGAGGTGTGGATCCCCGATGTGTTCGGCTATCCGGCGAGCATGCCGCAGATCTTCTCGCTCGCGGGTGCCAACGCCTTCCTCACCCAGAAGATGTCGTGGAACCGCACGAACCCGTTCCCGCACCACAGCTTCGAGTGGGAGGGCATCGACGGCACGAGCATCTTCACGCACTTCCCTCCCGTCGAGACCTACAACTGCGAGTTCGACCCGGGTGAGCTCGCCAAGACGAGCCGCGTGTTCCGCGACCAGGCGCGTGCGTCGCGATCGCTCGCTCCGTTCGGATACGGCGACGGTGGGGGAGGTCCGACGCGCGAGATGCTCGAGCGGGCGCGGCTCGCGGCCGACCTCGAGGGTGCTCCCCGTGTGGTGATCGAGTCGCCCGAGGAGTTCTTCGCCGCGGCCCGAGCGGAGTACGTCGATCCGCCGCGCTGGTGCGGCGAGCTGTACCTCGAGATGCACCGTGGCACGTACACGAGCCAGGCCAAGACGAAGGCCGGCAATCGCGCGGGTGAGCTCGCGCTGCGAGCGGCCGAGTGGTGGTCGGTCGGAGCGTTCGGTGCCACCGAGGCCGGCGGTTACCCGCTGGCCGCACTCGACCGCGCGTGGAAAGACCTCTTGATCCTGCAGTTCCACGACATCCTTCCCGGCAGCTCGATCGGTTGGGTGCACCGCGAGACCGAGGTCGCCCATACCGACATCGTGGCCCGCGCCACGGCCGTGCGAGACGCCGCCCTCCGCGCGTTGGTGCCGGCCGGCGATGCACTCGTCATCGCCAACCCGGCGCCGCACGATCGCGCCGAGATCGTGCTGGTCGAGCCGCCGTCCGGGGTGCAGCTGCCCGACGGTGCGCAGGTCCTGGCCGACGGGCGAGTGGCAGTGTGGATCGAGATCTCGGGTGGCGCCATCGGACGGGCGGTCGAGGCCGCCGATGTGCGGCCGGTGACGGTCGGTGACGACTTCATCGACAACGGTCTGATGCGTGTGGTCTGGGACGCCGACGGACTGCTCACGTCGATCCGAGATCTCGAACACGACCGAGAGGTGCTGCGCCCGGGCGAGCGCGGCAACGTCTTGGAGCTGAGTGACGACTTCCCGTTCGAGTTCGACGCCTGGGACATCGAGGCCTACTACCGAAACAGCCGACGCGCGCTCACCACCGTGGATGCGATCGAAGTGCTCGACCGCGGGCCGCTCTGCGCGCGCGTTCGCTTCACACGCCGCGACGGAGACAGCACGTTCGCGCAGACGCTCGTGGTGCGTGCCGCCGCGCGGCGCATCGACGTGGAGTGCGACATCGACTGGCAGGCCGACGAGTCGTTGTTGAAGGTGGCGTTCCCTGTCGACGTGCATGCCGATCGGGTCGCGTGCGAGATCCAGTTCGGGCACGTGTTCAGGCCCACCCACGCCAACACGTCGTGGGACGAGGCGCGCTTCGAGATCTGTGCGCACCGCTTCGTCGACAAGAGCGAGAGCGGCTACGGCGTGGCGTTGCTGAACGACTCCAAGTACGGCCACGACGTGCTCGACGGCTCGCTCCGGCTCACGTTGCTCAAGGCCGCGAACTACCCGGCGATCGGCGCCGACCGGGGCCACCATCGGTTCACGTACTCCTTGCTCGCGCATGCGGGCGACCTCCGTACTGGCGAGGTCGTGCAAGAGGGCTACCGCCTCAACTGCCCGGTGGTCCCGTGCGCGGGCGCGCCCGACACCGAGATCGTGCCGCCGGTGCGCAGCGACCATCCTGGTGTCGTCGTCGAAGCGGTCAAGGCCGCCGAAGATGGTTCCGGCGATCTCATCGTGCGCGCGTACGAGGCATGGGGCGGTCGTGCCGAGGCTCGGCTGGTGTTCGATCGCGACATCGCGAGCGTCGCCGTGTGCGACCTGCTCGAAGACGCACTCGCTCCCGACTCCGAAGCGGCACGCGCTGCCACCGCCGAGCGGATCGACGCTCGTACCGTGCACGTCGCGTTCCGACCGTTCCGGATCCTCACGCTTCGCTGCCGCCCTGCTTGACGAATCGCGCAGTTCGGGACGGATGTGGTCCTTCGGATGCGGTACGGCCGTCGAACGGCCCTGCTGGGCTAGCCACGGGAGTCGCGACGATCGAGTCACGCTCTCGGAATCGCTGGAAGGGTGGGGCTATGAACGCGCACTCGTTGGCACAGCAAGGTCTCGATCGCCGCACGCTGCTCGGCGGCGGCCTCGCAGTGGGGGGCGCCGCCGCGGCGGCGATGTTGGCCGGTGCCCGTGGTGCTGATGCGGCCGCGCTGCCGGCCGGCCCACTGGTCGTGGTCTCCACACTCAACAGCCAGGCGATCCAGGCCGCGATCAACGCGCTTCCGACGTCGGGCGGCACCGTGCAGCTCGTCGACGGCACCTACAACGTGACGAGCAGCATCGTGCTGCGCACCACCTGTGCCCTGGTCGGCGCGAGCCGGGCGGGCACGATCCTTCGCCTCGCGCCGGCCGTCAACGCCAACGTCATCAAGAACCTCGACGTCGTCAACGGCAACCCCAACATCGTCGTGCGCAGCCTCACGATCGACGGGAACCGCGCCGGTCAGAAGGCCGGCACCGCCGCGCACGGTATCGAGTTCCATCGGTGCGCGAATCTCGTCATCGACGATCTCGAGGTGCACGACTGCGTGACGAACGGCATCACCTTGTCGGGCGACGGAGTGATTACGCGTGTCGGTCGCCTGTCCAACGTGTACGCGCACGACAACGGCTACAACGGGCTCAACTCGTATTGGGCGATGCGCGAGATGCTCTACACAGGCTTGATCTGCGACCGCAACGGCAATGACGGCATCGGTCTCGGCCACTCGGAGGCTGTGGTCAGTGGCGTGCAGTGCAACCGCAACGGCCGTGACGGGTTCCGGGTCGACAGCGTGTTCTCGACGGAGCTCACCGGGATCACCGCGAACCTGAACGGCCGAAACGGCATCGCGCTGGTGGCCCTGATCGACAGCGTGGGCGCGAGCTGGAACGCCCACAACAACGGTCAGAAGACGGCGGCGAGCGACGTCTTCTTCGACGACCACGTCATCAGCTACGGGATGTCGGATCACTGCGTGGTCAGCGCCGTCTCGTGCGGCCCGGTGCACGTGAGCACGTGGGGTACGCCGTATCCGCAGACGCCGACGGAGACCTACGGGATGAGCTTCGCGAGCGGGATCGTGGGCAACATCGCCGTGCTCGGCGTGTACAACAGCGGCGGCAAGCTCGGGCGCTACCTCCTGCCGCCCGTGACCGCCGGCTCGAAGCTGCTGATCACCGAGCACGAGTTCGGTCAGCCCGACTTCCGTCTCGTGCGCGGCAACTTCGAGATCCCCGGCGGCAACCTTGCCCACGGCGCGGGTGGCAACGTGGGCTTCTACGGAACGACGCCGATCGCCAAGCCGACGGTGTCCGGCACCACGGGCGGCCAGCCCGCGCTCAAGTCGCTGCTCGCCGCGCTGGCCAAGCTCGGGTTGATCACGAACTCGACCACCTGAGCCTGGCCCGCACGGCGGCGCGTCAGCACGTCACTCCGAGCGCGTCATCTCGGGGCGTCCGTCACTTGCGGTGGGGGACCGTCGTCGTCGTGGTCCGCGGTCTGTCCCTCGTGGTCGGTGTGACCGCCACGGTCGTGGGCGGCGCGGTCGTGGGTGCCGCGGTCGTGGGCGGCGCGGTCGTGGGCGGCGCGGTCGTGGGCGCCGCCACCGTGGTGGGTGGCCGCGCGACGGTCGTGGTCGCGGTGGGCCCCGTCGCCACGCCGACGAAGGGCGCACCGAGGTGCACGGTGGCGGTCACACCCATGGCTGCGGCCACGTTCGCCGGAAGCGGCTGGCCGGGAACGATCGCCGCACTGAACGGCACGAGCGTGAAGTCGTCGTGGGCCGGATCGCGGAACAGGCTCGTCAGCGGGGTGTTGTCGGCGGCGATGCTCCCTGCCTCGTGGGCCGTGGCCGCCTGCACGCCTGCGAGCGTCGGCCACTGGGTCGTCGTCGTCAGCGTGAGCTGCCACGTCGCGACCTGCGCCGGTTGAGTCACGGCCGGTCGGGTGAAGAGGTTGCGCCCGTCGGTCGGGACCATCTGCGACCACGTGAGGTGGTGCGGATGGCTGGCATCGAAGCTGTTCCAGAGCGCCGCGGTGGTCTGCGGCCCGCCGGCGAGGATGTTGTTGAACGCGGTGATGTTGGCGGTGTCCCAGGTGATGCCGAGGCTCCGCAACGCCGGGTTGGGCTGCGTTCGCGGGTCTTCGTACACGCCGATCTGCGACCAGCCGTTGTCGACGATCGTGTTGTTCCAGATCGCCGTGTTCGTCGAACCACTGATCTTGATGCCGTCACGACCGTTGTGGGCGATCACGTTGCCGGCGATGACGCTTTGCGCCGACAGCTCGTACTCCACGCCGAAGCCGGCATTGCGCACGATGGTGTTGTTGGCGATCATCACGTTGTAGGCACTCAGGTCGAACCACACTGCTTCACTCGCGTTGTCGTCGAAGGTGTTGCCCTTCACGACCACGTTCTTCGACGAGGTCACCTTCATCGCCGCGATCGACGCCGTTGCCGTGAGCGCGATCGAGAAGTGCTCCTGGTTCGAGTACGCGAAGCGATTGCCCTGCACGATCAGGCCGTCGGCCAGGTTGGCGTGCAATCCGTTGGCGCCGTTGTAGAGGAACAGGTTGTTGGTGACCACTCCGCCGCTGCGCAGCACGCTCAGGCCGCGGCTTGCCGACCAGGCGAACGTGTCGCGATCGAACGTGAGGTTCGTCGTGTTGCCCACGACCATCGCGGGCGCATCGAAGTTGTAGTGCGCCGCGTAGTCGGCCACGCCGATGCCGCGCAGCGTCGAGCCCGACGCGCTCGCATTGAACTGCATGGCTGCGCCATAGACGGTGGCCTCCACGGTGTGGCCGCCCGGATTGGTGCCGAGCAGCAACCGGTGGTTCGCCGTGTCGACGAAGAAGGTGCCGGTGCGAAGCCCCGATTGCGCCACCACCTGGGTCTGCGGGATGCCGTCGACGAACACCTGGTCGGGGAGACCCGCCGCCGGGTACGCCGGGTCGATGGCGGGGCCCGGGTAGCAGCTCCGGCAGATCGCCGGCGACCAACCCGTCTTCACCCAGACGGAGCCTGCGGCCGCGAAGCCCGACATGACCACGCTGCCCTTCAGCCACACCTGTTCGTGCGGGTAGGCCTGGATCGTGACGCGCTTCGTGATGCTGCCGAGCGCTTCGCGGTACGTGCCGCCGCGCACAACGATCGTCGCGCCGTTGGGTGCGACGGCGACAGCGTGGCCGATGGTGAGCGCCGGTGCGCCCAGGGTGCCCGGGTTGCGGTCGGAACCGTTCGGCGCCACGAACAGCGCGCCGGCGGGGATCGCGTACGCGCTGTCGATGATCGTCGGCACTTCGTACCCGCCGATCATCGTCGCGGGCTTGTTGGCGACTGACGCGCCCGTCACGATCGTGAACACGAGCGCGAGCGAGAGGGCGGCGAGCGTGCTGACGCTCGTGATGCGCAGCAGACGTCGTCGGACGAGCAGGCGACTGCGGCGCGGCGACGGAGCGAACACGAAGTGCGACACGGTGGAGCGACTCCTCGATAGTCGGTCGGTGGGTTGAGCGCCCGTTGCGATCGGAGGCGTGACAGGAGTATCGGGATCGGTACGTGAGGACATGAACCGGTGCAGCGAAGAAATGGCAGCACGCATTGCCAAGAAACGGTCTACGTGACGCGGCACCCGATCGGCGTTGTTGCCAACGCCGTTGTCAAGCAAGTTCGCACGTGCGTACGCGTCACGCGCGACGCGCCGTGGACTGTGTCGCGGTGGTCCCGGTCACAGCGTTGACGGGTGCGGTGCGCGCGTCAGCGTGTTGCGTCGACGGGCGCGCCATCGCGCACCACGAGGAACTGCCGGCCCGGATCGTCGAGCGCCGTGCGCGCGCCGCCGCGCTCGCGCACGACGGCACCATCGGGCGCGTACTGCACGATGTATGCCTTGCGCACCGAGTCGGTGGTGTTGATCGGTGTGGCGTGTGGGGTCAGAGATGTGAAGACGACGATGCTGCCCGCGCGGACCGGAACCGCTATTGCCCTCGACCAGTCACCCCAGCACTCCTCGCCGATGTCGGTGTGTCGGTGCGCGAGCGTTCCCTGGCGGTGTACGGCGGGCATCACGTGCACGCAGCCGTTCTCGAGGGTGGCGTCGGTGATCGCGACCCAGCAGGTGAGATACGACTGCGGTTCCACGTAGGCGTAGCCGTTGTCCTGATGCCAGAGGACCGGTTCTGCGCCCCTGGGCACCTTGTACACGCTCTGGTCCCAGTAGAGCCGCACATCGGGCCCGATGAGATCGCGCGCGATCCCTGCCAGGATCGGGTGGGCGCAGAAGCGTCGGGCCGTCTCGGAGCGCAGCACTGCGTGCGGGGCGATGATCTGGGTGTCGAGGCCGGTCACGTGGAAGCGGCCGTCTTCGAGCGTCGTGAGGAACGCACGGCTCCGAGCGTCGCCGGGCGCGAGACCGACGTCGAGCTCGGCGAGCGTGGCCGCGTCGAAGGCATCCTCGAACACGAAGTAGCCGACCTCGTCGTAGGCCCTCGCTTGCTCGAGACTGATCGTCGTGAACGGCCCGCGGTGATCCACCCACTCGAACGCGGTGTTCCAGCGGTGCGGCGTTCGCTCCATCGGTGTCACGGCGTGCGCCGCGCCGCTGTGCCGATGGCTGCGGTGCTGCCGGTGGTGAGGTTCTCGACCGTGAGGCTCGCGGTATCGCCATGTGGATCGAGATCGACGCGAGCCTCGACCTCCTGACCACCGAGCACCATGCCGACGAAGCGGAGCTCGATCTCTCCGTGCGCGAGCAGGTCTTCGCCCCACGCTTCGAGCAGGAGCGCGTACGCGGGCCCGCACACTTGCGTTCCCTGGGCCACGAGACCGGGCAGCCCGAGTGCCACAGCATCGTCGGCTTCCGAGTGGAAGTTGCCTCGGCGCGAGTACACGCGCACGAGGTCGTCGGTGATCAACAGGCGCCGTGGGTTCGTCATGCGCGTGCGCCCACTCGAGCGGCCGGTGTGAAGTGCACCGTCGACGTCCACAGGTCGGTGCCCTCACAGGTGATGGCCGCCCGCACGCCGATGTACGCCAGCCCACGCCGCTCCCAGAGGTCGACGACTGCGGCGACCGTCTCGAGCGTGGCCGGCGCGTCGACGCGCCGATGGCACACGAGGTGCTGGTGGGTCTGGATCATCGCGGCGGGGCAGTGCTGCTGGAACGTGAGGACGGTGAGGTTCGTCGCGATGAGCGGGTAGAGCGCGCCGGCGCGGCGGAGCGGATGGTCGATGCCGGCGCCTTGCCAGTAGCGGTCGTTGGCGGCCGCGGAGATGGTGAGCGCGAAGGGGCCGAGCACGGCACCGGGCCGCAGGCCGGCGAACGGGTCGTCCACACCCCCGAGCGTAACGACTGAGGCACTGGTCCTCCTGGAGGACCGCATTCGGTCGTCGGAGAGGAAGAAAGCAGGCCCGGGGCGAATTCCTGGCCTCGTCATGCAGTCGACTGTATGATATGCACCATGTCGTATGCCGTAGGGATTCTCGGCGCCTCGGGATACACCGGCGCCGAGCTGTTGCGCCTCGTCGCCGCCCACCCGGAGCTGTCCGTGCGCACGGTCACGGCCGAGTCGAACGCCGGCGCCGCTGTGGGCGACGTGTATCCGAGCCTCGCGGCGCACTACCGAGACGTGTACTACGCGCCCACGGAGGCGGCCGCGGTCGCGGGTTGCGACGTCGTGTTCTGCTGCCTGCCGCACGGCGCCAGCCAGCGCCTCATGGGCGAGCTGCTCGACACCGCCGTGCCGCACGTGATCGACCTCGGAGCCGACTTCCGTCTGCCGGCCGATCAGTACGCCACGTGGTACGGCCACGACCACGAGGCCCCCGAGCTGTTGGGCCGATTCGCGTTCGGGATGACGGAGCTGTTCCGCGACGAGGTGAAGTCGGCCACGCACGTGGCGAACCCCGGTTGCTATCCCACCGCGGCGAGCCTCGCACTCGCTCCGTTGCTCGCGCACCACGTCGTCGAGCCGCGCGGCATCGTGGTGAGCGCGGCGTCGGGCGTGAGCGGCGCCGGACGTTCGCTGAAGCTCACGAGCCACTTCAGCGAGGTGAACGAGAACGTCAGCGCGTACGGCCTTCTCTCGCACCGGCACACCGCGGAGATCGAGCTCGCGCTGACCCACGTGGCCGGTGAACCCGTCACGGTGATCTTCCAACCGCACCTCGTGCCGATCACGCGCGGGATCCTCGCGTCGTGCTTCGCCCGGCCCGCCGTCGACTCCGTCGACTCCCTCGACACGCCGACGCTGCTCGAGCTCTACCGCGCCTATTACGCCGACGAGCCGTTCGTGCTCGTCACCGAGGAGCCCAGCGGCACCAAGGCCACGTACGGTGCGAACGCCGTGCACGTGACCGTGCGCTTCGACCCGCGTACCAACACCGTGCTCGCCTTCGCAGCCGAGGACAACCTCGTGAAGGGTGCGTCGGGCCAAGCCGTGCAGAATGCCAACCTCGTGCTCGGGCTCTCGGAGCAGCTCGGGCTCTCGACCATCGGAGTCGCGCCATGAGCGTCACCGCTGCCCCGGGGTTCGTCGCCGGTGGTGTCGCCTGTGGCATCAAGGCGAGCGGAGCGCCCGACCTCGCGATGGTCGCCACCGCCGACGGCCGGCCGGTCACTGCCGCTGGAGTGTTCACCACGAACCTCGTCGCGGCCGGCCCCGTGCAGGTGAGCCGCCAGCATCTCGTCGATGGTCGCGCCGCGGCCGTCGTGCTCAGCAGCGGCAATGCCAACGCCGCCACGGGCGCGGCCGGCCGCCGCGATGCTCGCCGCATGTGTGAGCTCGCCGCGAAGGGGATCGGCGCCGATACCGCCGACGTGCTCGTGTGCTCGACCGGATTGATCGGCATCCCGATGCCGATGGCGGCGCTCGAACAAGGGATCCCGTCGGTGTGCGCGGCGCTCGCGGGCGGCGAGGCTGCCGGCACGGCAGCCGCGGCAGCCATCATGACCACCGACACGCGTCGCAAGGAAGCAACAGCCACAGGCACCGGGCCCGCCGGCACCACGTTCACGGTCGGCGGCATGGCGAAGGGTGCGGCGATGCTCTCGCCGGCGATGGCCACGATGCTCGCCGTGCTCACCACCGATGCGGTCGTCGATGCGTCCACGCTGCAGCAGGCGCTTGCGACAGCCGTTGCGGGAAGCTTCGACATGCTGATCGTCGACGGCAGCCGCTCCACCAACGACACGGTGCTCGTGCTCGCCAACGGTCAGGCCGGCGGCCCTGCCATCATGCGCCAGGGCGCCGGGTATCAGGAGCTCGTGGTCGCGCTGGCCGCAGTGTGCGGCTCGCTCGCCGAGGCGATGGCGCGCGATGCCGAAGGCGCCACCAAGTTTGCCCGCATCGTCGTTCGGGGCGCGCGATCGCATCACGACGCCCGCCTCGCCGCCCGTCAGGTGGCGGGCAGCCAGCTCGTGCAGTGCTCGCTGCACGGTGAAGATCCGTACTGGGGACGCGTGATCAGCGAGTGCGGCGCGAGCGGCGCGTTCTTCGATCCCGAGCAGGTGGACATCGCCTACAACGGCATCACAGTCTGCCGCGACGGCGTCGCCTGCGATCATGATGCCGTCGCCCTGCGCTCGGCGATGAGCGAGCACGACATCGAGGTCACGATCGATCTCCGCACTGCGCACGGTGAGGCCACGGTGCTCACCACCGACCTCAGCCCCGCGTACATCGACGAGAACATGAGGACGTCGTGATCGACACTCGGGTCGCCGACGCGACGGCAAAGGCGAACGTTCTTGTCGAGGCCCTGCCCTACATCCGCGAGTTCGCGGGCAAGGTGGTCGTGGTCAAGTACGGCGGCAATGCGCTCGCGGGCACTGCGGGCATCGAGCCGCTCGGTCCGTTCTGCGCTGACATCGCACTGATGCACCTCGTGGGCATCCACGTGGTCGTCGTGCACGGCGGAGGGCCGCAGATCAGCGATCTGATGCGCCGCCTGGGCAAGGAGCCCGAGTTCGTCGACGGCCGGCGCGTCACCGACGAAGAGACGATCGACATCGTGCGCATGGCGCTCGTCGGCAAGGTGAACCGTGAGATCGTGAGCGCCATCAACCGGCACGGTCCGTACGCCGTCGGCCTCTCGGGCGAGGATGCCGGGCTGATCCAGGTCGACCAGCGCGATCCCGCGCTCGGCTTCGTGGGCGACGTGCGCGCCATCGACCCCACGATCGTGCAGCGCCTCATTGCCGAAGACCTCGTGCCCGTGATCGCCACAGTCGGGGTCGACGAAGCCGGACAGGCCTACAACGTGAACGCCGACACGGTTGCGGGGGCCATTGCTGAGTCACTCGCGGCCGAGAAGCTCGTGTACCTCACCGACGTGAGTGGGCTCTATGAACGTTGGCCCGACGAGACGAGCCTGGTGTCGCGCACCGACGTGACCGGACTGCAGGCTTTGTTGGATGCAGGTGCGATCGGCGAGGGCATGATCCCCAAGATCGAGTCGTGCGTGGCCGCACTGCAACGAGGCGTGCAACGCGCGCACATCCTCGACGGCCGGCTCGAACACGCGCTGCTCCTCGAGTTCTTCACGAAGGAAGGTGTCGGCACCATGGTGACGCCGTGAGCTCCACCGAGATCGCCCCCGTGTCGTTGGCCGAGCTACAGGACCTCGATGCCGAGCATGTGATGCAGACCTATGGCCGCCTGCCGGTGGCGTTCGTGCGCGGTGAGGGCACGCGCCTCTGGGACACCGACGGCCGCGAGTACCTCGACTTCCTGTCGGGCCTCGCCGTCACGTCACTCGGTCACGCGCATCCCGAGGTCGCCGACGCCATCGCCGACCAGGCCCGCCGACTCCTGCACGTGAGCAACCTCTACTACACCGAGCACCAACCGGCCGTCGCCGCGACGCTCGACGCGTTGCTCGGCGGAGGCGGCCGCAGCTTCTTCTGCAACAGCGGCGCCGAAGCGAACGAGTGCGCGATCAAGTTGGCGCGACGCTACGGCCAGCTGCACGGTGGTCCCGAGCGCTATCGGATCATCAGCGCGTACGGCAGCTTCCACGGTCGCACGCTCACGACGCTGGCCGCGACGGGTCAACCGCAGAAGCAGGAGACGTTCCAACCCCTGCCGACCGGCTTCGCGCAAGTGGAGTTCGCGGAGATCGAGGTGCTGGAGCGGGCGCTCGCCGACGACGGCGTGTGCGCCGTGCTGCTCGAGCCCGTGCAGGGCGAAGGCGGCGTCAACCCGGCACCGCCCGAGTACCTGCGCGCCGTGCGCCGGCTCTGCGACGAGCGCGAGGCATTGTTGATCCTCGACGAAGTGCAGACGGGGCTTGGTCGAACGGGCAAGTGGTTCGGCTTCGAGCACGCCGGCATTCGACCCGACATCGTGACGATGGCCAAGGCGCTCGGCAACGGTGTTCCGATCGGCGCGTGTTGGGCTCGCTCGGAAGTGGCCGCCGCGTTCCGGCCTGGCGACCATGCCACCACCTTCGGCGGGCAACCGTTGGCGACGGCTGCGGCCCGCTGCGTGCTCGCCGTGATGCAACGCGACGACGTGCCTGCCCGTGCCGCCCGTGCCGGAGAGCGTCTGAGCGCGGGGCTGCGCTCGATCCCGGGCGTTCGTGGGGTGCGCGGTCTCGGTCTGCTGCTCGCCGCGCAGCTCGACGACGGCATCGACGCCAAGGCCGTCGCCGATCGATGCCTGGCCGACGGTCTCGTGCTCAACGCGGTCACTGCCGACGCGCTGCGACTCGCACCGCCGCTGCTCGTGACCGACCCCGAGATCGACGAGGCGGTGACGCGGATCGCCGGCGCGATCGAGCGCACCCGCCAGGGTGGACAGCCGAGGGAGACGCAGTCGTGACCTTGCAGTTCCTCGAGATCGACGATCTCGACCCGATGCGCCTCGCTCGTCTCATCGACACCGCGATCTCGTGGAAGTCGGACCCGGCGGCGGTGCCGGCACCGCTTGCCGGTCACGGCGTCGCGCTGCTCTTCGAAAAGCCTTCGGCGCGCACGCGCACCTCCACCGAGATGGCCGTGGTCAGCCTCGGTGGCCATCCCATCTACATGCGCGGCGAAGAGGTTGGTCTCGACACGCGTGAGACGGTCGAAGACGTGGCGCGCACGTTGGCGTGCTTCACCGCCGCGATCGCGGCGCGCACCTTCTCGCACCACACGTTGGAGCGGATGGCCGCGGTCGTGGAGGTGCCGGTGGTCAACCTGCTGTCCGACGCCGCGCATCCGTGCCAGGCCCTGGCCGACCTGCTGACCGTACGCGAGCACTTCGGCGATCTCGAGGGCCGCCGGCTCGCGTTCGTGGGCGACGGGAACAACGTCGCCGCCTCGCTCGCGTACGCCGCC
>JADGOO010000241.1 GCA_017882905.1 Acidimicrobiia bacterium | reverse complement strand
CGATCCCGAGCGACCGCTCCCCGAGACGAGACAGATCGACCTCCCGACGATGCGTGCGGCCACCCGCCACAGCTTCGAGCTCGGCCTGGCTCGCCGCGAGCTCCCGTTGTTGATGCTGCTGTGGTCGAAGGCCTCCGAGCGGCCTGTGGGTGAGGCATTGCGGCGGGGCTATGACGAGATGTTGGCTCCGCTCGTGCCGCGCTACACGCACTGGTTCGCATCGTGGGGTCGAGAGCCGCGACCGCCGCTGTCGATGCGCGACATCACGACGATCTTCGTCGCGCTCTCCGACGGTCTTTGCGTACGCCACCAGTTCGACCCGTCGGGCGCACCGTCGAGCCTCTTCGAAGATGCGATGATCGCATTGATCCCGGCTGTGACCCGCCGGGTCGAAGATCGCGATGCCGGTGCGCTCGACCAGGAAGTAGCCGACTTCATGCCGGCGAAGATCGAGGTGCGCCTCGATCGGCCCGAGGCCACGCGGCGGCGGGCGAGCTCGCGTGCTGCGATCCTCGATGCGTTCGACCGACTCGTCAACGACCGCGGCATCCGCGGGGTCACGATCGCCGATGTTGCCGCGCGCGCTCGCGCGTCGCCGTCCACCGTGTACGAGCACTTCGGGAGCAAGGCGACGCTCGCCATCGAGGTGGCGGCCCACTACGCAGTGCGCGTGGCCCAGCAGGTTCGCGAACTCCCGCCTGGCACGCCGATCGAAGACTGCCTCGTGCTCATCTACGACCACCTCACCGAGCACCACCACGTGTACGAGGGCGCCCACTCGGCGCGCCTCGAGGATCCGCTGATTGTTCCGGCCCCCGATACGCGCAACCCGATCATTGCCGCGCTCGCGGTACGCGTCGAGGCGGAGCGGCCGACGTCGGGTGCATCCGGTGTGATCGCGGCAGTGTGGTGGCGCGCGCTGCTGACCACCGTGCTCCTCGGCGACATCGCCGTGACGGGTGCAGGGCTCGCCCGCTTGCTGGTGCTCGGCTTGCGCCCGGCTGGCGACACCGCACCTCCGCGCGCCACGCTGCCACCGTGACGACACCTGGCACCACGAGATTCGACGGCAAGGTCGCGCTCCTCACCGGCGCCGGCTCGGGAATCGGCCGAGCGGTGGCCTTGCGCCTCGCCGCCGAGGGAGCGGTCGTGCACGGCCTCGACGTCGACGCCGCCGCACTCGAGGAGACCGCGGCCGATGCGCGGGCCGCGGGCGGGCGGATGCACGTACGGCGGACCGACGTTGCCGTACCGGGCGAGTGCCGCGCGGCCGTCGAGGAGTGTGTCGCCGTGAGCGGCCGGCTCGATGTCTTGGGCAACATCGCCGGCATCGCGAGCAGCGAGCACGTGGGCGACGTCACCGAGGACCAGTACCGCCGCATGATGGGCGTCAACGTCGACGGCTACTTCTTCATGGCGCAAGCCGCGCTGCCGCACCTGCTCATCGCGAGCGGCAACATCGTGAACATCGCGTCGAACGCCGGGTTGATGGGCATCGCCTACAGCGTCGTGTACTCGATGACGAAGGGCGCTGTGGTGCAGCTCACGCGCTCACTCGCGATGGAGTTCGTGAAGACGCCGTTGCGTGTGAACGCGATCGCGCCCGCTGGCGTGCGCACGAACCTCACGCGCGGCTTCCACCTGCCCGACGACGCCGATTTCGAGCTGATGAAGCCGTACATGGGGTTTCGGGGCGCCGCCGGACCCGACGACATCGCCGCGCTCTTCGCTTTCGTCGCGAGCGACGAGGCGATCAACATCCATGGCGCGATCATCAGCAGTGATGGCGGCGTGACAGCCGGATAGGCCGTCCATCGGTCGGCTGCGTCAGTCGTCGTCGCCCGGTGGCCGACGCGCTCGCTTCACGTTGGAGCGCCGGCGCTTATCGTCGACGCGGGACGCCTTCGCGGCGCGCGACGGCTTGGTGGCGACGCGTGGCCGGGTCTCCCGCAGCCCTTCGGCGAGGCGCGTCGCCAGGCGGGCGAGCGCGAGGGTGCGGTTGCGGGCCTGTGACCGCGAGTCGGAAGCCACGACGCGCACCGTTGGCCCGAACTTCTCCAACAAGCGCGCGCGCTGGCGCGGCCCGAGCGACGGAGACGACTCGACGTCGAAGATCACCTCGACCTTCGTGTTCGACGTGTTCGCGTGCTGGCCGCCGGGGCCACCCGACGCCGTAGCCCGCCATTCGAGCTCTGCGAGCGGGATCCGCAAGCCGCGCGTGACAGGCAGCGTGCCCTCGTCATCCACGACGATCGACGCTAGGTCAGCGCACCGGCACCGTCGAGACTGCGCAGCGCATCACCGGTCGATACGGTCTGGCGATGCCCGACAACCCGATCACCTGGGGCGTGCTGCCCGACGATTGCCTGGCTCGCGTCGCGGTGTGCTCTCCGCACTTCGACGATGCCGCACTGGGTGCCGCCCACCTGCTCGGCGCGAATCCCGGGTCGACCGTGATCACGGTGTGCGCCGGGCCGCCGGCACGGTATCCAGATCCGCCGACGGAATGGGATGCACTCGGCGGCTTCCGTGCCGGTGACGACGTGGTGGCGCTGCGCCGTGAAGAAGACCGCGCGGCCATGGCGGTGCTCGATGCGACGCCGCGCTGGCTCGACTTCGTCGACCATCAGTACTTGGCGCCATCGGAGCGCACGACGCCCGCCGTGATCAGCGCCGCGCTCGAATCCGCGATCGACGAGTCGGGCGCGACGGCCGTGTTCCTTCCGATGGGACTGGCGAACCCGGATCACGTGGTCACGCACGAAGCCGGCCTGCTCGTGGCCGCACGGCGGCCCGATCTCACCTGGTTCTGCTACGAGGACGGCGGTTACAAGCACATTCCGGGGATGCTCGCGTGGCGCGTCGCCAAGCTCTTCCGCGGTGCGCTCTGGCCCACGCCGATGATCGTCCCGGTTGCGGTCGACGATGCGCGCAAGCGGGCCGCGATCGAGTGCTACACGTCGCAGCTCGCACCCCTCGATCGCGACCACGCGCTCGGTGCGCGCATCGGCGGCGCCGTTCCCGAGCAGTTCTGGATCCTGGCGCCTCCGCCCGACGGCTGGGAGCGCATGCGGGACATGTGATCCGACGGGTGAACGAGCGCTGACGGTGCCCGACGGCGATCGCCGACCGGACATGTGTCGCACGAGTGCAGCGTGACTGGTGCCCTGGGCGGCGCGAGTCGTACGGTCGCAGACATGACGGGCGGGCACGGCGACACCGAGGTGACGGGCGCGCCCGCCGAGCTGATCCTGCGGCAGGTCGCCGCCATGCTGCGTGCCGTGACGCGGCCGGCGACTCCGCTCGGTGACCCTGGCGCGGCGACGATCGCGATCGGTGCCATCGACGCGTCGCTGACGGGCATCGCCGACGCGCTGGGCATCGCGGGTCTGCGCGTCGCCGTCGACGATCCGCGCCTCGGCCGGCAGGTCTTCTGCGCTCGACGCTCGTTGCTCGGCGACGACCCGACCGGGCTGTGGGGTCCTCCCGGCGTGTTCACCGATCCGCCCGAGCGCATCAGCGCGGACGACGCGCAGCTCGTCGTCGATGCAGTCGCGGTGGCGACCGCGATGGCATCGTCGGCCGCGCCCGTCGAAGTGGCTGCCCCCATTCTCGAGCCCGCGCCGGTGGTCGCCGAGCCGAGCGGTGCCGCCAAGCTGGAACGCCTGCTCGAGGGCGCCGTTGCGCGAGCCGTGACGCACGGCTGGACCTTCACGCTCGTCGCACTG
>JADGOO010000240.1 GCA_017882905.1 Acidimicrobiia bacterium | reverse complement strand
GCGGTAGGCGACGTCGATCGTGATGCCCTGCTCGCGCTCGGCGCGCAGACCGTCGGTGAGCAGCGCCAGGTTCGTGTAGTCGAACCCGCGATCGCGACTCGAGCGTTCAACGGCTTCGAGCTGGTCCTCGAAGATCGCTTTGCTCTCGAGCAAGAGACGCCCGATCAGCGTGCTCTTGCCGTCGTCGACCGAACCAGCGGTCGCGAACCTCAACATCTCCATTTAGAAGTAGCCCTCGCGCTTGCGGTCTTCCATGGCGGCTTCGGTGAACTTGTCGTCAGCGCGCGTGGCGCCCCGTTCGGTGATGGTCGAGGCCGCGACTTCGGCGATGATCGCTTCGTTGGTGGCTGCCGCGCTCTCGACTGCGCCGGTGCACGTGGCGTCGCCCACTGTGCGGTAGCGCACCGTCTTCTCGATCACCTCTTCGCCGGGGATCATGGGGATGAACGGCGATTCGGCGAGCCACATGCCGTCGCGCTGGAACACCCGGCGCCGGTGCGCGTAGTAGATCGAAGGGATCGGAACGGGCTCCTGCGCGATGTACTGCCAGATGTCCATCTCGGTCCAGTTCGAGATGGGGAACACGCGGATGTGCTCGCCCTTGCGGTGGCGACCGTTGTAGAGGCTCCAGACCTCAGGTCGCTGGCTCTTCGGGTCCCACTGACCGAACTCGTCGCGGAAGCTGAACACGCGCTCCTTGGCGCGTGCCTTCTCCTCGTCGCGCCGCCCGCCTCCGAACACTGCGTCGAAGCTGTGTTCGACGATGCCGTCGAGCAACGTGATCGTCTGCAGCCGGTTTCGGCTCGCGCGCGGCCCCGTCTCTTCGACGACGCGTCCCGCGTCGATCGAATCCTGGACGCTCGCCACGAGCAGACGCACGCCGTAGTGGTCGAGCATCCGGTCGCGGTACTCGATGACTTCGCTGAAGTTGTGGCCCGTGTCGACGTGCATCACCGGGAACGGGATGCGGGCGGGCAGGAAGGCCTTCCAGGCGAGATGGAGCATCACCGCGGAGTCCTTGCCGCCGGAGAACAGCAGCACAGGCCGCTCGAACTCGGCCGAGACCTCTCGGATGATGTGGACCGACTCGGCCTCGAGGGCTTCGAGGTGCGAGAGCTGGGTGTGCAACGAGCTCCTCCGCGAAACAGATGCGCGCCAGCGCCCTCATCGGCACCAGAAGCCATGATTCTACGGCTTGCGTGGCGTGACTCCCAGGGTCGGGCGGCTCATCCGCTCCGAACGAGGCTCGCGTCACTCCTCAGGGATCATGGGCCCGTGTGGAGCATGTGCTCCAGCGCCCGCAGTGCCGGCTTGGCGGAGCCGTCGGGGCGCGCCAGGCCCATGTGGTCCCACACGGAGGGTGATGTGCCGAGATCGCGGTAGTTGTAGATGAGCGATGGTCCGGCGAAGGGGTATTGCGCCCATGCCGTGAGCATCTCGGCGACCCGTTGGGCCTGCGTCGACTCGCTCACCGACTGTCCGTCGGCTCCCGTGCCGTAACCCATCTCCGTGGCCCAGATCTGGCGGTTCCCGTCACCGCTCTGGGCCATCTGCGCGTGGGCCCAGCGAGCCATGAACACCGGATTCCAAGCCGCAGGAGTGTTGGGCGACCACGGGAACGAGTACGGATGCATCGCCAACGCGTCGAGATGACCGTGCGCGCCCGCGCGGTACATGCCGTCGAGGAAGGTGTACGGCGACCAGCTGCGCCAGGGCACGTCGGCGGCGGGAGCGAGGCCGCCGGCGATGACCACTGCATGATGGTCGGCGGCATGGATCGCGGCGTACGCGGCGATGAGCAGGCGCGTGTAGCGCGCTGCGTTCGGGTGCGGCCACCAGAACTGCATCACGTTCGGCTCGTTCCAGATCTGGAAGTCGTGCACGCCGAGCGGGGCGTAGCGCTTCGCCGCCGCTCCGGCGAAGCGTGCGTAATCGGCGGCATCGATGGGCGGCGTCTTGTCGTTGGTGTGCGCAGGTCGCGCCCACGCGGGCGTGTAGGCGACGATCGCGACGACGTTCAAGCCGTGCGCTCGGGCCGCGTGCACGACGCGGTCGAGCGCCGACCAGTCGTTCACGCCGCGCTGCTGTTCGGTAGCGGCCCAATCGAAATCGACTGCGAGCCACCGCGCACCGGCGCGGCGCATGCCGCCCAGATCGCTGGCGAGCTGACCGTTGCTCTCTCCGAACAGCGCCGCGCCTTGCGTGAAGCCGATGCGCGTGGCGACGCGCGCCGCGATCCCGCTGAGCGCGGCGGAGTGCACCGTCGTCGACGGTGCACTCACCCGCGTCGGGGGCGTCGCGCCCAGCCCACGGGCCGTGGTCACTGCCGTCATAAGGGCGGCGACGATCGTGACGATGACCGCGCTGCGTCGCATCCGTGCTCCCGATTGGTACTGCGCGTGCAATCTCGTCCGAGGGTGTCGTCACGCGTAGTGATCCGCTTGAGAAGCGCGGCTTTCTTCCTCCCCGACGACCGAATGCGGTCCTGCGGGAGGACCAGTGCTCGGCCTTAGCGGGGTTCGGGCCAGCCGTGCAGGCCGCACTCCGTCTTGCCGGTGCCTGCCCACCGTCCCGAACGCGGGTCGTCGCCGTCGCGCACCGGGCGTGTGCACGGCCAGCAACCGATCGACGGGTAGCCCTGGCCCTTCAGCGGGTGCACGAGCAGGTCGTTGTCGGCCGTGTAGCCGTCGACATCGAGGTCGGTCCAGGTGGCGAGCGGGTTCACCTTCACGATGCCGCGCCCCACATCGAGATGGGCCACCGGCACGTTGGCGCGTGTGGGCGCCTCGTTGCGACGCAGACCCGTGATCCACGCGTCCTTGCCGGCGAGCGCGCGCGAAAGCGGCTCCACCTTGCGCAGCGCGCAGCACTCCGTGGTGTCGACCTGCCAGAGATCGTCGGGTTCCACGAGCGGCTTCATCACAGTGAGGTTGAGGTCGTAGCGCTCGCGCACCTTGTCGAGGAACCAGAGCGTCTCTGCGAAGTGGTACTGCGTGTCGAGGAACACCACTTCGATGTCGGGAACTGCCTTCACCGCCACGTCGATCAACACGGTGTCCTGGAACGACGCGGCGAGCACGACCCGACCATCGAAGCGCTCGTATGCCCACTTGATCGCGTCGCCCGCGGGGCGCCGCTCGAGATCGCTCGACGCTCTCGAGAGCTCCGCCAGATCGATGTCGACGAGCGACCGTGTCTGGACCGACGATTGCAGGGCGGTCATGCCGCCACGCCCTTGGGGGCGCGAGCCGCAGGCGAGCGCGGCAGGAAGAGCGCCCCGACTCGGACGGCCGCTTGCGACGAGGTTGCGACGCGCAGAGTCATGTGGCGCACTCGCTCTCGCCGATCTCCTTCACGTACGGGCCGGTCTCGCCGTAGTCGACGTAGAAGTCGGGGTCGACGCTCGGCTCGGGGAACGCGTCGAGCTCGATGAGCGCCTTGCCCACTTGCTTGGCACCGCCCGCTCGTTCGAGCCAATGCGCGAAGGTCTCACCGGCGGTGCGCTCCGACGCGAACTGGCCGACCACGCGCACGACAGCTTGCGGCGCGTTCTTGGCTGGCAGCTTCAGCGCCTTGTTGCCGAACTCCACCTGCTGATCGCCGAGGTGGCCGCCGAGGAGCATCTGATAGCCGGGCGCGGCCTGGCCGTGCGCGCGGCGTTCGATGCCGAGGAAGCCGATGTCGGAGATGTGGTGCTGGCCGCAGCTGTTCGTGCAGCCGCTGATGTTCACCCGCACGCCGCCCACCTCGGCGAGACCCGACTCCTCGAGCGCTTCGCCGATCGCCGACGCGAGGCCCCGGCTCTGAGTGACCGACAGGTTGCACGTGTCGGCGCCGGGGCAGCTCACGACATCGCGTGCGAGCTCGGCGCCCGGTGCCGCCATGCCGATCTCGAGAAGCCGGTCGTACAGCGGGCGCAGGTCGCCTTCGGTGAGGTCGCGCAGCACGAGGTTCTGGCGGTTCGTGATGCGGACGTCGAGATTGAAGTCGCGTTGGATGTCGGCCAGTGCGTAGAACTGCGGCGTGGTGATGTCGCCGAGCTCGCAGAACGCGTACGCGCTCACCGTGCCGTTGGCGACACCGCGCACGACGTTGGCCTCGGCCCACCGCTCGAACGGATCCGTCTTGAGCAGCGTGACCGGAACCGCGCCCGGAGCATTGGTGACGGCACCGGCACCGACGCCCGCGGGCGCGTCGCCGCGCTCGCGCACGAGCTCGGGGATGCCGCCCGGCCAGCTCGCCGAGGCGCGCAGGAACTTGCGCTCCTTGATGATGCGGGCGCGCAGCTCGTCGATGCCGCCCTCCATCGTGTCGACGAGCCACTTCATGCGGGCGCGCAGCTTGTTGTCGCGGTTGCCGTAGTGGTCGAACGTGCGCAGCATCGCTTCGACGGTCGCGAGGAAGTCTTCTTTGGAGGTGAAGTCCTCGAGGGCCTGCGCGGGGTGCGGGTTGGGGCCGAGGCCGCCGGCGATGAAGATGCGGAAGCCCTGTTCCACCGTGCCGTCGGCGGTGGTGCGACTGACGGCGACGGCGCCGACGTCGTTGAACATCGCCTGGCCACAGTCGGTGCTGCAGCCCGAGAAGTTGATCTTGAACTTGCGCGGGAGACGCTGCCCGTATGGATGGCGCAAGAAGTAGCGCGCGGTCGCCTCGGCCCACGGCGTGATGTCGAACGTCTCGTAGGGGCAGGCACCGGCCAGGTGGCAGCCGACCACGTTGCGAACGGTGTCGCCGCAGGCTTCGCGGCTCGTGAGCCCGGCGGCGGCGAGGAGCCGCACGACCTCGGGCGTCTGCTCGAGCTGCACGAAGTGGAACTGCACGTTCTGGCGGGTCGTGAGGTGACCCCAGCCGCGGCTGTACTGCTCGCCGATGAAGCCGAACAGCTCGAGCTGCTCGGGCGTGACCCGGCCGTAGGGGATCTTCACGCGGACCATCTGGTTGTGGCCGCCCTGGCGCTGGCCGTAGATCCCGTTGTTGAGCCGGAATACGCGGAACGTGTCCTCGTCGATCTCGCCGCGTAGGTACTCGGCCACGGTCGATTCGTAGCGGTCGACCTCGTCGGCGATGTCGGGGGGCAGGGAACGAGCCTGCAGTTCGCGCACATCGATGGCCATACGCGAGCCTCCTGCGGAGAGCGTCAGCGGAGCGGTGGACCGGGCGGGAGCGCGCCGGTCAGGAGCCGTTGCCGGCGGCCACGCGACACAGCTCGTCGCGCACGTCGTGCGGGGTCCGCCCGACGGCGATCGACGGCGCACCGGTGGCGCGGATCAACATGAGGGCACCCTACCGGTCGCGCGCGCCAAATGCGAGTGCATTGGTCAGGAATTTTTCAGACCGCAGCGGTCGGCTTTCGGGCAGTCGGCGCCCGGCCCTCAACCGGCCGCGGCGGCCACGAACCACTGGCGCCAGCCGCCCGGCCCCGACTCGATGCCCTCGTAGGGGTGGTCGTCGGGCATCGAGTGCGGCTCCTTGTAGTACGGATCCGTCGACGGGTTCTCGACGAGGTGGCCGACGACGACGATGGCGCCGGTGCGCAGATCGACCTGCTCGACGGTGCGGGCGTGCACGAGGAGGAGGTGGTCGCCGTCGAGGAGCTGGAGGCCACCGACGCCCGGCGCGACGAGCGCGATGGCGTGGTCGCCGCGGCCGTCGACGGCGATCGAGCGCAGTTGGCGGTGGGCGAACGGGAGCTGCCAGTGGCCGGGCGACTGGGTCGCGAGCCGCACGCTCTCGGCGGCCGAGATCGCCGTGTAGAAGATCGAGAGCCCGTCGGCGCTCCAGCTCGGGTCTCGCGCGAGCACCGACTTCGCGGTCAACGTTCGGCATGTACCTCGCGAGTCGCAGACGGCGAGCTGTCGGGCCTCGTCGAGCTGGAAGCGCCCGACGCCTTCGATGAAGGCGAGACGCGAGCCGTCGGGCGACCATTGCACCCAGTCGGGCTGCACCACTCCCGATCCGAGGGTCCTCGGCGCCGGGCCGTCGAGCGAGACGAGCACGAGCGGAACGCCGTCGAGACGCCCGTTGTCCTCGAGCGTCTCCATCCAGATGACCAGCGCGCGCCCATCAGGGCGCCAGCTCGCGATGCGAAGCTGGAAGTGCGGGTCATGCGGGCCCACGTCGAGGGGCGGTCCCGTCGTCACGCACTCGGTGAGGGTCGCGCATGTCGGCGCACTGCCCACGGTGGCGATGCGGAGCTCGTCGACGTAGCCACCGACCGGGGCGGCAAGCGCAAGACGACTCCCGTCGGGCGCCCAGAGGACGCCGTTCGCCGACCTGGGCGTCAGACGAACGACCTGACCGGCGAACCGACCCTCGATCGCGCGGATCGTCACGCCCGACGTTGCGTTGATCGCGATCTTGCCCTGACCCCATGCAAAGGCCCGGACGTTCTCGGCGAGTACCTGACGGTGTGTGCCGTCGGCGCGCGCGATCACCAACGCGCCGCCGTTCTGAGGGTCGGCGCTCGAGAGGAAGCCCACCCACCGCCCGTCGGGCGACCATTGCACGCAACACGTTGCCCGCCCGGCGATCGTGGTCACTCCCGACGGCGACACCACGCGCACGCTCGGGCCGCCCGCGAGCGCCACGGGGCGCAGGAGGTCAGCGAACGCCGGCACCACGTGCTGGGTCGTGATCGTCACCCGCGCGTTGCGACCGTTCGTGCCGCGGTCCCGCGTCGCGACCCACGCGACGCTGGCTCCGACGACGACGGCGGCCGTCAGCGCGGCGAGTGCCGCGCGCGCGGGGCGCCGTCGGGGCCGGCCTTCGAAGCGGACTGTCGGCGGTGCGGGAGCGGCGCCGACGAGCTCGCGCACCAGGGCTCGCAGCTCGGGATCTCGCGTCTCACTCATCGTCGATCAGCCCTCGAAGCCGCGTGCGTGCCCGCGCCAGGTGGCGGCGCACCGAACCCGCGGAGACGCCGAGCCGCTCGGCGACGGCACGCTCGTCGAGATCGTCCCAATACACGAGCACGACCACGGCGCGCTGGCGCACGCTGAGGCGCGCCACCGCCTCGAGCACATCGGGGCGCAGCTCCGGGGCGGGCGCGGCGTCGTCTCGCACCGACGCCCGCGCCTCACGGGCACGACGCCGGAGGGTCCCGCGGTGGTGCATCCGGGCTTCGTTGACCACGGCCCGAAAGAGGTAGCGGCGGGGCTCGTCGACCTGGGCCAGGCGCCCGGACCGCCACACGCGCAGCATCGCGTCGGCCACCACGTCGGCGGCGTCGGAGGGCCCCACGAGCCCGGTCGCGAAGCGGACGAGCTCCTCGGCGTGCGCTCGGTACACCTGCTCGATGTCATGTTCTGACCGTCCCGGGGTTTCGCCCACCCGTCAACGATGCCGCACGAGGCGCTCCCGACTGACACCTGCGGGAACCTCTACCGGTCCCGTGGCGGCCAGTCGGTAGCGTCACCCGCCGATGCGCATGTCCCGACTGTTCCTCCGCACGCTGCGTGACGACCCGGCCGACGCCGACGTCGACTCGTACCGCCTCCTCGTTCGGGCCGGTTACATCCGCCGCGTGTCGTCCGGCATCTACTCCTGGCTGCCTCTCGGTCAACGTGTGCTGGCGAACGTCGCGCAGATCGTGCGCGAGGAGATGGACGCCGCCGAGGCCCAGGAGATCACCCTGCCCATCGCGCAGCCGCTCGAGCTGTGGCAGAAGAACGGGCGCGACAAGGCCTACGGCCCGCTCATGTTCCGGTTGACCGACCGCAAAGAGACGGCGTACTGCCTGTCGCCGACAGCGGAGGAGCTCGTGACGAGCCTCGTCGCCGCGGAGTACAGCAGCTACCGCGATCTGCCACTCAGCCTCTACCAGATCAACTGGAAGTACCGCGACGAGCTGCGGCCCCGGTTCGGGCTGCTGCGGGGCCGCGAGTTCCTGATGAAGGACGCGTACAGCTTCGATCTCGACCTCGACGGCCTGCGCACCACGTACCAGACGATGTACGACGCATACCACCGCGTGTTCACGCGCTGCGCGCTCACCTTCCGCGCCGTGGAAGGTGAAGCGGGGGAGATGGGCGGCGACGTGAACCACGAGTTCATGGCTGTGGCTGCCGTCGGTGAGGACGACTTCGTGTGGTGCCGGACGTGCGACTACGCAGCCAACGTCGAGGTCGCCACGCGCCGCGCCGCCGCGGCTGCGTCGCCGGGCGCCGAGGCGACCGTTCCCGCGATGGAGAGCATGCACACACCCGAACGCCCTGGGATCGCGGCCGTTGCGGAGCTGCTCGGCGAACCCGCGAGCGCCCTGTTGAAGTGCATGGCGTTCGATGTCGACGGGGAGCTCGGTCTTGCGCTCGTTCCCGGCGATCGCGAAGTCAACGAGTTCGCGGTTGCGCACGCGCTCGCGCCGCGCAAGGTGCGCATCTTCGACGACGCCGACTTCGACCGTCATCCCGAGCTGCCGAAGGGCTACATCGGCCCTCATCACCCGCAGGTGGCGGTCGTGGTCGCTGATCCGGCGGTTGCGGCGCGCGCCGAGTGGGTCACGGGCGCGAACTCCGTCGATCAGCATGTGCGCCACGCGTCGCCGGGCCGCGACTTCGCCGTGACCGAGTGGGCGCCGATCGTCACGATCGTCAGCGGTGACCCCTGCCCGCGCTGTGGCAACGCGCTCTCGGTCGATCGTGGCATCGAGGTCGGCCAGGTGTTCCAGCTCGGTACGAAGTACTCCAACGCGCTCGGAGCGTTCTACACCGACGAACACGGTGCGCAGCACCCCATGGTGATGGGCTGCTACGGGATCGGTGTGTCGCGCGTGATCGCGGCGATCGTCGAGGAGCATCACGACGATCACGGCATCGCCTGGCCGCAGAGCGTTGCGCCGTATCAGGTGCACCTCGTGGCGCTGCCCGGCAAGGGCGAAGGAGCCGCCGCAGTCCGCCAAGCTGCCGACGACCTCTACGAGCAGCTGCGCGCAGCTCGACTCGACGTGCTCTACGACGATCGCGAGCAGAGCCCCGGGGTGAAGTTCGCCGATGCCGACCTGCTCGGGATGCCCGTGCAGCTCACGGTCGGGGCCAAGGGCTTGGCGCGTGGCGTCGTCGAGCGCAAGGTGCGAGCCACCGGCGAGCGCGACGACCTGGCACTCGCCGACGTGCTCGGCGCCGTGCTCGCAGGTGCCTAGGCGCGCTGCGTAGGTTCGGTGCCGTCATGAGCCTGCCCGTTCGACCGCCCCTCGAACCGATGCTCGCGAAGCTCGCGCGAGAGGTTCCCGAGCGCGGCGACTGCTTCTTCGAACCGAAGTGGGACGGGTTCCGCTGCATCGTGTTCCGCGACGGCGATGACCTCGACCTGCAGAGCCGGAACCAGCGGCCGCTGTTGCGCTACTTCCCGGAGCTGCGCGCGCCGTTGCTCGCGCAGCTCCCGGATCGCTGCGTGCTCGACGGCGAGCTCGTCGTCGTGGGTGACCGCGGCCTCGACTTCGATTCGTTGCAGCTGCGCCAACATCCGGCCGATTCGCGCGTTCGCAAGCTCGCGGCCGAGATCCCCGCCACCTACGTGGCGTTCGACGTGCTCGCCGTGGGTGACGAGTCGTTGCTGAACACGCCGTTCGCCGAGCGGCGGGCCCGGCTCGAGGCGTTGCTCGCCGATGCCGACGGGTCGATCGTGCTCACGCCCGCGACGCGCGATCCGGCCGAGGCGCGCGACTGGTTCTCGCGCTTCGAGGGCGCCGGCTTCGACGGCGTGATGGCCAAACCGCTCGGCGGCGTGTACGAGCCGGGCCAGCGCTCGCTCATCAAGGTGAAACATGAGCGCACCTGTGACTGTGCCGTCGCCGGATACCGGGTCCACAAAGACGGCAAGGGCGTCGGCTCCCTGTTGCTCGGCCTGTACGACGAGGCCGGCGACCTGCACCACGTGGGGGTCGCCGCCGCGATCGACGCGGTGCGGCGTGCCGAGCTGCTCGCTCAGCTGCAGCCCTATCGCGAGAACGCGCTCGAGGGCCATCCGTGGCGCGACTGGGCCGACTTCATGAGCGCCCAGCGGGAGGCCAATCCCACTCGGATGCCGGGCGGTCCGTCACGCTGGAACGCCAACAAGGACCTGTCGTGGGAGCCGCTTCGGGTGGAGCTCGTTGCGGAAGTGGCCTATGAAGGCATGCTCAACGGTCGGTTCCGCCACAACGCGCGCTACCGGCGCATGCGCACGGATCGCGACGCCCGTACCTGCGACTACGCGCAGCTCGAGCAGGTCCCGCCGGCCGAGCTTCGGGATCTGTTCCACCTGGGCTGGTCCCGATAACGTGCGCGGCGATGGCGGGAGGCGCGGTGGCACCGGTGTTCGTTGTCGGTGCAAGCCGCAGCGGCACCACCCTGATGAGTCGGGTGATCGCGCGCGGCACTGATGTGCGGTCGCTCGCCGAGGTCCACTTCTTCGAGCGGCTTTGGCAGCCCGACTCCGGGAATGGCGTGCTCGACCGGACCACGGCGGTCGAGCTCGCGGCGCGCCTGGTCCACACCCAGCACCGTGGCCTCTTCTACAAGCAGGGCCACGCGAGCGAGCACACAGCAACGGCCGAGGCGATCGTCGATGCGGTGAGCGACGGCCCCGGCGGCGGTGGCGCACCCCTGTCGATCTACGGATCGTTCCTGGATCACGAAGCTCGACGCCGCGGTGGCGTGCGAGCGTGCGACCAGACGCCGCGCAATGCATTCTTCCTCACCGAGATCCTCGCGGCCTTCCCAGATGCACGCGTGATCAACATGGTGCGCGACCCGCGAGCCGTCTTGTTGTCGCAGAAGAACAAGTGGCGGCGGAGATCGCTCGGCGAGGCGGCACTGCCGAGGTCCGAGGTGGTCCGGTCGTGGTCGAACTACCACCCGTTGGTCACGGCGCGGCTCTGGCGCGCGGCGGTGCTGGCCGCCGACCGGTGCGCCGACGAGCGGGTGCTCACGGTGCGCTTCGAAGACCTGCTCGCCGAGCCGGAGCCCACGGTCCGTGCGGTCGCCGAGCACTGCGGCGCCGAGTACAGCCCCGCCATGCTCGACGTACCGATGGAGAGCTCGTCGATCGCCTCCGACGATCCGGAGCGCCGCGGCCTTCGCGTCGAGGCGGCCGAGGCCTGGCGCATGCACAACGGCCTGAGCGCCACCGAGATCGCGCTCTGCCAGCAGGTGGCCGCGGCCGAGATGCGGGCCCACGGCTACGAGCCCGACAGCGGGCGGCTGCAGCCGGCCGCGCTGGCCGGTTGGTACGCGGTCGTCCCCGTGAAGCTGGGCATCGCCGCGGCACTCAACCTGCGGACCGTGGGCAACCCGATCACCGCCGCGCGGCGCCGCTTGCGCTGAGCGACGAGAGGACTCCACGAGGCCCTGGCCTGCTCATGTGGTCCAGGCGCCGTCTGGTATTCTCCTCGGGTTCGAGTTCCGAAGTGCGGTCGCGGCCGCAGGCGGACGTGGGCTTGTGCCCACGTCTTTTTCTTGACTGGGAGGTGACGGCATGGGCGTGGACACCGAGGCGATCCGCGCAGCGCTCGAGCCCGTCGTCTCACAGCACGACCTCGAGCTCTACGACGTGGAGCTGTCCGGATCCGGTCGGGCGCGCGTCCTGCGCGTGAGCATCCAGGATCCCGAGCAACCGGTCGCCCTCGATCGCCTCGCGACGGTGAGCCGCGTGCTCGGACCGATAGCCGACGAGCTCGTCACCGGCCACTACGAGCTCGAGGTCTCGAGCCCGGGTATCGAGCGACCTCTGCGCCGAGCAGCGCACTTCCGAGGTGCGATCGGCGAGATCATCACCATCAAGCACAGCGCCTCATCCGACGGCGCCACCGTGCGCGAGCGCGGGCGCCTGCTCGACGCCGACGACGACGCGGCCACCATCGAGCTCGATTCGGGTGAGCACCGCACGGTTCCCTACGCCGCCATCGCCGCGGCCCGCACAGTCTTCGAGTGGGGGCCCCAGCCGCGGCCCGGCACGCCGAAGCGCGCGAAGGAGCACACGAAGCGATGAAGAACCCCGACATGATGGAAGCGCTGCGAGCGCTGGCGACCGAGCGAGGCATCTCCGAAGAGGATCTGCTCCTCGCGCTCGCGAACGCGCTCGTCACTGCCTACAAGCGCCTTTCGAACGCAGCCGAAGAAGCCGAGGTCGAGATCGACCCCGACAGCGGTGAGATCCGGGTCATCGCGCTCGAGCTCGACGAGAACGGCAACGTCACGCGCGAGTGGGACGACACGCCCGCCGACTTCGGTCGCATCGCCGCGCAGACGGCCAAGCAAGTGATCACGCAGCGCATCCGCGAAGTCGAACGAGAGCGCAAGTACGAGGAGTTCGCGGGTCGCGAGGGCGAGATCGTCACCGGCATCGTGCAGCAGACCGACAGTCGCTACACCCTGCTCGACCTCGGTCGCGTCGAAGCCCTGTTGCCCCAGGCCGAGCAGGTTCCCAACGAGCGCTACGACCACGGCGCGCGCTGCAAGGCGTACATCGTCGAGGTGCGCCGCACGGCCAAGGGCCCCCAGATCGTCGTCTCGCGCACGCACCCCGGGCTCATCAAGGGCCTCTTCGAGCTCGAGGTGCCCGAGCTGGTCGACGGTGTCGTCGAGATCAAGGCGTGCGCCCGCGAGCCCGGTCACCGAACGAAGATCGCGGTCGGTTCGAACGACCCCAACGTGGACCCGGTCGGCGCGTGCGTGGGTGCGCGGGGCATGCGCGTGCGTCAGGTGGTCAACGAGGTACGCGGCGAGAAGGTCGACATCGTGCCCTTCACCGAGAACGCCTCCGACTTCGTCGCCAAGGCGCTCGCGCCGGCGAAGGTCAAAGAGGTCAGGATCCACGAGGACACCGGCATCGCCGAGGTCATCGTTCCCGACTTCCAGCTCTCACTGTCGATCGGCAAGGAAGGCCAGAACGCGCGCCTCGCAGCGCGCCTCACCGGCTGGCGCGTCGACATCAAGAGCGAGACGCAGCTCGCAGAAGAAGAGTCGGGTGACTACGCCGAGGGCGAGTGGGTCGAGACCCCAGAAGGCGAGCTCGTGTGGCAGCCGGCCGACGCAGGTGACGCCATCGCGGCCGACCAGAGCCCGGCCCGACCCCCCGAGGCGCCCGCCGCCGACGCACCGGTGACCGCCCCCAGCGAGGCGCCCGCCGGCGACGAGGCCGCCGAGGCTGCGGTTCCTGCCGCTGTCGAGATCGAGACCGGCTCCGACGTTGCCGCGGCGGCGGCCGGCGGCGGCGAGCCCGAGGAGACGGCGGCGGTCACCGCCGCCGGTGTTGCGAGCGAGGAGGAACCCGGCGACGCCTCATGAGCGCCAGCGCACCTGCGTCGGCTGCCGCTCGGTGGGCTCGCCGGCAGGCTGGGTGCGAGTGGCGACGGGGTCTGATGGCACCCTGGGGGTGGGACGCACCGCCCAGGGGCGAGGTGCCTGGCTCTGCGGAGCCGAGTGCTTCGACCGCGCGGTGCGCCATCGATCGCTCGCCCGAGCGCTGCGCCGAGAGCTAACGACAACCGAGACCGCGGCGCTCCGCGCGAGACTGTTCGACTGAGCGCCCCTTGGCCTTCTGCCCAGACGGGGCAGCGGGCCGCAGCACTACCCACGAGACGGAAAGACAGCATTACTTGGCCATCAAGAAGATCCGGGTCTACGAGCTCGCCCGAGAGCTGGGCGTCGACAACGGCGTCGTTGTCGAGCTCGCCACCGAGCTGAAGCTCGGCGTGAAGAGCCCGTCGTCGAGCATCGACGAACCGTCGGCCGACCGCGTCCGCCGTCTCGCCGACTCCAAGGGCCTGCGGCGCGAGCCCGAGCCCGAGCCGGTACTGACGCCACCGCCCGCGCCCGTCGTCGAGTCTCCCGCGCCCGTCGCGCCGGCACCCGCCGCGCCCGTCGTCGAGTCTCCCGCGCCTGCGGTGCCGCCGATCGCCACCACACCGGCGAGCGGTGAACCGGCGCCGATCGATCGGCCCGCGGCCGAACCGCTCGCGCCCGCCGCGAGCACGGCCACCGAGCCGCT
>JADGOO010000239.1 GCA_017882905.1 Acidimicrobiia bacterium | reverse complement strand
TTGTCGGCAACGGTGCCGTCGAACAGGAAGCCTTCCTGGGGCACGACGATCACGTGATGGCGCAACGACGAGCCGGTGACCTCGGAAAGATCCTGGCCGTCGATGAGCACACGGCCGTCGGTGGGGTCGTAGAAGCGGGCGATCAGCTTGGCGAACGTGCTCTTGCCCGCGCCGCTCGTGCCCACCACCGCGACTCGCTGACGGGCCGGGATCACGATGTCGACGGCGTGCAGCGCGTCGGGCGCGTCGGGCGCGTAGCGGAACGACACGGCATCGAGGTGCACCTCGCCCACCGTCGGCTCGAAGTCGTACGCGCCCGCGCGGTCGCGCACCATGGGCTCACGGGCGAGGAACTCGAACACGCGGGCGAAGCTCGCGCTCGCGGCCTGCAGCAACGAGGTGAGCTCGGTGAACTGCTGGATCGGTTCGAACAGCCGGTTGATGAGCAGCGTGAAGCCGACCACGGCGCCGATCTGCGTGTCGCCGTTGCGCACGAGCCATGTGCCGTAACAGACGATCACGGCGAGCGCTACAGGGTTGAGGAACTCGATCGCGCCGTAGTACGTGGCGGTGATGGTTCCGGCGCGGCGCTTGGCGTCGTAGGTGTCGAAGCTCACGTCGCGGAACACGTCGTTCTGCGCGGGCTCGATCGCGAACGACTGCACGACCCGCATGCCCACGAGCGCCTCGTTCACGTGCGAGAGCATCGTGGCGGTGCGCTCGCGGATGCTCATCTGGATGCGGAACGCGCGAGGCCGGTACCACGCCGACGCGGCAAGCAGCAACGGCATCACCGTGAGCATCGCGAGCGCCAACCGCCACGACAGCACGAACATCACGCAGATCGTGAAGACGAACGTGAGACCGGCCCGCAACACGAGCGCCAACCCGGCTTGCACGAACTGCTGCAAGTTCTCGACATCGCTCGTGAGGCGCGACACGAGCCGGCCCGCCGGCTCGTGCGTGAAGTAGTCGATGTCGAGCTCGTAGAGGTGGTTCACGAGCGACGCGCGCAAGTCGCGCAGGTACCGCTCGGCGAAGCGCCCCATGTTCGAGACCTCGAGCCACTGGCCGACGATCTGGCCCGACACGAGCAGCGCTCCGATCAGCGCGCACACCTCGACCCAACCGGTGCTGTGACCCTTGACCCCACGGTCGACGACCACGCTCACCACGAGGGGCAACGACACGAGACATGCAGTGAGCAGCAACGTGCCGAACGCGGCAGTGAACGCGATGCGACGGTGCGCGCGGAACTCGCGCAGCACCCGCCCGAGCGGCGGCCGCGGCGGCGCGGGGTCGATCGCGACCGCGATCCTCATGCGCCCGCCGTCCCGGTCGGGGCCGGACGCTCAGGCGCGCCTGCCGCGAGATGATCGAGCGCGAGCGCGCGGCGGTACGCGGGCAGCGAGACCAGCTCTTCGTGGGTGCCGTCGGCGATGATGCGACCGCGCTCGAGCAGCACCACCCGATCGGCGAGCGAGATCGTCTCGACGCGGTGAGCGATGATGAGCGTGGTTCGCCCCTCCATCGCGTGCACGAGACCGCGGCGGATGGCGGCTTCGGTGGGCGGATCGACGGCGCTCATGGCATCGTCGAGCACGAGCACCCGACTTTCGCGCAAGATGGCGCGGGCGATGGCGAGCCGCTGTCGTTGACCGCCCGACAGCGAGTATCCCTGCGGTCCGACGATCGTGTCGTAACCCTCGGGAAGCTCGGAGATGAAGCCGTGTGCTTCGGCGAGCTCCGCGGCCCGTTGCAGCTCGGCATCGGTCGCTTCGGGCTTACCGATCGCGAGGTTGGCACGGATCGAAGCCGTGAACACGACGGTGTCCTCGAAGACAACCGACACCCCACGGCGCAGATCGCCGAGCGCGAGCTCGTGGACGGGCGCGCCGTCGAGGCAGACGCGACCCGACCACACGTCGTAGAAACGGCAGAGGAGATAGGTGAGCGTCGACTTGCCTGATCCGCTCGCGCCAACCAGCGCGACCGACTGCCCTCCCGGGATCGAGAGCGTGAGGTCGTCGAGCACCTTGCGCCGGCCGCGGCGCGCGGCTTCCACGGCGTCGTCGTGCTCGCTCGGTGCGCTCCCGTAACCGAACGTGACGGCGTCGAAATCGATGCGCCCAGGTCCACGAGGCAACCGTCGCGGGTGAGCCGGGTCGGTGACATCCGACTCGGCCGCGAGCACTTCGGCGATGCGCTCCGCGGCGGCCATGCCCTGCGGCCACTGTGCGAGCAGCTCGGCGCCGGCCGCGACCGGCGACACCAACAGCGCGAGGTACAAGAAGAACGCCGTCATCGCGCCGGCGCTCAGCTCGCCGCGTGCGCCGAGCCACCCACCGAGTCCGATCACGACGAGCAGCGCCAGTCCCGGTGTGGCGAGCAACGCCGACTGGAAGCGTGCGCGTACGAGCGCGCGCTCGAGGCCTGCAGTGCGCACGTCGTCGGCGAAGCGGTCGCCGAGCGCGCCGTACTGACGCTCGAACCCATGACCCTTCACGACCCGGATGCCTTGCACCTGCTGTTCGATGAACTGCGAGTAGAAGCCGAGCTTCTCCTGCACGCTCTTGCCGGTCGGATACAGACCGCGCGCCTTCGAGAGCGCGAACCACATCGCCACGCTCACGACCGTCGCGACCGCGCCGGCCAGCAGCGGCTGCACGAAGAAGAGCAGCACCACGCCGGCCACGAACATCACGACCGACTGCGTGAACCACGGCAGCGGCGACAACGCCTGTTCGAGCATCGACACGTCGGTCGAGGCACGCGCCATGAGCTGCCCCGCGCCCATGCGGTCGTGGTAGCTGAACGACATGCGCTGCACGTGCTCGTAGAGCCGCTCGCGGATGTCGTTCGTGACCAAGGCCGGGTTCTTCGTGGCCTGGTACTTGCGCAGCGCGCCGCCGGCCGCACGCACCACGCCGAGCGCGGCCAAGGTGAGCATCGTGCGCCCGAGGTGCGCCCCGACGTCGTTGATCGCGTGCTCGGCGACGAGCGGGATCGCGAGGACTACCGCCGTGTAGATGGCGGCACCGGCGAGAGCAGCACCGAACGTGCGCCGCCGGACCCAGATGTGGTGACGCACAAGGCGCCGGCCATCACGTCGGGTCCCGGGGGCGGGGTCGGTCTGACGACTATGGCCCTCCCCGTCCACCGGGCCAGGTTACCGACAGGCTCACGCTCGGCCCCGGGACTTACGGTCGGCTACAACTTGCCGTCAATGGCCGACCATGCCGACCTCGACCGCGCTCACGCGGCACTGCTCGCCCTCTCCGATGCGGAGGTCGACGCCGCCGTGCACGCCATCGCCAACAGCGAGCATCTCGCCACGTTGGCGCAGGCCCTCAACCTGAAGCGCCCCGCGCTCGCCGCGCACCCGAACCCGTCGGAGCTGATCGGACCGCGACTCGATCACGGCGCGCCGGGCCGCATCGCGTACACGGCACTCGCGCTCGCAGGGCCCTGTGCCGACCTCTGCATCGAACGGCTCGGCGACGCGGCCGAAGACCCATCGCGCGACGACATGCTGGCGGTGCTCCCCGAGCTCGTCGAGCAATACGGGCCGAAGATGGTCACCTTGATGCTCGCGTCGTATCCGCCGATCGACGCGCCGTGCGGCGCCGTGTTCAACGAGCTGCTCGACAACGACGAGCGCTTCGCGATCGCGCCCGAGGCGTTCACGGCACTCCACGAGCACCACGGTCACGGTGCCGGCGGAACCGGCGGCGGTGCCGGCGCGGTGATCGTCGACGAAGCGGCCGTCGACCGCGCCCGGCGCGAACGCGAAGCACGGATCGCCGCCGACGCGGCCAAGCGCAAGCGCAAGCGCCGTTGACGAACATGCGTCAGTTCACGCGCCGGGAGCGCGGCTGCTGACGCACGTTCGGTGGTTCAGGCCGGTAGGGAGCTCCGCCCGTCGGTGCCCCACCAGCTGGCAGTGAGGCTGAGATCCGGCCGAGGCTCGATCTCCTCGTACACGCGGCGATAGCTCGTGTACTCGATCTTCCACTCGCCGTCGACCTTGCGGTAGCGGTCTTCGTAGAAGCTCGCACCGCGTACCACGAGCTTCAGGTCGCTCATCACGACCCGGTCGTCGAGCGCCCATGTGCCCGTGGCCGTGTCGGCACCGGTGAGCGTGATCTCGGGATGGTGCATCTTGTGGCTCGACAGGAACGTCTCCGCGCCCATCCCCTTGCGGATCCAAGCGACGATCTCGTCGGCGCCGTCCTGGTGGTACTTGCCGCCGCTGTAATCACAGACGGCGTCGTCGACGAACAGCGTGCGCAGCTCGCTCCACTGCTTCAGGTCGAGGCAGCGCGCGTAGCGGTACTTGAGCTGTTCGATCAAATGGATCTCGACGAGGTCGTTCGGGGTGAGCGCCATGTCAGGGGGCCTCGGTCTCACTGCTCACGGGCGGCAACGTCGACCAGGGGAAGTTGATCCACTGGTCGGTGCGCTTCCACACGTAATCGGCACGTACCAGGGAACGCGACTTCTCGTAGAGCACGAGTGAACGCAGCTCGGCGACGGCCGGACGGCACTTCTCGACCACGAGCTGCAACGTCTCACCCGTGTCGGCCACGTCGTCGACGATCAGCACCGTGCGATTCGTGAGGTCGTCGAGGTCGAGCACCGGCGGCAGCTCCACCGGAACGTCGAGGCGTTCGTCGATGCCCGTGTAGAACTCGACGTTGACGGTCGCGATGTTCTTGTGGCCCAACGCGTACGCCAGCGCGCCACCGATGATGAGCCCACCCCGAGCGATCGCCACCACCCAATCGGGCCGGTAACCCGACTCGTGCACCGCCGACGCGAGCTCGCGCACCGCGACGCCGAACGTCTCGTACGTGAGCACCTCGCGCTCGCGGAGATCGATCTCTTCTGCGCTGTCCATGGCGACGGCTTCGCCTACCGCGGCGAGCTCACTGCGCACTCTGTCGCTCCTTCGTCGCTCCCGAGCTGCTCCGCTCGCCGCTCCTCTTGCGACTCTAACGGTCCGCTTGGGATCGGCGCAGATCCACGGGCTCACATCCGCTCGGTACCATCGTCGGCATGGCGGAACTGGTGCCGACCGTCGATCTCGCCGGCCCGATCGAGCAGACGGCGGGCGCGCTCGACGCGGCGTGCCGGACGATCGGGTTCATGCAAGTCGTCGGCCACGGCGTCGAGCCCGCGCTCATCGACCGGTTCGTGGCCGCGGCGACCGGGTTCTTCGATCTCCCGGTCGCCGAGAAGCGCCGGTACGTACCCCCCGACCCGCAGATGAACCGCGGCTACGCCGAGCTCGGGACCGAAGCGCTCTCGTACAGCTTGGGCATCGACACGCCGCCCGATCTCTTCGAGGCGTTCAACATCGGCGTCGACGAGTGGCCCGCGGGCGATCCGTACTACGAGGCCGAGCGCGACCGCACGTTCTGCCCGAACATCTGGCCCGACCGACCCGCGGGCATGCGCGAGGCGTACCTCGCCTACTTCCGTGCCGTGCGGGGCGTCGCCGACAAGCTCACGGGCGTGATGGCGGTTGCCCTCGACCTCGCACCCGACTTCTTCGCGGCGGCCACCGATCGGGCCGCCAACACGCTGCGCACGATCAACTACGAACGCCGCGCCGGGGATCCCGATCCCATCGACGGCCAGATGCGCATGGGTGCGCACACGGATTACGGCATCCTCACCGTGCTGCTCGCGGATCCCGTTCCCGGTTTGCAGATCGTGGGCCCCGACGGTGCGTGGCACGACGTGCAACCGGCGCCGGGCGCGTTCCTCGTGAACCTCGGAGACGCGTTGGCTGTGTGGACGAACGACCGCTGGCGCTCCACGCTGCACCGAGTGGTGCCGCCGCCGCGTTCCACGACCGGCCCGGTTCGCCGGCGATCGTTCGCGTTCTTCCACGACGGCAATCTCGACGCCGTGATGGAGTGCCTACCGAGCTGCACCGACGCGCAGCACCCGCCGCGCTACGCGCCGATCACCATCGGCGATCACCTCGTGGCCAAGATCATGGGGCCGCGCGCGATGCGGGAGCCGGGCACCGTGACGCAGACGATCGGCGACCGCGCCGGTCTGCTCTGATCGACGCTCAGCGCGGCGGGAGGCCGAACTCGGTGCGCAACGCATCGAGCTCGCGCCGAAAGCGCGCGTCGAGCGCGCGGCGTTCGTCGTCGGGTGCGAACGACGCGCCGATGGCGTCGAGGCTGATCTGCTCCATCGTCTCGAGGTCGTAGTCGAAGGCCTGCCACACGGCCGCGTACTCGTCGGCGATGTCGAAGCGCATCATGCCGGGGTCGTCGGAGTTGACCGTGACGAGCACCCCG
>JADGOO010000238.1 GCA_017882905.1 Acidimicrobiia bacterium | reverse complement strand
GAGGTCGTGTTCACCGGCGGTGGGAGCGAGGGCGACAACCTCGCCGTCAAGGGGGCGGCATGGGCCGCGCGTGCCGGCGATCCGTCACTCGACGCCGTCGTCACCACGGGCATCGAGCACAAGGCGGTGCTCGGTGCCGCGCACCGGCTCGCCGAGGAAGGCTTCCGCGTGCGCGAGGTCGGTGCCACCGCCGACGGCGTGATCAACCTCGACGCGCTGGCCGGCGCGCTCGACGAGCACACGGCCGTGGTGTCGGTGATGCTCGTGAACAACGAGACGGGCATCGTGCAACCGCTCGCAGAGGTCGCCGCGCTCATTCGGGAACGCGCGCCTCGTGCGGTGCTGCACACCGACGCCGTTCAGGCGCCGCAGTGGCTCGACCTCCGCATCGCGGCACGCCCCGCAGATCTGGTCGCCATCTCCGGCCACAAGTTCGGCGGCCCGAAGGGAGTAGGCGCGTTGCTCCGGCGCGCCGACGTGCCGCTCGTGCCCCTCGTGGAGGGTGGCGGCCACGAGCTCGGTCTGCGCGCCGGTACGCAGAACGTGGCCGGGATCGTGGCGCTCGCTGTCGCGCTCGAGCTCACCGACGCGCGACGCAACGACGAGGTGGCGCGCATCGGCGTGTTGCGCGACCGGCTCGAAGCAGGTCTGCTCGCCAAGGTCGACGGCGCGCTCGTGAACGGCGACGCGCGCCGCCGTGTGCAAGGTCTCCTGCATGTCGCGTTCGACGGCGTCGAAGCCGAAGAGCTGCTCGTGGCCCTCGACGGGGCCGGCATCTGCGCGGCGTCGGGGAGTGCCTGCACCTCCGGCGCGATCGAACCCTCCCATGTGCTCGTGGCGATGGGCATGGACCGCACCCGAGCGCGTTCGTCGGTGAGGTTCAGCCTCGGCTGGGCATCCACCGACGCTGATGTCGACGACGGCGTGGCGATCGTGGCCGAGACGGTTGAGCGCCTCCGCGCGGCGGGCGCATGATGGCAGTGCAGCCGATGCGAGTGCTCGTGGCGATGAGCGGCGGAGTCGATTCGTCGGTCGCGGCCGCGCGCCTCGTTGATGCGGGCCACGACGTCACCGGTGCCACGCTGAAGCTCTGGGGCGGCGCGCAGGACTCGGGCTGTTGCTCGGCCTCCGACGTGGAAGACGCGCGCCGGGTTGCCGCGCAGCTCGACATCCCGCACTACGTGTTCAACCTCACCGACGACTTCGACGAGCACGTCGTGCAGCCCTACGTGCATGCGTACGCCGAAGGTCGGACCCCCAACCCGTGCGTGGAGTGCAACCGAACGATCAAGTGGGGACGGCTGCACGACCGCGCGCGTCGTCTCGGCTTCGATGCGGTGGCGACCGGTCACCACGCACGCGTGGTCGAGACGCGCGACGGGCCGCGACTCGCCCGCGGTCACGACCCCGCGAAGGACCAGTCGTACGTGCTGTACATGCTCGACGCGGCGCAGCTCGCGCAGACGGTCTTCCCGGTCGGAGAGCTCACGAAGACCGACGTGCGCGCACAGGCCGCGCAGCTCGGTCTGC
This sequence comes from Acidimicrobiia bacterium, assembly GCA_017882905.1. GTDB lineage: Bacteria > Actinomycetota > Acidimicrobiia > IMCC26256 > PALSA-610 > Chersky-683. The sequence goes on along the minus strand of JADGOO010000238.1, from coordinate 13,883 downwards.
GCACGGCGGCGAAGGCCGAGAGCATGGACGTGTGCTTCATCACCAAGGGCGGCCGCACGCGGTTCCTCGAATCGCGCCTCGGCGCGCGCCCCGGTCCGATCGTCGACACCAGCGGCGCGACCATCGGGCAGCACGACGGCGTGGCGCGCTTCACCGTTGGTCAGCGCCGCGGTCTCGGCGTGGCTGCCACCGAGCGGCAGTTCGTCGTGGATCTCGACGCAACCACGAGCACCGTCGTGCTCGGTGATCGCCGCGATCTGCTGCGCGACACGCTCGTGCTGCGCGACATGGTGTTCACCGCCGGCCGCGAACCTGATCCGGCGACCACGCTGCTCGCGCAGACTCGTGCGCACGGCGAACCGATCCCCTGCACCGTCGCGAACGCCACGCTGCACTTCGTCGTCGCCCAGCCGCGAGTGGCGCCGGGCCAAGTGGTGGTGCTGTACGACGACGACATCGTCGTGGGCGGCGGCATCGTCGACCGCTGACCGGGCGCGCTACGAAGCGCGAGAAACCGGCAGACGGTGCGCGCCGGCCGCCTTCAACACCACGGCGGCCCGCAACGGCGTGAAGAGCACGGTGTTCGCATCCTTCAGCGTGGTGCGCCGCCCACCGCGGCGCAGCGAGAGCTGACCGCCGTCGTCCATCTGCACGAAGCAGCCGCCGATCACCGCGCCGAGGCGAGTATCGACGACATCGTCGCCGCCGCGCATCGTCGGCTCCGCCAGGCCGATGGCGATCATGTTGTCGCGGGGGAGCAGGACCGGGTCGGAGAGCATGAGCGAGTCGGAGACGACGAGCCCGGCAGGGACCAACACGATGAAGCGGCGCGCGAGCGTGTGCACGGACCGCGCCGCCGCGAACGCGATCGGCCCGCCGAGCGCGATCGCGACCGGGCCGAGTACCCAGTGGCGATCAGCGAGCAACACAGGTCCGGTGGCAACGCCGAACGCGCACGCGGCGACGGAGAGTGCGAGCACGAGGAGGAAGGCCGGCGGAACGCGCAACGCGAAGCGTTGCTCGTCGCCGTACGCAGCACTGGCCGAACACGCGCTCGCGACCGGCTCGCGCAACACGGCGACGGCCGCCGCGATCGCGTGCACGAGCGCCACACCACGCCACCCGCTACTCCCCTCGATGAGCGCCCAGATGGCAATAGCTGGCGCGAGCGGAGCCGCGAGCCGCAGCATCGTGAACGACATCGGTCGCGTCACGAGCAACGCGATCGTCGCACCCGTCCACGCTGCGTAGAGCAGCACCGCGAACGTGAGCTTCGGTGCGCTCGACCAGCCGTCGACGGCGTCGGCAACCGCCGCGCCGAGCGTGACCGGCAACGTGATCCAGAGCAGACGCGCGATCCAGAGTGACACAAGGCTTGCTTTCGGAGGCGGAAGGGTTGCGTGCGTATAGTACGAAGCGGTATGGCAGGCGCAGTGTTGCGGGGAGGCCTCGCCACATCGATCGGCAGCCTGCCGCACTCCGATGCCGGCGCAGCTGCCGCATTGGTGTTGCGCTTGCACCCCGATCTGCCCGCCGCGCCGCAGCTCCCGCGCCGCAGCGCACGCGAGGGAATGCTCGCCCAGTGGCTGCGCGCGCTGCCCGAGATCGCCGTTGCTGACGACGGCAGCCTCGCCCTCGTCGACGTCGGCGCCGGCGCATCCCGCAGCATCGACACCACGCTCGACCCGTTCGCGCACGGCGGCCTGCTCGGCTTCCTCGACGCGTGCGTCGCGCTCGCCCGCCGGCCCACCGCGATCAAGCTGCAGGTGACCGGTCCGCTCACCCTCGGGCTCGCGCTCCACGAGCTCGGCGTCGACGCCCCCGAAGCATTCGGTCGCGGCGCGCAATGTGCTAACGCCTGGGCGCGCAGCCTCGTGCGCACCGTGCACCTGCGGCTCCCCGACACCGAAGTCGTCCTGTTCTTCGACGAACCCGGCCTCGTGCGCTTCCAGGTCGACGAGCCACTGCTCGACGCCGAGACCGCCAGCGATCTGCTGTCGGGAGCACTGGCCGCTCCCGGCTGCACCGTCGGCGTGCACGTGTGCGGCGACGGCGCACTGCCGATCGCATTGTCGGCCGGTCCCAACGTCATCGGCGTGGAGCTGCACCCCCGTGTGATCGGGTACGCGGCCTCCCTCGCCCGCTTCCTCGACGAAGGCGGCTTCATCGCCTGGGGTGCCGTTCCCACCGACCGACCCGTCGGCGAGCAGCCCGCACCCTTCTGGAAGGCACTCGTCGAGCTCTGGTGCGAGCTCACCCGACGCGGCTGCGACCCCGTACGGCTCCGCCAACAAGCGATGGTCACGCCCGCCTGCGGCCTCGCCCTCCACGGCGTCAGCCAAGCCGAGCGCGCCCTACGCCTCGCCCGCGACATCGCCGCCCGCGTCTTCGACCAAGCAGCGGCAACGAAGCTCACCGTCGGCGCGTAGTTTTCTGCGCCTGCTTCGCCCGGCGCGGCGAGCTCCCTGCGGACCGACTCCCTCGCTTCGCTCGGCTCGGATCCTCCGGTCGCCGCGTCGTTTTCCGCGCCTGCTTCGCCCGGCGCGGCGAGTGGCTTGTCACCCGTGTCGCTCCTTCGTCGCTCCCGGGCTGCCTGCGCCACCGCGGTGTTGTGCGGCCCGGCTCCTTTGGTCGCCGCGTGACCGTGCTGGTCGGCGGCGGGGTGTCCTACGCCACATCTAGAGTCGCTGCGTGGCCCGGAAGGACGAGCAGCGCGCTCGTGAGCTGCGCGCGCAGATCGAGTATCACAACGAGCGCTACTACGGCGACGACGCGCCCGAGGTCTCCGACGCCGAGTTCGACGAGCTCATGCGCGAGCTCATCACGCTCGAGGCCGATCACCCCGAGATCGTCACCCCCGACTCGCCCACACAACGGCCCGGCGCCGCGTCGGGTTCCACGTTCGCGGCGGTCGAGCACCTCGTGCCGATGCTCTCGCTCGACAACGCGTTCTCTCGCGACGAGCTCGAAGCATGGGGCCAGCGCGTGCTGCGCATCCTCGCCTCGGACCCGGCATACGTGACCGAACCGAAGATGGACGGCCTGGCGATGTCGTTGCTCTACGAAGACGGGCGCTACGTGCGCGGCGCCACACGCGGCGACGGCCGGGTCGGCGAGAACGTGACCGAGAACGTGCGCACCATCCACGACGTGCCCGCTCGGCTGCGCGGCAAGCGGGTGCCGCGACGCCTCGAGGTGCGCGGCGAGGTCTACATGCAGATGTCGGTGTTCGAGTCGCTCAATGTCGCGCAAGCCGAAGCCGGGCGGCCCGCCTACGTGAACCCGCGCAACGCCGCCGCCGGCAGCCTGCGCCAGAAGGACGCGGCGATCACCGCATCACGCGAGCTGTCATTGTTCTGCTATCAGCTCGGCGTGGTGGAAGGCGGCCCTGATCTGCAGACGCATCGCGAGACCCTCGCGTGGCTCGAAGAGCTCGGCTTCAAGGTGAACCCGCTCATCAAGAGCTTCGGCGCGCTCGGCGAAGTGTTCGACCAGTGCTCATGGTTGCAAGAGCATCGCCACTCGCTCGGCTACGAGATCGACGGATGCGTGATCAAGGTCGACGACCTCGGTCAGCGCGCCGAGCTCGGGTTCACGAGCAAGGCGCCGCGCTGGGCCATCGCCTACAAGTTCCCGCCGGAAGAGCGCACAACGCTGCTGCGCGACATCCAGGTGAGCATCGGGCGCACCGGCCGCGCCACGCCGTTCGCCATGCTCGAGCCGGTGTTCGTGGGCGGCGTCACCGTCACCACGGCAACGTTGCACAACCAGGACGAAGTGGCGCGCAAAGACGTGCGGCCGGGCGACACGGTGATCGTGCGCCGCGCCGGCGACGTGATCCCCGAAGTCACCGGCGCCGTACCGTCGAAGCGGCCGAAGAAGTCGAAGCCGTGGGTCTTCCCGAGTGACTGCCCGGTGTGCGGGCAGCCACTCGTGCGCGCCGAGGGTGCTGCGAACCATCACTGCGTCAACCCCGACTGCCCGGCGAAGCAATGGCAGAAGATCATCCACTTCGCAAGCCGCGGCGCGATGGACATCGAAGGGATGGGCGAGGAGCGTGTTGCACAGTTCGTCGACGCGGGCCTGATCGTCGACGCCGCCGACCTCTACTCGCTCACCACCGAGCGCATCGAGGAGCTCCCGCGGCTCGGCGCGCGCTCCGCGCAGCTGCTCATCGACGCGATCCACGGCAGTCGCACGCGTCCGCTCTGGCGCGTGCTCGTGGCGTTCGGCGTCCCGCACGTCGGGCCCACCGCGGCCCAGGCACTTGCCCGCACCTTCCGCAGCATCGATCGGATCGTGGCCGCCACCGACGACGAGCTCGTCGCCGTCGACGGCGTGGGCCGGATCATCGCCGAGAGCGTGCACGCCTGGTTCGCCGAGCCTCGCAACGCGGCGTTCGTCGAGAAGCTGCGCGACGGTGGCGTCGCACTCGAATCACCGGCCGGCGTCGACGACGCGCCGACGCTCGAACCCACGCTCGCCGGCCAGACGTTCGTGCTCACCGGCACGCTCGAGCGACGAACGCGTGAAGAAGCAGCCGCCGAGATCGAAGCGCGCGGCGGCAAGGTGGCGAGCAGCGTCTCGAAGAAGACGAGCTACGTGGTCGCGGGCGACAAAGCGGGGAGCAAGCTCGCCAAAGCCGAGGAGCTCGGCGTGAACGTGCTCGACGAGGCCGCCTTCGAAGCGCTGCTCGAGACGGGTGGCGGTTCGAGCAGCTAGCTCACCTTGAATGCGCACGAGAACGCGTGGCTCTGGCGAGCGAGCTTCGGGTCGGTGGGCTCGAACGTGATCAGCATCGAGTGGTCACCGGGCTGGATCTGCGTGAACGTCTTGCCCGGTCCGGGGCGCCACAGGATCTCGTTCTGCGTGAGCGCGATCGAGTCGTACTCGTCGAGCGGCAGGGCCACACCGTCGAGCGTCAGCTCACCGCGGTAGCCGGCGGCCAAGGTCGCGCCGATCGCATCTTGGGCGATCAGCACATTGCCGCACACCGGCACGGTGTTGAGGATCGCACTCGGCAGCGCAACCTGCTGGTCGTTCGTCTGCGTCTCGTGCACTGCGAGGATGCCGAGGTTCAGCGCGATCAACAGACCGACCACGATGATCACGAGTCGCTTGCGATCGTGGGGCACCGGCGGATCGTCAACCATGGCCCGAGCGACGCTACCGGACCACTCCGCCGGCCCAGAATCGCACGATTGGGCGCAGAGCCGCGCGATCGGTGCGCGACGGGCCGTCGTGCCGCGGTACAGCGCGAACCGCCGATTACCTTGGTTGCAATGGCCACGTCGCAGTACGGCGACCTCGCCGGGCGCGTGCTCGCCGGACGGTACCGACTGCTCGCTCCGATCGGAACGGGAGCGAGCGGCCGCGTCTACATGGCCGAAGACGTACAGCTGCGGCGCCGTGTGGCCGTGAAGGTGCTGCACGCAGCCTTGGCCGACGATGCCGGCTTCCTGCGGCGATTCCGCGCCGAAGCGCAGGTTGCCGCGTCACTGCACCACCCCAACATCATGACGGTCTACGACTGGGGCGAAGACGGCGTGCCGTTCATGGTGCTCGAGCTGCTCGAAGGCGGCAGCCTGCGCGCGCTCCTCGATCAAGGCTCGCGACTGTCGGTCGCGCAAGCGGCCCACGTGGGTCGCGACGTGGCGCGCGCCCTCGACTACGCGCACCGCCGGGGCATCGTGCATCGCGACATCAAACCGGCGAACTTGCTCTTCGACGAACACGGCGTGGTGCGCATCGCCGACTTCGGTCTGGCGCGCGCGCTCGCCGAAGCGAGCTGGACCGAACCGATGGGCGCCATGTTCGGTACCGCGCGCTACGCCTCCCCCGAACAGGCGCTCGGCGCGCCGCTCGACGCGCGCTCCGACCTCTACTCACTCGCGCTCGTGCTCGTGGAGTCGGTGAGCGGCCGCATCCCGTTCGCGGGCGACACCACGATCGGCACGCTCACCGCCCGCACGAAGCAGCCCATCTACGCCGATCCCGCGCTCGGCCCGCTGCGCGCAGTGATCGAACAGGCCGGCCGGCTCGAGCGCGACGAGCGCTATCCCGACGCGTCGACGATGGCGACCGCGCTCGACGACGCGCTCGAATCGTTGCCGCCGCCGTTGCCCATGCCGCTCGCCGGCGCTCGCGACGCCGACGACCGCGATCCCACGAAGCTCGCCGATCAGCCGACCCAGGCGATCACCGCGATCCCCTACGACGACGCCGAACCGCTGCCCGCCCTCTTCGACCAAGACGCGGTGGAACGCTCCCGTGCCGAATCGGGTGCGACGGCCGTCGTCGCCGGTGCCGGAGCCGCAGCCGGCGCGCGCTCCGGCACGAGCGGGCGTCGGCATGGTCCGACGATGGCGTCGACCCGACGACTGGTGCCGCTCGTGGTTGCAGTGGTGCTCGCGTTGGCGCTCTTCGCCAGCGTGTTCGCGTTCGCCGGTCTCGGCGCAGCGAAGCCGCACAGCGTGCCGCTCCTCGTGGGATACACGAGCAGCGATGCGAGCGCGGCGCTCCTACGGGCCGGTTTCGATGTGAAGGTGCAGCTCGTCAACGCCGACGACGCCGTCGGCATCGTGATCGACCAGTCGGTCGCCCCTGGTCGGCTGATCTCGGGCAAGGGCCCGATCACGATCACGGTCTCGAAGGGTCCGGGCCTCATCACCGTCCCGAACCTGGCCACGCTCACGGCGGCGGCGGCGAAGGTGCGCCTTGCGACTGCCGGACTGCTGCTCGGCACCACCACCTCCGCATTCAGCAGCACGGTTCCGCTCGGCCAGGTCTCCGGCCAGTCCGCCGCGCCCGGCGCGCACCTGGCTCCCGACACCCCGGTGAACATCACCGTCAGCACCGGGCACGCGCCGGTCCCGGTGCCGAACCTGATCGGCAAGTCGTCGTCGGATGCGATCGTCGCGTTGAAGGCACTCGGCTTCAAGTACAAGCGGGGCGCCGACGTCTTCGACAACAGCGTGCCCAAGGGCTTCGTGGCCAAGAGCGATCAGGCGCCCGGGTCGAACCAACCGTTCGGTGCCACGATCGTCTACCACCTGAGCAAGGGTCCCGATCTGGTCAAGGTGCCCGACGTGCGCGGCGAGAACGTGGCCGTGGCGTGCTCGAACATTCGTGCTGTCGGCCTGCAGTGCCATGCGAACAGCGGCAATGTCGTCACCGGCGTGGTCGTCAGCGAGACGCCCCACCAGAACGCCATGGTGCTCCGCGGCTCCACCGTGCAGGTCACCATCGGCTGATCCCGCGCTCGCTGTCGTGGGCTCGCCGGGATTGGGCGCCGGTGTGAGCGGCTCGTAGCATCCGCCGCGCAGGCAGAGCAGTGGAGGCTGACGCATGGGTGCACTCGACGGACGCGTGGCGATCATCACCGGCGCAGGGCGCGGGCTCGGGCGCGAGCACGCGTTGCTCTTCGCCGCCGAGGGCGCCAAGGTCGTGGTCAACGATCTCGGCGGCGACAGCCACGGCAGCGGCGCCGACGCCAGCCCCGCCCAGCAGACGGTGGCCGACATCGTGGCGATGGGCGGCGAGGCCGTCGTCAACGGCGACAACGTGGCCGACTGGGAGGGTGCGAAGCGTCTCGTGCAGCAGGCCGTCGACACGTTCGGCGACCTCCACGTGCTGGTGAACAACGCCGGCATCCTGCGCGACCGCGTGATCATCAACATGAGCGAGGCCGAGTGGGACGCCGTGATCGCCGTGCACCTGAAGGGCCACTTCGCGCCCACGCACTTCGCGGCCGTCTACTGGCGCGAGCAGGCCAAGCTGCTGGCCGAGACGGGCGGCGCCCTGTCCGACCGCTCCGTGATCCACACGTCGTCGACATCGGGGATCTTCTCGAACCCCGGCCAGGCGAACTACGGCGCGGCCAAGTCGGGCATCGCCACGCTGAGCCAGATCGCGGCCAAGGAGCTCGTGCGCTACGGCGTGCGCTCGAACGCCATCTGCCCCGGTGCCCGTACCCGCCTCACGCTCGAGACGCCCGGCCTGGGCGATGCGGTGGCGCCACCGGCCGAAGGCTTCGACAAGTGGGACCCGGCCAACGTGGCGCCATTCGTGGCTTACCTGGCGAGCGACCAGTGCTCGTTGACCGGCGAGACGTTCCTCGTGCAGGGCGGCGTGGTGCAGCGGGTGCAGAGCTGGACTCCGGCCCAGAAGCTCGATCGCGACGACCGCTGGACCGTGGCAGAGCTGGCCGCGCGCGCGAACGAGCTCACTGCCTGAGTCTCCTCTTCAGGAGATTTGTACCGAGATGTCCCGATCCTTCCGGTTAGCGAGCGTGACGAGGATCTCACGGAGCGTGGTTAAGGCCAACGGCCCTTGCCACTAATTGTGGTGATCTTTACCCTCCGCAGGGTGTCACGCTTTCCCCACGGCGCCACCCGCCGCCCGCCCCTCGCCCGTCCGGGCAATGGATTCGGCCGCCCGACGCGGCCTGGCCCCACGCTGTGGGCCACACCCGACGAGATCCGGGACCAGCCGGCTGCGAGCGTCGACCATGTGATCGACCGCCTGACCGTGGCCGTCGACCTCGTGCTCGAGGAGAGCGGCGCGCACTGAGCCCCAAGGGCTCGAGCACGACCCCTCGAGCGCAAGCCCGAGGCTGCTACTCGGTCATCTCCTGGATGGCGCCCTGCAGCGCGGGGTTGGCCCCGCCGCCGCCGCCACCCTGGGCCATCATCAGCTTGGTCATGTCGCCTTGCACCTTGACCTTGCCGGCCATGAAGGCCTGCATGCCGGCCTGCGGGTTGTTGGCGACGAAGACCTCCTTGGCGGTGGCGTAGTCGGTCGTGAGCGTGACATCGGCACCTTCGAGGTGGCCGCCACCCATGACGGCGGCACCGTCGGCGCTGCCCATGTGGAACTGGCGCTCGTCGCCGAAGGGCGTGTCGGTGACGACGAGGTTCACGAGCACGTTGCCGTGAGGCGCTCCTGTGTCGCCGGCGTGTTGAGCGACCAGCGCCTCGACGCCCGAAACCCACTCGTCGGAGAGGAATGCAAACTTCTCGGCCACCGAAGCCTCCTGAGCCATCGCCGCGTTGCGAACGAGCAGCAATCCTAGGCGGCCTCCGCAGATTGGTGCACCGGTGCGCCGGCGTTGGGGCCGTTGTCCATTGGCTCGCTGCGCTCGCGCTCAGTCGATGGCGGTCACGCCGCCGTCGACGGCCAGGGCGACGCCCGTGATGAACGCGGCCTCGTCGCTCAACAAGAAGCGCACCACCCGCGCGATGTCGTCGGGGGTGGCCAGGCGGCCCAGCACGCTGCTCGCCTCCATGTGCGCCCGCACCTCCGGCATCGCGATCGTGGGCGCCAGCATCGGCGTGTCGGTGTAGCCCGGGCACACGGCGTTGGCGCGCACACCCAGCGGCCCGAGCTGCATGGCCAGCGACCGAGTGAGGCCCACCAGGCCCGCCTTCGACGCGCAGTACGCGGGGATCGCACCGTGGCCCACCATCGCTTCGATCGACGCGATCGCCACCACCGCCGAGCCGGGGTTCGCGACGAGGTCGCCGTGCATCGCCTGTACCAGCTGCGCGTGGGCGGTGAGGTTCACTGCGATCGTGGCGTCCCAGTCGGACCACTGGATGGCGCCCACCGGCTGGGGGATCACCATGCCCGCTGCGTGCACCAGCCCACCTACGGTGCCGAGCGCATCGCGTGATTCGCCGAGTGCCGCGTCGACGCGCGAAGCGTCGGTCACGTCGACCGTGGCCGACATCGTGGCCACGCCGTGCTCGGCCGCGATCTCGCCGGCGGCGTCGCGCGCGCCCTCGGCGTCGCGGTCCCAGATCGCCACGGGTCGCCCGACGGCGCCCAGCGCGTGCGCGCAGGCGCGGCCGATGCCCGACGCACCGCCCGTGACGACGACACCGGTGGTGGGGGAGAGCGTGAGCGCGTGCATGGTCACCTCGTGGTGGTCTTCGCGGTCGTGGTGGTGATCTTCGTGCCCGTCGTGCGTTGGGCACCACTTCGCGCCCGGCGGTCGATGCGATCGAGGTCGGCCAGCAGGGCGTCGGCCAGCTCGACCTCGGCCTGCGCGTGGCGCACGGCCCATTGCGTGACGGCCACGGGATACGGCCAGGTACGGGGGGCGTTGTCGTGGGCGTGCTGTGCCGCGGTCAGCTCTTCGTTCGCCGCGTCGCGGTGCGCCTCGACCGCGCGGCGCAGCGTCTTGGCGTCGCCGAGGTGCCCGAGCCATACGCGCAAGACGGTGGGGTGCTTGAGCACCGTCGGCTCGTAGTCGCCGTGACGGACCCAGTCGCGCAACGCCGCGCGCCCGGCCGGAGTGACGCGGTAGAGGCGTTTGGGGCGCAAGCCGTCGCTCGCGGCCACGCGTGACTGCGTGTAGCCGCGGTCTTCGAGCCGCCGCAGCTCGGCGTAGATCTGGCTCGACGCCGGGCTCCAGTAGAAGAAGCGCAGGCTGTTGTCGGCCCACTTCTTCAGGTCGTAGCCCGAGAGCTCGGTGCCGAACGAGAGCAGCCCGAGCACGGCCCACGCCGTCGCGGGCAGCTCCGGGCCGTGCGCCCCGGCGCGCTGTCGCGGCATCAGCCTCGTGCCCCACCCGACGGTGTCGGGAACGGCGGTCGCGGTGCCGGCCTCGGGCCGGCGAACGCGCCGCCGTCGATCACGAACTCGGCACCGGTGATGTAGGCGGCCGTGTCGGACAACAGGTACAGCACCAGATCGGCCACCTCTTCGGGTCGCCCGGCGCGTGCCACCGGCATGTGCGCGAAGCGCGCGTCGATGGGTGTGCCGTCGCGCGGCACCGGAAGCATCGGCGTGTCGATCGGGCCGGGGAGCACGGCGTTGACGCGGATGTTGTGTGGGCCGTACTCGAGCGCCGCGCAACGCGTGAGGCCGCGCACACCCCACTTCGAGCTCGAGTACGCGGCCTGCCACGCGTAGCCCTGCGCGCCGGCGATCGAGGCGATGTTGACGATCGAGCCGCCGCCCGCGGCGCGCATCGGTTCGAGGGCGGCCCGCACCCCCAGGAACGTGCCCACGAGGTTCACCTGGATCACGTCGTTGTACGAGTCGCGCGTCTCGTCGTCGATCGCCCGCGGCCGGTAGATCGCGGCGTTGTTCACGAGGCAGTTGAGCTGCCCGAAGCTGTCGAGGGCGGCGGCGATGGCCCGATCCCACGATTCGGCGTCGCGCACGTCGTGGTCGACGAAGCGCGCCGCGTCGCCGAGCTCTTCGACGAGGGCGCGACCTTCCTCGGCGAGCAGGTCGGTCACGACCACGGAACCGCCGCCCGCCACCCAGGCCCGGGCCTCGGCGGCGCCCTGGCCCCGTGCGGCGCCGGTGATCAGCACGACCTTGCCGTCGAAACGCGTCGTCATGGCCGCATCCAACACCATCTCTTGACATGGCGCAACCAGGAATAGTTCTATTTGAACTATGAAGTTCTCGCTGATCTTCGAAGCCCAGATGGTCGACACGTCCCGAGCGAATGAACGGCGCGTGATCCACGACTGCGTGGAGCAGGCCGTGTTCGCGGAGGCCATGGGCTTCGATGCGGTGTGGGCCGTGGAACACCACTCGCTCAAGTGGTACGCCCACATGAGCGCGCCGGAGATCTTCCTCAGCTATGTGGCGGCCCGCACGAGCCGGATCCGCATCGGTCACGGCTGCGTGCTCATGCCGCACGGCTTCAACCCGCCGGTGCGAGTGTGCGAGCGCATCGCCATGCTCGACATCCTGAGCAACGGGCGCCTCGACGTGGGTGGCGGTCGAGGCGCCACGCGCCAGGAGACCTCGCTCTTCGGGGTGGATCCCGACGACACCTATCCCGAGCTCGAAGAGACGATGCGCATCATCTCGAACGCATGGCGCGACGAGACCTTCGAGTGGCACTCCGACAAGATCGACTTCGCGCCGCACCCGATCGTTCCGCGCCCGGTGCAAGAACCGCATCCACCGCTGTTCCTCGCCTGCACCAAGAAGGACACGATGCGTCTCGCCGCCGAGTTCGGTGTGGGTGCGCTCACCCTCGGCTTCGCCGGTCCCGAAGAGGTGGCCGAGCTGCACGCCATCTACGCCCAAGGCATCAAGGAGCGCGACGGCAGCCGGCTCGTGAGCGATGTGGCGAACGACCACTTCTCGGCACTGTGCCCCACGATCGTGCTCGACGACGCCAACGATGCCTTGCGGATCGGTGCGCGCGGCCAACGGTTCTTCGCGGAGGCCATCTCGCACTGGTACGGCGCGGGGCCGCCGCCCAGTCTCGAGGTCGATGACGGCACCGACCAGGTCGCCGCGATCGAGGCGTCGAAGGACCGTCTCGTGGCGCGGCTCTCGGAGGCCAACATCCCGTACTCGCCGACGACCACCTCGGTGTACAACCCCGAGCACGCTTACGGCGACGCGCGCACCGCCATCGGCTACACCGAGCGCCTCGTCGATGCCGGTGCCGACGAGATCATGTGCATCATGCAGATGGGCACCGTTCCGCACGCCGCCTGCATGGAGACCATCCGCCAGTGGGGCGAGCACGTGATCCCACACTTCCATTCGCGCGAGGCTCACTGACCATGGCCCTCCCTCCGCACCTCCAACAGCTCGCTGCACGCGTCTCGAACCGTGGTCGTTGGGGTGCCGACGACCGGCGCGGCACCCTCAACCACATCGACCCCGAAGCAGTGGTACGAGGCATCGCCGCGGCACTCCAGGGCAAGGTCTTCTCGCTCGCGATCCCGTTCGATGACGACGGCCCGCAGACCGGGCTCGTGCCGGGCCGCGTGAACCCGCAGCTCGAGATGGTGGCCGTGAACGTGGCGTTCACCGGCGATCCCTCCGATTTCACCACGAGCGACGACGTGGTGACGATGGGCGTGCAGGCCGCCACCCACTGGGACTCGCTCGGGCACGTGGGCTACGGCGGCGAGCTGTACAACGGCGTCGCCGACTCCACGAACGACAACGCCGGCTCCCACGAGCTCGGCGTGGATCGCTACGGCCCGATCGTGAGCCGCGGCGTGCTGCTCGACGTTGCCGCCGTGCACGGCGTCGACCACTTCGACACCGGTTACGCCATCACTGGCGCCGACCTCGACGCGGCCGCCGCCCGCGCCGGCGTTCGGGTGGAGCCGGGCGACATCGTGCTGGTGCGCACCGGCCAGATGCACTGGCTTCGACTCGGTGAGAAGTTCCGGTACAGCGACCCGAGCCCCGGCCTGTCGACACAGTCGATCGAATGGCTGTGGAGCCACGACGTGGGCGCCGTCGCGACCGACACGCTCGTGTTCGAGGTGTGGCCGTGTGAAGACCCGGCTGTGCTGCTGCCGGTGCACATGATCCACCTGCGCGACATGGGGCTCGTGCAGGGTCAGAACTGGGCTCTCGACGAGCTGGCCTTCGATTGTGCGGCCGACGGCCAATACGACTTCCTGCTCAGCGCGACGCCGTTGCCGATCACCCGGTCGGTTGGCGGCGCCGTCGCCCCGACCGCGGTGAAGTAGGCGCGGCTACCCTCGAACGACCATGCCCGCAACGAGCCGCGACGAGCGCATCGAAGCTCGCGTCCGCAACACGAAGTGGCGCAATCCGCCGTTGCGCATCGAGATGTCGGAGTGCATCAACTGCGACGCGTGCTTGCGCCACTGCCCGTCGCAGTTTGGTGCGATCTTCAACCACGGCGCCGATGTGGTGATCGTTGCCGAGCTCTGCTCGGGTTGCGACAAGTGCCTCCCCGCATGCCCGGTGGATTGCATCTATCCCGACCCCGACTGGAAGCCCTCGCCGCAAGAATGGTGGGCGCTGCCCAAGTCGAAGCTCGACCCGTATTAGCGGTTTTTCCTCCCCGCTCGGCCTGCGCCTCGCGCCCCGGGGCGTCTGTCCTGGTGGCACGCGAGTGTTCGGGCACTCGCGAG
>JADGOO010000237.1 GCA_017882905.1 Acidimicrobiia bacterium | reverse complement strand
TCGCCGGCACGAAGAGCTCGTCGTAGAGCCCGATCGCGATCACGCCCGCCGCAGTGCCGGCGAGCAACACGTCGAACCGAACGGCCGGTGAGTCGAGTGGGCGCGGCTCACGATCACGCGATCGAGCTGCAAGCACCACCAGGTGCGCGACGGCGATCGTTGCTGGTACCGGCCCAAGACCGACGTACGCCGATGGCCAACAGCAGCGCGAACGCGCACCACACGCACGCGCTCTCCATGCCGTTCGCGTAGCTCCACGCCGTTCCGTACAGCGGCATCGGGCCTTCGAGAGAGTTGAGCGCCGAGAACCCGTGGCCGAAGCCCGCCCAGAGCGGAGCGATGATCAGCGCGTAAGCACCGAACGGGAGCGCGACGAACCATGGGGTGAGACAACCGGCGTCGCGCAGCGCGCGCGCCAGCAGCAAGGTCGCCACCGCCAGCAACGCCGCGCCGAGCAGAACAACCAGCACCAGCATGTCTGCTTCCGAGAACACCGCGCGCGCCGGCCGCCAGATCGCGGCGAGCACGATCTGCCACAGTGGGTGGAAGCCGTTGGTGGAACGGTTGCCGTCGAACGAGACGCGACCGCGGTCAGCCCAGTTGCGCGCGACCTGCAAGTAGAAGAACGCGTCGGCAGCCACGTACGCGAAGGCACGGCGCCGGCCGCGTGCGAGGAGATCGATCACAACGGGCGCGACCACGAGCACGGCAGCGGCCGCGGCGACGACCCGCTCGCTACCGCGCCACGGCGCACGCACCGTCATCCGGCATCGAGATCGGGCGCCCACACCACGCCGTTGATGTGTCCACCACCGTCGACGAACAGGGTGTTCCCGGTGACGTACTGGCAGTCGTCGCTCGCGAGGAACGCGATCACCGGTGCGATGTCGTCGTCGGGATCGCCGATGCGACCCATCGGGTTCGACGCGTCGGCGGCTGCTTCGAGCTCGGGGTGCTCGGCCATCACGCGCCGGAACGCTGCACTCTTGGCGCCGGGGCACACGGCGTTCACGCAGATGCCGTACGGCGCCCACTCTCGGGCCGCGGTGCGCGTGAGCGCGCGCAGCGCTTCCTTGGCGCAGTTGTACTCGAGGGTGCCCATGTGGGCGTTCACGCCGTTGAGCGAGCAGAGGTTGACGATGCGGCCCCAGCCGCTCGCCTTCATCGACTCGAACGCGGCTTGCATCGCCCAGAACGGCCCGTAGAAGCCCACGCCGAGCCCGTGGGCGAGGTCGGCGTCGGTCTTGCGCTCGACGCGCGTGAGCGAGCCTCCGCCCCACGCGTTGTTGATCACGATGTCGACATGTCCCCAACGGTCGAGGGCATGTTGCACGACCGCCACCACGTCGGCCTTCTGCGCCACGTCGCCACGGACGAACTCCGCGGTTCCGCCGGCCGCGGTCACCTCGTCGACGGCTGCTCGGCCGTTGGCGCTGTCGATGTCGGTGACGAGCACCGCGGTGCCGTCGCGCGCGAGTCGGCGCACCACGGCGCGCCCGATGCCGTCACCGCCGCCGGTGACGATGGCTACTCGTGTCTGGTGGGTGCTCATCGAGCGTCATCTTGTCAGGATCGACGCCGCGCCCGGTACTGCTCGATCGCTTCGCGGTGGTCCACGATCGGCAAGGGGTAGCCCACCCGGGCCCGCGTCTCGGGGCTCGGGTCGTGGATCTCGGCGCCGGGCACGGACGCGAGCTCGGCGACGTACCGGCGGATGTACGTCCCGTCGGGGTCGAAGCGCTCGCTCTGGCGCTGCGGGTTGTAGATCCGGTGCGGATTCGTGTCGGTGCCGGTGCCGGCCACCCACTGCCAGTTGAGCTGGTTGTTGGCCACGTCGCCGTCGACGAGATGGCGCATGAACCAATCCGCGCCGCGCCGCCAATCCACGGCCAGGTCCTTGGTGAGCAACGAGGCGACGATCATGCGGGCCCGGTTGTGGATGAACCCTTCGGTGAGCAGCTGGCGCATCGCGGCGTCGACCACCGGGAAGCCGGTGTGACCCGCGCACCATGCCGAGAACCCCGCGTCGTCGTCGAGCCACGGTCCACCCTGCCGCAGATCTCGCGACGCGAGCTCGGGACGCGCCGCGAGCAGCTGGTGGTAGAAGTCGCGCCAGCACAGCTGGCGCACGAACGGCTCGCCGCCGGCGCGATCGCGCAGCCGGCCGGCGACCTCGAGCGGCGACAGGCAACCGAAGTGCAACGCGGCCGAGATCCGCGAGGTGTCGTCGGCGGCGAGATCGTCGTGACGATCGGCGTAGTGCGCGAGCGAGCTCGACGCCCAGCGCTGCAACCGCGCCAGTGCAGCCTGCTCGCCGCCCGCGACCACATCCCGCGCGGTGTCGCGCACCGAGGCAGGGTCGGGCACGTAGTCGCTGCGCGCGTCGGGCACGGCCACGAGCCGCTCCGGCACGCTCACCGGCCGCCGCCACGGTGCAGCGAGCCAGCGCCGGTAGTACGGCGTGAACACCTTGAAGGCGTCACCGCTCCCCGTTCGCAGCTCGCCGCTTGACACGACCGTGACACCGGGATGCTCGACGAGCTGCACCGAGCCGACGCGCGCGGCCAGACGGCGCACGCGATCCCGGGCATATCCCGACACGTCGCGCGCCAGGTGCACACGCGTCGCGTCGACGGCACGCGCAATCCCCGCGACCTCCTCGACCCATTCGCCGTGCCGCACCACCAGCGGCGCTCCGAGCGAACGAAGCGTCGCATCGAGGTCGCGCAGCGACTCGTAGAGGAACCGGCGCCGGTTCGGTGCGCCGTGCCAACCCGCGGCCATCGCCTCGTCGAGCACGAAGAGCGGCACGATCGCGTCGGCACACACAGCCGCGGCCAACATCGGGTTGTCGCGCACGCGCAGGTCGCGCGTGAACACGGCGACCTCCACGCTCACGGCGCCGTGCCGCTCCACGTGTCGGCCGCACCGCCCGACACCGACGTGCGGAGCTCCACGATCGACGCAAAGCGGGGCGCCTCGCCGAAACCGACTCGCAATGCCGGACGCGCCGGGCCCCATGCACCGAGATCGTTCCCGGCCACCGCCGCGTGGGCGGCGCGCACCAGGCGGAACCCCGTGGACCGGTACCACTCGTTGACGCCGGTGGGGCTCACGCCGAACGTCTCCACATCGAGGAGCAGCCGCGCGATCGGACCCTCCACGTAGCGCGTGAACCAGCACGGCCGCAGGACGGGACGCGGATGGCGAAGCCCGTCGCGAGCGAGAGCTGCACCGGTCCGGCGTGCAGCTCGAAGCCGCGCCGGTCGCCGGTCACCTTGAATGGCACCACATCGATCCGGTCGAACACGTACACGCTCGACACGAACTCGGCAACCCGGTCATCGGGCGCGAGCAGCACCCGCTCGCCCTCGGCCGTAGCCCACATCATGTCGTGCATCGGCCCGATCGGCGCGTTCTGCCAGTCGCCGATCACGAAGCGGTCGCCCGACGCGAAGCCCGCACTGGCGATGCGGTCGTCGAGGTGCGCGAGCACGCAGGCTCAGCGCTGCTGAAGCAGGACTTCGGCCATCTGCACACCGTTGAGCGCCGCGCCCTTGCGCAGGTTGTCGCCGGTGACCCAGAGGTTGATCGCACCCGGCAACGACGGATCGTCGCGCACGCGACCGACGAGCACCGGGTCGACCCCGGCGCCCTCGAGTGCCGTCGGTGCGCCGTCGCCGTGGTCGACGAGCGTGAGACCGGGCGCGGCCTGCAGCAGCTCGACGGCTTCGGCTTTGTCCATCGGGCGGCGGAACTCGAGGTTCACCGACATGGAGTGACCCACGAACACCGGCACGCGCACGCATGTCGCGCTCACACGAATCGCGTCGTCGTGGAGGATCTTGCGCGTCTCGTAGACGAGCTTCCACTCCTCCGACGTGTAGCCCTGCTCCTTGACCGAACCGGCGAGCGGGATCACGTTGCCCGCGATGGGCTTGGGCCACACATCGCCGAGCGCGAGCAGATCGGGATGCAGGGCGGCGCGGCGCAGCCGACGCGACTCACCGTTGAGCTTCGTCCACAAGTTCTCGAGCTCGTCGATGCCCGGCTGCCCCGCTCCCGACGCCGCCTGGTACGTGCTCACGACCACACGGTCGAGTCCGGCGGCGCGGTGCAACGGGGCGAGCGCCACGAGCAACACCATCGTGGTGCAGTTCGGGCACGATGCGATGTTGCGCGGGAGCGAGCGCATGTCGTCGGGGTTCACCTCGGCGACCACGAGCGGCACATCAGGATCCATGCGGAACGCCGACGACTTGTCGATCACGATCGCGCCGGCGGCCGCAGCCTTCGGCGCCCACTCCTCGGAGATCGACTCGTCGACATCGACGATCACGAGGTCGAGCCCGTCGAAGCAACCGTCGGCAAGGACCTCACAGACCACCTCGCCGCCCGCGAACGGAAGCCGGCGGCCGAGCGAGCGCGGCGACGCGAAGGCGCGCAGCTCCTCCACGGGGAAGCCCCGCTCCTCGAGCACGCTCAACATCTCGGTGCCGACCAGGCCGGTGGCACCCATCAGACCTACTCGCATCGCTACACCTGCCCGAGCTTGAACTCGTCGTGCAAAGCCTGCACGGCACGCTCTACATCGGCCTCGGCGACCACACAGGAGATGCGGATCGTCGAGGTGGAGATCATCTCGATGTTGATCCCCTCCCGGGCCAGCGTCTCGAACATGGTGGCTGCCACACCCGGATGCGACTTCATGCCCGCGCCGATCAACGACACGCGACCCACGTCGAGGTCGGATCGGTACTGCTTGGCACCCACCGCACCGAGCACGCGCTGCATCACTTCGTGCGCGCTGCTGAGGTCGTCCTTGGGGAGGGTGAAGCTGATGTCGGTGTGCCCCTCGGTCGACACGTTCTGCACGATCATGTCGACGTTGCAACCGGCGTCGGCGAGGGCGCGGAAGAGCTTGCCGGCCACACCCGGCTGGTCGGGCACCTGCTCGATGGTGACCTTCGCCTCGGACGTGTCGTGCGTGACGCCCGAGATGATCGCCTGCTCCATGCTCTCCATTTCGGAAGCCTCCTCGACCCACGTACCCGGAGCCCACGTGAAGCTCGACCGCACGTGGATGCGCACGCCGTACTTGCGTGCGAACTCGACCGACCGCAACATCAGGACCCGCCCGCCCGTGGCAGCCATCTCGAGCATCTCGTCGAGGCTCACGCGCGCGAGCTTGCGCGCGTTGGGCACGATGCGAGGATCGGCGGTGTACACACCCTCGACATCGGTGTAGATCTCGCACGCATCGGCGCCGAGCACGTGCGCCAACGCGAGAGCCGTGAGGTCGCTCGCGCCGCGGCCGAGCGTGACGATCTCCTTGGCGGTGCTCACGCCCTGGAAGCCCGCGACGATCGCCACCTTGCCGTCGGCGACGGCCTCTCGAATGCGGTCGCCCTTCACCTCGACGATGCGGGCCCGCCCGTGCTGGGTGTCGGTGACGATGCCCGCCTGGCTACCGGTGAAGCTCACGGCCGGTACACCGAGGTCGTTCACGGCCATCGACACCAGGGCCATCGAGATGCGCTCCCCCGCGGTGAGCAGCATGTCCATCTCACGCACGTTCGGCGTGTGCGAGACCTCTTGGGCGAGGCGGATCAGGTCGTCGGTGCTCTTGCCCATGGCCGACACGGTGACCACCACGTCGTCGCCGGCGCGACGGGTGCGGGCGATGTGATCGGCCACCGCCTTGATGCGCTCGGGGTCGCCAACGGAGGTGCCGCCGTACTTCTGGACGACGAGAGCCACGATTTCCGAGGCTACCAGTGGCCGGTTTCGACACTTTGACGCGTTTTCCCCTGCGCCTGCTTCGCCCGGCGCGGCGAGTGCCTCACGCCGCATCTCGCTCGTCCCTCGCTCCTGCGCTCGCTTCGCCACCGCTTTCCTGCGTGTGTCCAGGCGCCTGCTTCGCCCGGCGCGGCGAGTGCCTCGCCGTCTGCATTCGCTTCGCTCGACCGAGGTTCGGCGGGTGGCGACCGTAGAATGCGCCGCCGTTCGGCGGTCCGGACGCGCGGCTCAGGCGGGCACCAGTCCGGAGAGGGAAGGCACGCAGATGGGTAAGGCCGACCGGCGCGCACGCAAGCGTCAGAACCAAGCGCTCGCCGCGCAGGAGCGCGAGGCGATGCTGAAGCGCACGCAGCGCAAGAAGCTCATCCAGCGCAGCGTGATCGTGGTGGTGTCGATCGTGGTCGTGGTCGGCGCGGTGTCGATCTTCGGTGGCAACAACAAGAGCAAGGCGAAGCCCGCCACCACCACGACCGCCGTCGACCCCTGCCCCACGAAGGCTCCCACCAAGCACGGCAACGGCAAGACGTACAAGACGGCGCCGCCGATGACGATCGACGTGAAGAAGACGTACACCGCCACGATCGTCACGTCGTGCGGCACGATGGTCGCCACCCTCGCGGCCAAGGACAGCCCGGTGGCGGTGAACAACTTCGTGTTCCTCGCCAAGCAGGGCTTCTTCGACGGTCTGTCGTGGCACCGCGTGGTGAAGGACTTCGTGATCCAGGGCGGCGACCCGAAGGGCGACGGCAGCGGTGGCCCCGGATACACGGTGAAGGGTGCGGTGCCGAAGTCGGGCCACTACCCGCTCGGTGGACTCGCCGCAGCCAAGACCGGTGCCGATCCGAACGGCACGATGGGCTCGCAGTTCTTCGTGGTCACGGGCACCCAGGGTGAGCAGCTCCCTGCGCAGTACGCGTACTTCGGCGTCGTCACCACGGGCCTCAGCGCGGCGAACGCCATCGAGCAGTTCGCGCCGGCCTCCGACGGCCCTCCGACGCGGCCGCTCTACATCATCAAGATCACGATCACCGAGAAGTAAGCGCGTTCAGGCGTCGAGATCGGGGCACGGGCCCGGCTTGTAGCGCTCGGTGCTGCCGTTGCGCACGAGCGTGACGCCGCCCTCACCCACGATCTCCCACGCGCCTTCGGCGTCGCGCACGAGCGCGGTGTGGTCGTCGACACCGGCGAGGGTCGCGTGCGCCGGAAGCAGGTCGAGCGATCGCGCCCACAGGTGATCGGCCGCGTTGGTGTGGTGCGGGAACACGGCGAGGCCGTCCACGAGCGCAAGACCCACGGTGTACGCGCCACCCCGGGGATCGACCATCGGATCGCAGAGCACCGTCGCGGCCGCGCCGCTGGCTGCGAGTACGCCGCCGTTGCGCCAGCCGCCCAGGAGCACGGCCAGCAACGACGTGTCCTTCAACACGCTGCGCAGGTGCAGCGGCGAGCCGTCGGTGAGGTACACGAAGTGCCCGCTCTTGGCCAGCTTCACGAGGGTGTCGTCCTCGGCGTCGCGGCGGTTGCGCACCGGCACCTCACGCACCGTGGCGCCGAGCGCGGCGAAGTGCTCGGTGGCCCGGGCCACCACTCGGGCCGGCTCCTCGAACGAGGTGGCGGTGGTGAGCAGGAGCACGTCGGTGCCACCGCTCGCGGCGAGCAAGCGCTGGTCGAGATCCCGCAACGACGAGTCGAACTCGCCGCCGCCGACCAGCGCGAGCGTGCCTCGACTGCGCACCTTGGTCGTCACCCGCCGGAGCATACGTTTGCCGAAGGCGAACCAATGGAGAAGGCCCCCGCCACGACCGGCTCGATGCACCACCGAGCGGCGAGCGTTTGCCGAAGGCGAACCAATGGAGAAGGCCCCCGCCACGACCGGCTCGATGCACCACCGAGCGGCGAGGGCCAGTTGGCCCTTCGTGGCTACTGATCGGTAGCATTCTCGGACTTTCCGGTCGAACGGCACCCGGCGCGTGCGCCGGCCAGGAGGCAACGCTCGTGACGATCAAGCGCGTGGGCATCGTGGGCTCGGGCATCATGGGTTCGGGCGTCGCCGAGGTGGCGGCCAAGGCCGGCTTCGAGGTGGTGCTGCGCAGCCGTGCGAAGTCGACCGCCGACGCCATGGTCGCGGGGCTCGACAAGTCGCTCGCCAAGCAGGTCGACCGCGGCAAGCTCGAAGACGCCGAACGCCAGGCCGTGCTCGGCCGGGTGCGAGCCGTCTCCGATCTCGGCGAGCTGAGCGACTGCGACCTCGTGCTCGAGTCGATCGTCGAAGACCTCGGCGCCAAGACGCACCTGTTCACCGAGCTCGACCGGGTGTGCAAGGACGGCGCGATCCTCGCCACGAACACGTCCACGCTGCCGGTCGTCGAGATGGCGATGCACACGGGCCGCCCCGACCGCGTGTGCGGCGTGCACTTCTTCAACCCGGCGCCGGCGATGGCGCTGGTCGAGATCGTGCGGGCCATCACCACGAGCGACGAGACCATCGTGGCGGCCACGGAGTTCGCCGCCGCGTGCTCGAAGCAGCCGGTGCAGGTGAAGGACCAGGCCGGCTTCATCGTGAACGCGTTGCTGTTCCCGTACCTCAACAACGCGGTGCGCCTCCTCGACGGTGGCGTCGCCACACGTGACGACATCGACACCGCCATGAAGGGCGGCTGCAACTTCCCGATGGGGCCGCTCGAGCTGCTCGACCTGGTGGGGCTCGACACGAGCCTCGCCATCCTCGAAGCGCTCTACGAAGAGTTCAAGGACCCGAACTACGCGCCGGCACCGCTCTTGCGGCGCATGGTGAGCGCCGAGCGTCTCGGTCGCAAGACCGGCGCCGGGTTCTACGACTACCACCGGAAGTAGCCTTTCCGGCACGACCGGGGAGCCAACGATGCCGAGAACGAACCCCTGGGTGATGCGGACCTACTCGGGGCACTCTTCGGCCCGGGCGTCCAACGAGCTCTACCGCACGAACCTCGCCAAAGGCCAGACCGGCCTGTCGGTGGCGTTCGACCTGCCCACGCAGACCGGCTACGACCCCGACGACGCGATGGCGCGCGGCGAGGTGGGCAAGGTCGGTGTTCCCGTGCCGACGCTCGCCGAAATGCGTGCGCTCTTCGACGCGATCCCCATCGAGGACATGAACACCTCGATGACGATCAACGCGACCGCGATGTGGTTGATGGCGCTCTATCTCGCGCTGGCCGACGAGCGCGGCGTCGACGCCAAGCAGCTCGCGGGCACCACGCAGAACGACATCATGAAGGAGTACCTGTCGCGAGGCACCTTCATCTTCCCGCCGAAGCCGTCGTTGCGCCTCACCGTCGACGTGATCACGCACACCGTCGCGCACGTTCCGAAGTGGAACCCGATCAACGTGTGCTCGTACCACCTGCAAGAAGCGGGCGCGACCCCGGTGCAAGAGCTGGCGTTCTCGCTCGCGACCGCAGTCGACGTGCTCGACGCGGTGATCGCGACCGGACGCGTCACGAGCGACGACATGCCCGCCGTGTTCGAACGCATCTCCTTCTTCGTGAACGCGGGCATCCGCTTCGTGGAAGAGACGTGCAAGATGCGTGCGTTCACCGACCTGTGGGATCGGCTCGGAAAGGAGCGCTACGGCGTCACCGACGACAAAGCGCGTCGCTTCCGCTACGGCGTGCAGGTGAACTCACTCGGGCTCACCGAGGCGCAGCCCGAGAACAACGTGCCGCGCATCGTGCTCGAGGCACTCGGCGTGACGCTGTCCAAGGACGCGCGGGCGCGCGCGGTGCAGCTCCCGGCGTGGAATGAAGCACTGGGTCTGCCGCGCCCCTGGGACCAGCAATGGTCGTTGCGCATCCAACAAGTGCTCGCGTTCGAGACCGACCTGCTCGAGTACGGCGACATCTTCGAGGGCTCCAAGGTCATCGAGGCCAAGACGCGCGAGCTCGCCGACGCGGCCCAAGCCGAGCTCGACCGGATCATCAACGCCGGGGGCGCGTTCGCGTGCATCGACGAGCTGAAGGGCGCGCTCGTGCAGTCCAACGCGGAGCGCGTGCGCCGCATCGAGAGTGGCGAGACCACGATCGTGGGCGTCAACACGTTCACCGAGACGGCCGCATCGCCGCTCACGGCCGGGCTCGACGGTGAGAACTCCATCCTCGTGGTCGATCCGGCCGCCGAACGCGAACAGATCGAGGCCATCGAGCGATGGCGGGCCGACCGCGACGAATCGGCCGCGGCCGCCGCGCTCGACGAGGTGCGCCGGGTGGCGGCCACCGAGCACAACCTCGTGCCGGCCACGATCGCGTTCGCCAAGGCCGGCGGCACCGTCGGCGAGTGGGCCGGCACGCTCCGCGAGGTGTTCGGCGAGTTCCGGGCGCCCACGGGCGTGGGCCTCGTGCACGCTGCGGTCGGCGCCGAGCTCGAGCAGGTGCGCGACCGGGTGCGCGCCGCCGCCGTGGAACGGGGCACGCCGCTGCGCATGCTGGTCGGCAAGCCCGGCCTCGACGGCCACAGCAACGGCGCCGAGCAGATCGCCGTGGCGGCCCGCGATGCGGGCATGGAGGTCGTCTACCAGGGCATCCGGCTCACGCCCGCCCAGATCGCCGCGGCGGCCCGCGATGAAGACGTCGACATCGTGGGCCTGTCGATCCTCTCCGGTTCACACCTCGATCTGGTGCCCGAGACGATCCGGCTGCTGCGGGCCGACGGCGTCGATGTGCCGGTGGTGGTCGGCGGGATCATTCCGCCCATTGACCAGGACCGACTGCTCGCGGCAGGGGTGGCGAGGGTCTACACACCCAAGGACTACCGGATCAGCCAGATCATGGCGGATGTCGCTGACCTGGCCCTGGCGCATGTCTCCGCTCAGGCCCGAGCCCGCTCCGGCCGATGAGACCCGCGATGCACGATCGACAAGTGTTGGTGGCGACGGGCGCGGCGATGACCGCGCTCGCGGCCGGAGTGGTGTCCGTAGTGACGTCTCAGGCGGAATGGGGCGTCCTCGCGGGCGCGGCCGGCGTGGTCGCAGGCATGGCGGCCGCGGCCCTGGCCGCCCGTCTGCACCGGGCCGAGGCCGGACGGGCTTCGGCCGAGCACGACATCACCCGGCTCAACCGCGAGCTCGACGCACTGTCGGAGACGCTCGACGAGGAGGTACAGCGGGCCAGGGCGCCGCAGACCCCCAAGGAGAAGGCGGAGCACGCCTTCGATTCGGCCACCGGGCTGTTCGACGAGCGCTACTTCGCGGTGCTCGTCCAGCAACAGGTTGCCGCCGCCCGCCGTTCGCTGCGGCCGATCTCGGTCGTCATCTTCGAGATCGACTCGATGCCGAACGCCGACGACGAGATGGCGCGGGCCCAGGCCCTCGCCGTGGTCGGCGACGTGGTGCGCCGCACGCTGCGCGAGAGCGACAGTGCGTGCCGGCTCGGCGAGCTGATGATCGGCGCCATCCTCGAGGACACACCCGAGGCCGGTGCGGTCTGGGCGGCGGAGCGGGTACGCGGCACGCTGCTCGCCTCACCCGTGGGCGACGCGCTCACGATCTCGGCCGGTGTGGCCTGTTACCCCACGCACGCGCTCGGCGCCGCCGAGCTGGTGCAGCAGTCGGGCCGGGCACTCGAAGAAGCCCGCCGCCACGGCGCCGACCGGGTCGAAGTCGCACCCGACGCCTGACGCCCGCGCTGCAGGGCGGGCATGATCGCGCTGTGCACGTGCGCCTGTTCGGAGGACTCGCCGTCGACGGAGTCGACGGCGCACGACTGGGCAGCCGAAAGGCGCGCACCCTGCTCGGGCGGCTCGCGATCGCACGCGGCCAGAGCGTGAGCGTCGACACCCTCGTCGACGCGGTCTGGCCCGCCGCGCTGCCCGCGCGCCCGAATGCCGATCTCGCGGTGCTCGCGAGCCGCGTGCGCGCCGCGATCGGGCGCGGGGCCATCCGCACCGGCGACGGCACCTACGCCCTCGTGGCCGACGCGATCGACATCGACGAGCTCGACAAGCTGGTGCTCGAAGCCCAGCGTCGGTTGGCGATGGGCAGCGCGGCGGCCGCCGCAAGCGCGGCCGCCGCCGCGCTGGCGCTCAGCCGGGGCGATCTGCTGCCCGAGCATGCAGGCGCCGACTGGCTCACCGTCGAACGCGACGTCGTGGCGCGTCGCATCGGCGCCGCACGCCACGTTGCGGCCGAAGCGGCGCTTGCCCTGCACCGCCCGTCGCCCGCGCTCGAACATGCCCACGCCGCGCTCGATGCCGACCCGTACGACGAAGCTGCGCTGCGGATCCTGATGCGCGCCTACGTGGCCACCGGGCAGAGCGCCAGCGCGCTCGCGGCATACGCAAGGGTGCGCGCGCGGCTGGTCGAGGACCTCGGTACCGATCCGTCGCCGGCGACCGAGGAACTCCACGACGCGATCCTGCGCGACGAGGTCGCGCCCGATGCACCGGCTGCGCCCGATGCGGCGCCACCCGGTCGGGCTGGTGACCTCGCGATGCTCGAGCGCGCGGCGCGGCCGGGCTCATGGCTCGTGATCGACGGCGAGCCGGGCATCGGCAAGTCGACGCTCGCGGCAGCGCTCGCCGAGCGCATCACGAACCGCCCGGCCACGATGCTGCGCGCGACGTGTGACGAAGCGGCACGCTCATTGCCGTTCCAGCCGGTGCTCGATGCTCTCGCGTCGCACTTGCGATCCTCGGGGCCCGCCGCCACGACCGACCTGCTCCGCGGCGAGCGTGCTGTTCTCGCCCCCCTGCTCGGTATGGCTCGCGAGCAGGGCGCGACGGGCGCCCGGCAAGCAGTGCTCGACGACAGCGTCGTGGGCGTCGCGGTGTTGTACGGCGCGCTGACTGCCGTCTTCGACCGATTCGACGCGCCCGCGTTGGTGATCGACGACCTGCACCGAGCCCCTCCCGTCTCGATCGAATGCCTCGCTCATCTGCATCGTCACGTGCCGGCGCTGGTCATCGTGAGCACACACCGCGTGGGCGAGGGCCCTTCGATCGCAGCGACCTATCGCCATCGCGTCGAGCCTCTGGGCCTCGACACGGTGCGCGAGCTCGTCGGCGCGGAGCGGGCCGACGGGTTGCTCGCACGCTCGGGTGGCAATCCACTGTTGCTCCGCGAGCTCGTCCGCGCCGGTGACGACGGCCTGCCCGCGACCGTGGTCGAGGCGGTCGTCGCGCAATGCGTGCGCCTCGGGCCGGCCGCGCCCACGCTGCTCGCCGCCGCCGTGCTCGGCAGCCGAGTCGAGCTCGAGGTGCTCGCCGGAGTGCTCGGCGAGTCGCCGATCGTGGTGCTCGAGCATCTCGAGACGGCCGCGGCGCGCGGCATGCTCATCGACGACGGTGAGCGCTTTGTCTTCCGCCACGCTCTCGTGCGCGACGCCTTGATCTCAACTGCGAGCGCGGCACGCGGGGCCCTGTTGCACCGGGAGGCCGGTCGCCTACTCGCCGGCCGCCGGAGCGATCCCCTGACCGTCGCGTGGCACGCGCGCCAGGGCGGCGATCGGGCGTTGGCCGCCGTGGCACTCATCGAAGCAGCCGCGCTCGCCGGCGAGCGCTTCGACAACCGAGCGGCGCTCGCGCTCGCCGATCAGTCGATCGCGTTGCACGAGACCGCGGCCGGCCACCTTGCCCGCGCGCGCTCGTTGATGGCGCTCGAACAGTTCGACGAGGCGCGGGCCGCGGCCGTGAACGCGGCGCGGCTCGAACCGACCGCCGAGGCCGACGAGCTCGCCGGATGGAGCGCCTATTACGGGCGCGACTTCGCGACGGCGCGCCAGCACGCCGACGACGGGCTCGCACACGCCACGAACGCGCGCCGGCGCACGTCCTGTCTCGTGCTGGCCGGTCGCGTCCGCCACGCTGCGGGCGATCTCTCGGGCGCGGAGCAGTTGCTCGTCGGAGCGGCGAGCGCTGCGTACGGCCCGGAGCGCACCGCCGCATCGGCTTGGTTGGGTGTTCTGCGCGCGCATCAGGGCCGAGTCGACGACGCGATCGCGCTCCTCGATCCAGTGACGCGGGGGCGCGCCGGCGCCCCGCTCACCACAGTGCTCCTGCACGCATTGATGTTCCTCGGTCATGCGCACGCGAGTGCAGGCCGGCCGCAGGTCGCCCTCGACCAGTTCGCTCGGTACAACGCCGAGGTGGCCGACCGGCACACGCCGCGCTACTCCGGTCGCGGGCACAACTTCAGTGGATGGATACTTCGCCAGCTCGGCGCCAACGACGATGCCGACGCCGCGAACCGCCAGGCGCTCGCGGTTGGAGCAGCCGACATGGCCGAGACGTTCATCGCCGCTCATCTCGATCTCGCCGAGTCGGCAATCACGCGCGGCGATCTCGACGATTGCTCGGCTCGACTCGCCGCGGCGCGAGAAGCCGATAGGGGCGACCTCGCTTTCGCCTGGCGCCTGCGCTTGAAGGCACGTGAGCTCGCTGTGCGCGGCGCGCTTGCTGCGAACGAAGACGAGCGCGCGCGCGACGACGCGCTTGCGTTGGCCTCCGATGCCGACGCGATCGGCGTCAACCGCTACGCGGTTGGCGCACGCCTTCTCGCGGTGCGCGCCGGTGCGCGACTCGGCGCGCGCTTCGACCTGGCCGAGGTTGAAGCAGATCTCTCCCGTATCGAGCATGTGATGGCCCTCGAAGCATGGTGGCGGATCGCCGAGGTGGCGCACGACACTGGCGTCGATGCGTGGCACGATCGCGCCCGCGCCTCCATGGTTGCACTGGCCGCGGCCGCGCCGGAACACGCCGCGAGCCTGCACGCAGCGTGGACGACGCGCTTCGATCGCTGAGCCCACTCGATCAGATCGGGCCGCGCCGCTCACACATCGAGCAGCGCGGCCCCCTCGATAGCCCGTTGCTCCCACCATGCGAGCTCGTCGTTGTAGCCGTCGAGGCACTTCTCCCAGCCGAACCACACGAGACCGCCGAGCAGCGCGAGCGCGAGCTGGCGATCCCACCACGCAGCCGTGTCGATACCGCGGTCCTCGAGCGACCGGCGGTACGCATCGATCGTCGCTTCCTTGCTCAGCGGCAGGCGCGCCGAGTTGATCGCCAGATACCACGCAAGCTCGCCGCAGGCCGAGCCCCGACCAGGCGACTCCCAGTCGATCAGCACAGTGCGTCCGTCGTCGTCGCGGCCGAGGTTCCCGAGCTTCCAGTTGGCGTGCACGAACGTGGTCGGCGTGGTCTCCAGTGCCGCGACGAGCGGACACGGATCCCACGCGAGTGGAAGCACGACTGCCGCGGACTTCGGCGCGACCTGCTCGAGCTGTTCCCAACCCTGCGCAACGAGGCGCGGCACTACCTGATCGGAACCAAGCTCGCGCTCGGCGATCGCCATCCACGGTGAGAGCTCGAAGTAGCGGTTGACCATCGGGACCACGTCGATCTCCGGGCCGGCGTCCCAGAACTCGGCGTGGAGCGCGGCCATGTGATCGATGAAGTCAAGATGGTGCGCGACGGGGATCGGCTCGTCACCGGGCGGAACGAGCCAGCGACCCACGTCGCGCATCAACAGCACTGTCGCCGGTCCGTCGGATGCGACGCCGATGATCGGCTGATTGATGCAGGCGGGTAGCCGTTGCAACAGGCCACGCTGCCAGAGCACTGCCGTCGAGCCGTACACGTCGCCGACCGCACGCATCGTCCAGTCGTGCCGCGCGTCGAGTCGCTTCAGCACGAAGCGCTCATCGCCGATGCGCAGGCGCTCCATCGCCGCACCCGACTTCGAGTCGCTGTGCTCGAGCGGCTCGCGATGGGTCGCGTCGCGCAACAGCTCGTCGAGCGAGACCACATCAGCCACGGGACGCCTCCATCTCCGCCAGCAACGACGCCGGCCACCGACCGCCGCACATCACAGTGTCCCGCACGACGAGGTTCGCATCATCGTCGAGCTCGAACACGTGCAGGTGGTGTGCCGCGTGCGGAACCCCTTGCTCGGCCCATGTGAGCACATACTCCACGACTTCGCCGCCATCGATCGGAAGGCGGCGCAACGTCTCGAAGCGCCCGGGATGTGCGAACCACTCTTCGTACACGGCGAGGATCGCGGCGGCGCCACGGCGCGAGAAGCGCCAGTTGGGCACCGTGGCATCGAGCTCCGCGTCGGCGGCGTAGGCGCGACATCCACGGACGCGGCCCGCCTCGATGGCATCGAGCAGCGCGGTGACGACGTCGGAGCCGGTCGTGGAAGGGCTGGCGGATTCTTGCGCAGTGGTCATGGGCGCATCATCTCCATGGTGCATTGCAGCACGATTGCAGGCACCGGGCCGGGGCGCTGCAATCGTCCTGCAGTCGGCCCCGACGATCGTCATGGCAGCGGAGGGGCGCTGCGCCCCGACACTGGAGGAGATGACGATGACGATCGATCAAGCCAAGCTCGACGGGCTCGTGGGCAGCTTTGTCGGGGACCTCGGCGCCGTGCTGCACGCCACCACCGTCGTGATCGGTGAACGCCTCGGCCTCTACAAGGCCATGGCCGATGGAGAGCAGGTCACTCCCGAGACGCTCGCGGCGCGCACCGGCACCGACACGCGCTACATCGCCGAGTGGCTGTGTGCACAGGCCGCGAGCCACTGGTGTGAGTACGACGCCGAGAGCGACACGTTCTGGTTGACCGAGGAGCAAGTGTTCGTGCTCACGGACGAGACGAACCCGCTGTATCTGCCCGGCGCGTTCTTGTTGGCCGGATCGACGATGCGCGACGAGCCCGCCATCACCGACGCGTTCCGGACCGGTGCCGGCGTTGGCTGGCACGAGCACCATCACGACCTGTTCTGCGGCACCGAGAAGTTCTTCCGCGCCGGCTACGTGGCGAACCTGACGTCGGGATGGATACCCGCTCTCGACGGCGTCGACGAGAAGCTCCGGCGCGGCGCCCGAGTCGCGGACATCGGCTGCGGTCATGGCGCGTCGACGGTCATCATGGCGCTCGCGTACCCGCGCTCCACGTTCCTCGGCTTCGACTATCACGAGGCGTCGATCGACGTGGCGCGCAAAGCGGCGGCGGACTCGGGCGTGGCCGATCGAGTGACGTTCGAGGTCGCGTCGGCCGATCGCTTCCCCGGGACCGACTACGACCTCGTGTGCGTGTTCGACGCTCTGCACGACATGGGGGACCCAGGCGCGGCGGCGGCACACGTGCACAGCGCGCTCGCGCCCGACGGCACATGGATGATCGTCGAGCCCTTCGCCCACGACACCCTGGCCGAGAACCTCACGCCGGTCGGCCGCGTGTTCTACTCAGCCTCCACGTGCATCTGCACGCCGGCGTCGCGAGCGCAAGACGGTGCCCGCTGCCTCGGCGCGCAGGCCGGCGAGACGCGCATCGCCGGCGTGGTCGCCGACGGCGGCTTCTCCCGCTTTCGGCGGGCCACCGAGACACCGTTCAACCTGGTGTTCGAAGCACGCTGCTGAACCTGCGGGCGAGCTGGGACTCACGTGGTCGGCGGCGTCGAGTGCGTGTTGATCGTCACCGCAGTCGATCCGGCGGAACCGTAGGGCAGGTAGGCGCAACCAGTACCGCTGTTCGCGAGCACCGACAGCGCCGCACTCCCCGCCGCCGTAGGGGTGAACGATCCGAACGCGCGGCGCGAACCACCCGCGGGAGCGGGCGGCGCCCATGCGCCGTAGCGCGTGGGACCCGGACAGAACGTGGCGCCGCACGCAGGGATCGCACGGCCGTAGCTGTCGGTGAGCGCGACGGCGCGGCCGGCGTAGTTGGCCGAGACGCACACTGGTGCCGCGTCACCGTCGCTCACGTCGATCGTCACCGATACCGCCTCGCCGACCGCGGGAACCACGTCGGACACCGCCGCGCGCACGGACATCGGCAAGTTCGGATTGGGTGGCGGCTGCCACGTAAAGAAGCCACAGCGAGGGTCGAAGCTGTTGTGGCACACCGACGTGTCGAACGTGGTGGTGGGTGTCATGTTGCCCAGCACCGAGACCGTGGTTCGCGTGGAACCACCGGCAGTGGTCGGTACCGCGTGCGCGGTCGTCGGCGCGGTGGGCTTGCGCGGCATCGTCGTGGTCGACATGCGCCCGGTTGTGGTCGACACGCGCGTGCTCACCGTGGTGGCGCGCGTGGTCGACGTGCTCGCCGACACGTTGAGCTTGGTGGGCGTGCCGCCACCTCGATTCGCGGCCCAGAAGCCCGCCGCAATGACCGCGAGGCACGGGCCCGCGACGATGAGCGCTCGACGCCGACGCAGCTGCGCGGCACGGCGTCGCACCGCCTGGCTCAGCTCGCGGCGGCGCGCCGCGAGCTCGGGCGGTAGGTCGGGCGTCGGGTCGTGCATCACGGGGAGCCATCGCCGGGCGCGCCGCCGAGCGCCTGCTGCAGCGGGACGCGCGCAAGCTCGAGCTCGGCCTCGACCACGCTCGGGTCGAGCGCGAGGATCGCCGCGACGTCGGGCTTTGCGTAGCCACCGAAGCACCACAGCGCGACCACCTCGCGCCGGCGGCGCGGAAGCGCCCGCAACGCGGTCGCCTCGTTGTGATGCAGACGTATCCCGCTGTCGTCGTCGGCGGCGTCAGGATCCGCGGTCACCTCGAGCACCGGCTCACGGCGCGCCACCGCGTCGATCGCGAGCAGGGTCACGACGCGCACGACGTACCAGTCGGGCCGGCTCCGGCGCACGATCCGCGTCCAGTCGACGCGGGTACGAGCCAACGTCTCGACCGTCAGCTCTTCGGCCAGGAGCGCCTCGCCGACCATGGCGAGCGCGAGTGAGTACGCGCGCGCGAAGAGGTGATCGAAGGCGTCTTCGAAGTCGCCCGCCACTGCGGCCGGGCGCGTCGCGCTGGTCGCCATGGCGCCAGGTATAGCCGAGGCTGCCGGGCGGCGACGCGATCCCCGACTCGGCCGATCGCGCCCGTTCAGCGGTAGAGCGACTCGATCTGTTCGGCATAGCGGTTGTGCACGCCGCGCCGCTTCAGCTTCATCGTGGGTGTGAGCTCCTCGGAATCGGGAAGCCATTCCTCCCACAGGATCACGAAGCGCTTGATGCGCTCCACCTGCGAGAACCGTGCGTTGGCCGCATCGACCTCGCGCTGCACCTCGGCAACCACATCGGGATGGACGGCGAGCGCAGCGAGCCCGTCGAAGGCGATGTCGTGCGCCTTCGCCCAGGCGGGCGCCGTCTCTGCGTCGAGCACGATCAGGGCGCTCACGAACGGGCGGCCGTCTCCGATCGCGCAGCACTGCCCGATGAGCTCGCCTTCCTTGAGTGCCGCTTCGAGGTTCGCCGGCGAGATGTTCTTGCCGCCCGCGGTGATGATCAGCTCCTTTTTGCGATCGACGATCCGGAGGTAGCCGTCATCGTCGATGACGCCGATGTCGCCGCTGTGGAACCAGCCGTCGGCGTCGAGCACTTCGGCAGTCTTCTCCGGTTCGTTGAGGTAGCCGCGGAATACGTTGCCGCCCCGGCACAGCACCTCACCGTCGTCGCCGAGACGAACCTCCACACCGGCGAACGCACGCCCGACGGTTCCGACACGCACCTTGAACGGCTCCCACGTCATCGGGCCACTCGTCTCGGAGAGTCCGTAGATCTCCGAGACCGGTAGGCCCAGTGCGCGAAAGAAGCGCAACACGTCGAGCGGGATCGGCGCGGCGCCGCTCAACGCAACCACGAGCTCGTCGACACCCACGAGCCGGCGCACCGAGGCGAGTGTCGGCTCCACGGCCGCGAACCGCGCGGCGAGATCGGCGGGCATCTCCTCGTCGCGAGCGCGGTACTCCGCGGCTTCCCATCCGATCGCGAGCGCGGCATCGGCCTCCGCGCGCCGTTGTTCGTCGGGGCCGAGCGCGGCGCGCAACGCCACATGGAACTTCTCCCAGACGCGCGGCACCGCGAAGAACGACTCCGGCCGCACGTGCGGGAGGTAGCCGCTCACCGCGCCGGCATCCGGGCACGTGGTTACCTCGAACGGTGCCGCGATGGCGAGGTAGTGCGAGCTCATCCGCTCGGCGATGTGCGCCATCGGGAGGTACGACACCACCCGCCAACCGGTGGGGTCCTTCTGGAGCATGTCGAGGTAACCCTCGACCGTCCAGCACACGTTGGCATGGTCGAGCATCACGCCCTTCGGCGGTCCCGTCGTGCCCGACGTGTAGATCACGGTCGCCAGGTCTTCGGGCTTGGCGATCGTCACGGCGGTCGCGAGATCTACGGGCGCGTGCGCCAGCAGATCGTGCCAACGCAACACGCCGGCGGGCGCGGCGCCGTCGTGGTCGACCACGGCCACGTGGTCGAGGGCAGGAAGATCGCGCCGTACCGACAACACGCGCTCGAGATAGGCGGCGTCCTCCACGATGGCGACCGTGGCCTCGGAGTGGCCGGCGAGATACTGCACCTGATCGGGCGCCGAAGAGTTGTAGATCGAGATCGGCGTGGCCCCACACAGCACCACAGCGATGTCGGCCACGTGGAACTCGGGACGGTTGCGCATCATCAACACGACACGGTCGCCGCGGCCCACGCCGAGCTCGCCGAGCGCCCCCGCCAAGCGGGTCGCCTGGTCGGCCCACTGAGCCCAGGTGAGCTCGTGCCAGGTCTCGCCGTCGGCGTCGCGCCAGCGCAGCGCGCCACGGTCGGGATGCGCCGCGACCGTGGCCTGGAAGAGGGTCGCGACGGTCCGACCCGCGGCGCGACGGTCGAGATCGGCACGGTGCGTCGCGACATCGGTCATGGCCCATTTGTACCGCCCCAGAAGTTCACCGAGAAGGGCCAGGTTGTCCACAGCACGAGGCCAGGCTTTGTGGAAAACCCCCGCGACCTGTGGATAGACCCGTCGGCAAGGTGAACACGAGTCGCTTCATCAACAAATCCCCACGCGCCGCGCGAATGCGTCGCCGCGCCGCGTGAAGTCCGCTCGAGGGGCGCCTCGAGGGACGCATCGAGGCGCCCCGCCGCGGCGCCCGATGCGTCGTGCATCCGCACTATTTCCGGGTGAGCGGCGCATCGAGTCAGTCGAGCAGACCGAGCTCCCGGAGCACCTCGTCGGTGTCGGCACCGAGCGGCCGGCCGGGGTGGCGCAACACGGCCGGTGTGACCGACAGGCGCGCCACAGGACCCTGCTGGCGGACCCCGCCGACGTCGGCGATCACGCCCCGTGCCACGATCTGGGGGTCGGCGAGCAGCTCGGTCATCGCCAGCACCGGCGCGATCGCGGCCTGCGCGGCCGAGAAGACCTCGAGCACCTCGGTCGACGGCCGCGCTCCGATCCACGCCGCGACCGCGGCGTCGAGCTCGTCGCGGTGCTCGGCCCGCCCCGAGAAGGTGGCGAACCGCGCGTCGCCCGCGACACCGATCACCTCGAGCACCCGCTGCGCCACCGACTCTGCCGACGTGGAGATCGCGACCCAGCGACCGTCGCGACATCGGTAGGTGCCGCGGGGCACCGTGTACGGGATGCCCGAGCCGAGACGCGGCTGGTCGTAACCGAGATGCGCGGCCGCGCTCACCAAGGCGTTCATCACCTGGAGCAACGACTCGATGAGGTTGACGTCGATCACCTGGCCCGCGCCCGACTGGTCGCGGTGGCGGAGCGCGACCATCACCGCGAACGCGCCGGCCAACGCCGCGATCTCGTCGGTGAGCGCGATCGGCGGCAACAGTGGCGGTCCATCGGGTTCGCCGTTGATCGCGGCGAACCCGCTCATCGCCTCGGCGAGGGTCGCGAACCCGGGGCGCGTCGCGTACGGCCCCGTCTGGCCGAAGCCGCTCACGCGCAGCAGCACGAGCCGCGGGTTGCGCGCGAACAGGGCGTCGGGCGGGAAGCCGAGGCGCTCCAACGTGCCGGGCCGCAAGTTCTCGATCAACACGTCGCTGCGGTCCACGAGCCGCCACATCGCTTCGCACCCGCGCTCGGTCTTCAAGTCGAGCACGATCGCCCGCTTGTTCCGGCCGACGAGCTGCCACATGTAGGAATCGCCGCCGTCGGGTGGCATCCATCCCATGTGCCGGGTGCCGTCACCACTCGGTGACTCCACCTTGACCACGTCGGCGCCGAAGTCGGCGAGATAGCGCCCCGTACCAGGCCCGGCGAGCACCGTCGCCATGTCGATCACGCGCAGACCTTCGAGCGCTTCAGCCATGATCGCCAAAGGTTAGGGGCGGCTCACGAAGGAGCCGCCCCGAGGAGTGCGCCACACCCAGTTCGCGTCAGCCCAGCGCGTCGATGAACGCCATGCCGTTCGGCACACCGCGGCCGGTCACGTCGTCGTAGCCCAGCGCCGTGTGGATCGATTGCGTCGACTCGTTGTCGAAGTCGCGGATCGTGGGCGTGCTGTAGCCGTCGTTGGCGTTCTGGCCGTTGTTGAAGTTGCGGCGCACCACGCCGATCTTCGGCCCGGGCGTCACGTCGCGGAACGCGCTCGCCGGCATGCTGTACGCGAGGTCGTTGACCACGCCGAAGCGGCTGTTCGCATGCTGCGCGCCGAGCGCGAGGAAGCCCGCGAACAGCGGAGACGACAAGCTCGTGCCTCCGATGCGGTACTCGCCGTACGACACACCTTCGTAGAAGGTCTGGGTCTGGCCGACGAGCATGCCGGTGTTCGGGTCGCCGAGCATCGCGAGATCGGGCACGACGCGACCCCGCGGTCCGTTGCGCTTGGCCAGCGCGTCGGGCACCACACCGCGCTGGTATGCGGGTTCGGCATAGATCCGACTCGTGCCACCACCGGAGCCGTACAGGAAGCCGCCGTCCTCCCAGTGCGTGCCGCTCGCGTTCAGTCCGTAGACCTCGGTGATCCAGCCACGCTCGAGCACGTCGTGACCGTTGGCGTCGATGCCGGTGCTCGTGCCGCCGACGGCGGTGACGAGCGGCGAGCTGGCCGAGAAGTCGGCAGAGGGCTGCGGCAGGTTGTCGGTCTCGTCGCCATCGTCGCCCGACGAGAAGGTGAGCGTGATGCCTTGGACGGCCGCCTGGGTGGCGATCTGATCGAACGCCCGGATCGCGTCGGGGCTCACGCCCTCACCGACGTCGCCATACGAGTTGGTCACGAGATCGACGCGGTTGCCGTCGACGAGGTGGTTGAGCGCCGCGTCGATCGCGGGGTCGTCGCACGACTTGCCGCCTGCGTAGATCACGTCGGCGGCGGGCGCCATCGCGTGCACGGCTTCCACATCGAGCGTCTGCTCGCCGTACCAGCCCTGCGGATCGCACGGGTTGTCGGCGCCGACATGGAAGATGCCCGGGGGAACCTGCTCGCTGTACTGCCCGGCAGTCCACGGATGCGCGGCGTCGTGCGCGGCGGCGTACTGCTGCACATCGGCGCGGATCGTGGGCGACGCGAACGCGTCGACCACGCCCACGGTCACACCGCGGCCGTCGAGCCCACCCGCGACCGCGCCGGCGACGCCATACGCGGAGCGCAGCTGCGTCGGCGTGTAACCGCACGGCGCCCACGGCAACGGGTTCGGGTGACCAGCGAGCGCGGGAAGGTCGGTCGCCTGTGTCTGGTTCCAGTAGGCCGAGCAGGGCGCTGCGTTGCGGAAGCCCGGCGTGGGGGGTGCCGACGGTGAGTTGCTGTCGACGACCGTGTTCGGGTGCAAGAGCTGCGCGCTCTCGTCGAGGCCGACCACGGCGATCACGGTGCCGGCGAGCGACGACGGCGTGCTCGGCGCGGCGTCGGGGGCGCGCAGCACCTTGCCGTGCGCGGCGTACTCGCCGAGGCGCACTGCGAACGCGCGCTCGGCCGCGGCAACGTCGCCGGTTGCCGACACGTAGTAGTGGTTCTGCGGCACATAGGCGACGCGCAGCCCCGCGCTCCGCAACCACGCGGAGACGGCGGCGACCGACGCGTTCGACGGCGCGTAGCTCGCGCGGAACTGCGCGGCGCTCAGGTAATGGTGGAACGACGGGCTCTTGGGATCGTTGAGCGCCTGCACCTGCGCGGCCGCCGCACCGGCGTTGCGCATGCTGAGGTAGACGCGCAGGCTCACGGTGCGGCTCGGCGCGGCATCGCCGCGCCGCGCACCATGCACGGCCCACGCCGGCACGGCATTGATCACGTCGACACGGGGCCCGGCACTCGCACCGGACGCCCCCGGGCCGGCCATCCCCCCGGCCATCCCCACACTCACCACGGCAGCGGCCGCGATCGCAGCGACACGACGCATGCTTCCTCCCCGAAGCTGTCGCGACCGAAGCCGGTCGCGCCGCAGCGAAGCGTACGAGACGCTCCATCGCGAACCACAGGGAACGAGCCCGACGACACAGCCGCGAACATTCCGGTCGTGAGGCCACTCAGCCCCGCACGCGCGCGGCGCGCTGGCCTTGGTCGCGAGCACGCAACCGCCTAGTGTCCGCTCGTCGGAGCGCCGGCGGTCCTTTCGGGACCCGGCGGGAACGGGTGCGGTTTCGAGACGGCTCGTCGTGAGCCATCTCCCGTCAGTCCTGAGAAAGGACCCATTCCATGTTCCGTCGTCTTCTCGTGCTCGGCGCGTGCGCGGCCACAACCGTTGGCCTCGCATCGCCGGCGCACGCAACGAGCCCGCACCGACCCAATCGACCCGACCAACAGCTCAGCGCAACCGCACGCGTGATGCGCGTGCGCCCCAACGGTCCGAACTCCACAACCACTGTGCACGCGGCCGCGGCGAACCTCGTGTACCGCGGTGGCCACCTCGGTCACGGCGTCGAGACCGCGCCCCGCGTGTACCTCGTGTTCTACGGCAAGCAATGGGGAGCATCGCACGTCACCAACGGCGACCTGCTCTTCGCCAACGACCCCGCGGGCGTCGCCCCGGTGCTCCAGCACTTCCTGCGCGGGCTCGGCGGCGCCGAGCGCTGGAGCACGTCGACCACGCAGTACTGCGACGGCGTCGCCGTCGGCACCACGCAGTGCGGCACCGCCGGTCATCACGTCACCCACGCAGCCGGATCCCCGCTAGCCGGCGTGTGGTACGACACCACGTACAACGCGCCCGCGAACCCGGGCACGTCGTCGTTCCGGGCCGCGGCCGGTCGGGCCGCCAAGCACTTCGCCAACCAGACGCCCGCGGCGAACGCATCGGCGCAGTACATGATCGTCACACCAACTGGCATCGTGCCCGTGGGCTTCGGCACTCAGTACTGCGCATATCACGACGCGTACACGAACACGATCATCGGTGATGTCGCGTTCGTGGCGCTGCCGTACATCCCCAACGCGGGAGCCGGCTGCGGGGCGGGCTTCGTGCATTCCGGTCGGGCGGGCGCGCTCGACGGTGTCACGATCGTGGCCGGTCACGAGTACGGCGAAGCGGTCACCGATCCGGTGCCGCCGTCCGGCTGGACCGA
This sequence comes from Acidimicrobiia bacterium, assembly GCA_017882905.1. Classification (GTDB taxonomy): domain Bacteria; phylum Actinomycetota; class Acidimicrobiia; order IMCC26256; family PALSA-610; genus Chersky-683. The sequence continues at coordinate 12,404 of JADGOO010000237.1, read as the reverse complement.
CGCGAGCGGCGCCGAGAACGGCGACAAGTGCGCATGGATCCGATCGGGCGCCGGAGCAACCATCGACGTCGCGTTCTCCACCGGAACGTTCCCGGTGCAGTCGCTGTGGAGCAACAACGCGAATCACGGCCTCGGCGGCTGCGTCGTCTACTACAGCTCGGCGACCAACCAACATTGAGCACGCGGCGCGCGTTCGATGACTCGCGCCGTGAACGAACGAGGGGCGGCCCGATCGGGCCGCCCCTCGCACGAACATCGATACCGACTCGCTACGGCGTCACTGCGGTGAGCCGCGTCGCCCAGTTGGCGAGCGGAGCGCGGGTCTCGCCGCACGTGCCGTCGGCCAACCACGTGTTGAGCGTGCAGCTGCTCGCCACGTACTCGTTGGCCACCACGAGCACACCGCCCATAGGCACCACCGCGCCGTAGTCGCCGAACCGCGGTCGTGCAAGCGGCGGACTCCCGTTCGCGGCACAGTCGAAGGCGTTGTACTCGCAGAAGTCGTCGAGCGGCGCACCACCGGCGGCGATGCGGTTCACCGGTCCGTGCACACCCGTGGCGTCGATGCGGATGAACGCCGAGCTCGGGTCGAGCGTGTCACCAGTTGCACTGAGCGACAGCACGCCCTTGCCGCCGGGCAGCACGGCAACCGCCGGCATGAGCAGGTTGTTCTGCGCATTGCCGACGTAGCCCTGCGTGGCCACCGAGGCACCCGAGGTGCCTACGTTGAGCACCACATACGCGGCGCCGGTGCGGGTGGTGCCGCCGACGCTCATGCCGGTACCGAAGGCGGTCCACAGCCTGCCGCCGTCGTACCAGGTCTGCTGCATGCGACCGTCGAGGCTGTCGATGTTGCCGGGGATGGCAGTGGCCGGGTCGGAGAGCCCGAGCACGTCGTTGCCACAACGAGCCACCTGCAGGCACTCACCGAGCGGGGCCGAACCGGCCTTCTGGTTACTCGGCGGCGGCGAGGTGTATTGCTCGCTGTTCACGAACTGCGCACTCAGCGCCGGCGCCGGGTGCGCCGTGTTCAGCGACGCCGTGTTCGTGAGCTTCCACACGAGCAGGTGCGTCGAGGTACCGGTACCGAGCGCCTCTTCGGCCGCGGTGGTCTGGGCGAAGTACTCCGTACCGTTGTTCGCGGTGGCGTACCGGCCCGATGCCGCCTGCGACGGCCACACCGTGAAGCCCGGAGTTCCGCCGGCAACGAGGTTCTGGAAGTGGAGCACCGGGACACTGCTCGCGCCACTGGTGAGCGCGGCCTTCGGAAGCGCGTAGATCTGCGCGCCGTTGAAGTTGTTGCCGAACACACCGGGGTCGCTGCTGAACGGATACTCGTTCGTGGTGATGTAAATGCCGTTGGCGTCGGCGCCGATGTGCGGGTAGTCGCCGATGCACGGGCAGCTCTTGTGCTTCGGCGTCCCCTGCGTGCCGTCGTCCTGGGCAGCCAGCGAGTACAGCGTCCACGACTTCGTCGGGTCGGCGGTCTTCGACACGGCGACGTCGAGGTGGTTCGAGCCGAGCAGGTTGCCCGTGCTGGGGTCGACGTCGAGGGTGAGCACGACCTGCACGAAGCGGTGGTGCTCACCGTCGTAGTAGCAGCTCGGGTCGGTCGGCTCGGGGCCGAACACACCCGTGGTGCGGTTGATGACGGGCGGGTAGCCGTAGAACGTGTTCGTGTCGGTCACGCCGGTGAGCGGCCGCATCGACGAGTCGTACACGCGCAGCGCGTCGTTCACGCTCTCGAGCACGAAGCCATTGCCGGCACACAGGCCCTGGTCGGGCGGAACGAACGTGAACTGGTTGCCGTTGTTGGCGGCGCGCTCCTGGTACGCGTTGAGACCCGTACGCGACGCTCCGATCCGCGTGGCACCCGTGATGGGCGTGCTCGACACTGACGGCTCCACCGGCAGCGGGTGCGCACCACCACCGGGAGAGAGACGGCGGTGGTAGAGCCCGTCTTCACTCACGCTCGCCGGGTCGAGATGGCCGATGGCCGTCGAGCCGGAGGCGACGCGCGGGAAGGTGGCCAGCGCGCCCTTCACCTGCAGCGAGCGCACAGCGACGGGTGCACTCACACTGGTACTGACCGTTGCCGTTCGCGAGCTCGACGCATTGGCGAGCGTCGTCGCGCCGGGTGCGGCGATGACGATGGCACCGAGCATTCCGCCGGCGGCCAGCCCTGCAGCCGCGCGCCGGATGGTCCGTGATGCGATCACGCTGTCTCCCTCATTTCGATTCCCCGAGGGGGTCGATTCCTCGTCCCCCAAAACCCCACGACCACGGAGCGTAACCAACCTCGCCGCCGCGAGGAAAGGGACGGACGCACAACGCGCGAGGAACACGATCACCGGGCGGAGCGCAAACGTTCCGAACCGGCGGCCAGGTTCTGGTCAGGAGGCCCCGTACGGCGTCAAAAGGGCTCGGCGAAGCAGCGATCGCCGAGGCTGCCGCGGGCGTAGTCGGCGTACAGGCCGGCGAACATGTTGCGCGTCTGCTCGGTCCACTCGAGCGCGTCGGGTGCAGTCGCCCGCCGCACGGTCTGCACGTATCCGCCCTCGTACACGTCGTAGCGCGCCCAGGCGCCCGGATAGTCCTTCACGCAGGCGATCTCCACGATGGGCACGTGACGCGCGGCCGCGAAGCGACGCAGGCGGGTGCGATGGGTGTGGCCGGCGAAGTAACCCGCGATCGCGGCGCGGCGAGCGATCACGCCACACAGCGCTTCGCTGTCGTCGGGATTGATGCCGAAGTAGCTCGGGTTGCGGTCGTCGCTCGCGGGATCCCACGGGTGGTGATGACCGAACACGAGCACGGGGACGGTGGTCGCGGCGGCGAGCGAGTCGAGCCATTCGATCTGCAGGGCGCTGACGCGTCCTTTGTCGCTCCCGGGCACGACCGTGTCGAGCACGGCCAACGTCACGCCGGCCAGCTCGATCGCGAAGGGCGCGTGTGCCGCGACGGTGTCGCTCGTCATGGCGTCGTGATTGCCGCGCACATGGTGCAGCCGGGCGCCGAAGCGGCCGTACGCACGCAGGAACGCGCCGTACTCCTCTTCGGTGCCGGCATCGGTGAGATCGCCCTTCACGAGCACCACGTCGGGATCGATCGCCGCGATGTCGGCGATCACGGCCCGGTTCATCACCTCCGGGTACGGCTCGGCGCCCTCGTCGGCATGGAACACCGGTCCGAGCTCCTCGGGGGTGCCGAGCTGCCCGCACACTGTCTCGCCGAAGTGCACGTCGTTCACCGTCGCGAAGGTGGCGAGCTTCCTGCCCGCGGGCGCAACGAGCGTGGCGAACGACGCGGGCAGCAGCTCGGTGGCGGGCGCGCCGTCGACGGCGAGCTCGATCGCTCGGCTCGGCTCGAGCCCGCCCACGGCGACGAGATGACGCTCGCCCTCGGTGACGACGGTGCGGCCGCCGACATGCGTGCTGACCTCGTGCACTCCGTCGGTCCGGAACGTCGCGACGATGTCGTCGACGCCGACGGTGAACAGCTCGGCGTCGTGCACCGTGGTCATGGCGCTCGGCTCACCGGTCGCGCGCCACCGCGGTGAGCACGGCGATCACGCCCGGGAACGCCGCGAGAGCCGGCCCGACAGCCGCCAGGGACCACGGGCGAGACCGGCGCGCTGCGCACTGCGCCGCGACGCCTCCACCCACACGTGCAAGGTGTCGTCGCGCTGTGCCGCGGCCGCCGACAGCGCCGCGGCGTGCGCCGCGCACCGCTCGGCTTCGAGCACGGCGGTGATCGCCGCGGCGATCGCGGCGGCTTCCTCGTCGGAGGGATTCGGCGACACGCGCATCAGAGCGGGCCGTTGCCATGCTTGCGCGCCGGGAGGTTCTCCTTCTTCGTGCGCAGCACCTCGAACGCGTCGATCAACACCCGCCGGGTGGCGCGGGGATCGATCACGTCGTCGACGTAACCGCGCTCGGCCGCGGCGTACGGGTTGGCAAATCGCTCCGAGTACTCGTCGACCAGCTCGGCCTTGCGCGCCACCGCGTCGGCGGCTTCTTCGATCTCCCGCCGGAAGATGATGCTCGCCGCGCCGTTCGCGTCCATCACCGCGATCTCGGCCGACGGCCACGCGTACGCGAGATCGGCGCCGATCGACTTGGAGTTCATCACCACGTACGCACCGCCGTAGCCCTTGCGCGTGATCACCTGCACGCGCGGCACCGTGGCCTCGCAGTACGCGTACAGCAGCTTGGCGCCGTGGCGGATGATGCCGCCGTGCTCTTGATGGGTGCCGGGGATGAAGCCCGGTACGTCGACGAACGTGAGCAGCGGGATGTTGAACGCGTCGCAAGTGCGCACGAACCGGCCGGCCTTCTCGGCCGCGTCGATGTCGAGCGCGCCGGCGAGCATCTTCGGCTGGTTGCCCACGATGCCGACCACATGGCCGTCGAGACGCGCGAAGCCACACACGATGTTCATGGCCCAGAGCGGGTGCACCTCGAAGAAGTCGCCGTCGTCGACGATGTCGGTGATGACCGCCTTCATGTCGTAGGCCTGGTTCGCCGACGCCGGCATGATGTCGGCCAGCGCATCGCACGAACGGTCGCGTGCGTCGGTGGGCGCGTAGTACGGCGGGTCCTCGAGGTTGTTCGACGGTAGGAACGACATCAAGTAGCGGACCATCTCGAGGCACTGCTCTTCGTCGTCGGCGACGAAGTTCGCCACGCCCGATTTCGTTGCGTGCGTGATAGCGCCGCCGAGCTCTTGTTGCGTCACGTCTTCGCCGGTCGCGGCCTTCACCACGTCGGGCCCGGTGATGAACATGTACGACGTGTCCTTCACCATGAAGATGAAGTCGGTCATCGCGGGCGAGTAGACGGCGCCCCCCGCGCAGGGTCCGAGGATCACGCTGATCTGAGGGACCACGCCGCTCGCCTGCACGTTCCGGTAGAAGATCCCGCCGTAGCTAGCGAGGCTGACGACGCCTTCTTGGATGCGGGCGCCGGCGCCGTCGTTCAGACCGATGAACGGTGCGCCCACACTGGCGGCGAGATCCATCACCTTGTGGATCTTCTCGGCGAACACCTCGCCGAGCGCGCCACCGAAGATCGTGAAGTCTTGGGCGAACAGGAAGACCTTGCGGCCGTCGATCGTGCCCCAGCCGGTGACCACGCCGTCGGTGAGCGGCCGGTTGTTCTCGATGCCGAACCCGTACGCGCGGTGGCGGGCGAGCATGTCGAGCTCGTGGAAGCTGTCGGGGTCGAGGAGCTTCTCGATCCGCTCGCGGGCGGTGAGCTTGCCGCGGTCGTGCTGGCGCTGGACGGCGGCCGCGGAGCCTGCGCTGAGCGCCTCTTCCTTGAGCTTGGCGAGCTGCTCGATGCGCTCTTCGATCGGGTGCGGCTTCGACATAGTGCGCCAAGGGTACCGATCGGTAGCCGGGCCGGGCGAAGGCCGACCGTGTGCGCGGCCGTCGTTCGTCAGCCGAGCACTTCGGCCCAGTGCAGGATGATGCCGAGGTGGCCGCAGTCGTCCCAGACGGTGAGCGATGCACCGGGGATGCGTTCGGCATAGGTGCGCGCGTCGACCTCGTTGTGACGGTCGCGCCGAGCGTGGAACACGCGCGTCGCCACCCGTAGGTCGGCCAGCGCGAACGGCCACGGCTGCCACATGGCGATGAGATCGGCCGCCACGCCCGCGGCGCCCTGACGCACGGCTGCCGCGATCTGGGCATCGAGCATCGCCCGAGCGACGGGGTCGCGCAGCACCGGGCCGTCGGGGCCCCGGCCGCTCCCGAGAAAGCTCGTGGGCTCGGCCACGAACGCTGCCATGTGGCGAGCGATCGCTCGGGCACTGCGCTCCGGCTCGCGCCGCGACATCTCGGCCGTCGGTCGCTGGTAGTCGCCGAGGGCCTCCCACGCACCCGGAACCTCGTCGAGCGGACCAGGAGCCGACACGATCGCCAACGACTCGATCCGGTCGGGGCCGAGGGCGTGCGCGGCGGCGACGGCGAACGGCCCGCCACCCGACCAGCCGATCAGATCCGCGCGCTCGACGTCATGGCCGTCGAGCAGCTGTGCGACCTGGCGAGCCGTGTCGGCGAGCGTGCGAGCGGCCTGCGGTGGCTCGTCGCCGTAGCCGGGCCGATCGAACGTGACGAGCCGCACCGACTGCGGCACCGGACCCGGTACGAAGAGCCGGGAACCGGGCGCCCCGTGGAACAACACCACGACGCGCTGCGGCGACCCGGGCACTACTCCTGCACGAGCTCGATGAGCGTGCCGAACGCCGTCTTCGGATGCACGAACGCCACCGTGGTGCCGCGGCTGCCGGGCCTCGGCGCCTCGTCGATCACCTTGTGGCCTTGGGCCTTCACGGCATCGAGCGCGGCGGCGCAGTCGTCAACTCGGTAGCCCACGTGATGGATGCCCTCGCCCTTGCGCTCCATGTACTTGGCCACCGGCGAGTCGTCGCGGATCGGCGTGAGCAGCTGGATGTACGAGTCGGCCACCTTCAACAAGGCTTCCTCCACGCCGTCCTTCTCGACGACTTCGCGGTGCTCGACGTCGCAGCCGTACGTGTCGCGGTAGTACGCGATGGCGGCCTCGAGGTCGTGGACGGCGATGGCCACGTGGTCGATCTCGGTGAGGAGCATGGCGCGCGAGTGTACGGAAGCCGGCCTCTGGGCACCGGTTCGACCGTTGCCCCGACGAGGCAGGGCGCCTACGGTCGGTGCATGTCGATACGCCGCCGTGCAATCGTGGCCGTTCCTGCCCTCGCGCTCGTCGTCGCAGCGATCGGGATCGCGGCGCCCTCGGCGAGCGGCGCGCGCAGCTCGGCGGGCGCGCCAGCGACGACTGCTCCCACCACCGTGCCACGCGGCATCATCCCGATCCTCTGGCGCAATGCCACCGCGAGCGGCGCCACGGTCAACCAGCCCGTGCTGTGGCAGAACCGCGTGATCGTCACGGCCGACAACACGACGCGCGCGCTGCGGCTCGCGCTGGGTTCGACGATCTGGAGTGTGACGCACCCCGACGAGTTCGGCAACCACCTGACGCTCGGCGCGCCGACACTGGTGCAGGGATCGATCGACGCATCGCTCTACGCGCAGGGCGGAGCGGGCTCCGTGATCTACAACCCGCTCAACGGTCAGTTCACCGAGAACTCGCCGGCGTTCCACACGCTCCGTGGACAGCTCGTCGTCGACGGCCAGCTCAGCGCGCTCGTGGGCGGGGCGTACGGCAGCGGCGTCGGTCCGCTGTACTCGCTGGCATTCGGGCGGACTTGGTGGATCACGTTCGGGTCGGCCGCGATCGGCACCCCACTGATCTCCGGCGGTCGGGCCTGGGTCCCCGTCGACGCCGCGATCTACATGTTCGACTCCGCCGGGCCGTGCATTCCCGTACCGATCCCCGGCGCGCCTCCCTGGTGCCTGCCGACTGCGACCATTCCCGTGAACCCCAGCCCGCAACGACCGTCGTATGCCGGCCCCGGCCGCGTCGCCATCGCGTCGAACGGCACGACGGGCATAGTCAACGTGTACAGCAACGCGCCACAGCTCGTGTGGACCTTCACCAGCTCCACAGCGCTCGGCCCCACCGCGTGGTCGAACAACAAGATCTACGTGGGTGGCGCCGACGGCATCGTGCGCGTGCTCGACGCGGCAACGGGCACTCAGCTCTGGACGGGCGACGCAGGTGCGCCGATCACCGTCGCGCCGACAATCACCAACGGCAAGGTCTACGTGGCGACGAACGGTGCGCGGCTCGTCACGTTCCCAGCCGGCGGTTGCGGCGCGGCGACCTGCGCGCCGATCGCAACGGGCGACGCGCACAAGTCGGGCACGGTCGCCGCAGGACCGCCGCTCGTGCGCAACGGAGTGGTCGTCACGGCTTTCGGCAACGAGGTCGTGGCGTTCTCGGCCGGCTGAGCCGCGCGTGGCTCGTGCCGGGCGCCACCGCCGCCGTCTCGGGCGCAGGCGCGGTGGTGCTCTCGTATCACCTGTTCCCGTACCGATCGGGTGATCACGACGAGGCTGTGTACCTCACGCAGGCCGACGCGCTGGCGCACGGACACCTCACGCTTCCGGCGGAGCGTGCGCCGCTGTTCCAGCCCACGCTGACTGGGATCGCCCACGGTCGTCTGGTGTTCCCGTTCCCCACCGCGTGGTCGGCGGTGCTCACCGTGGCGCGCGCGGCGGGGAGCACGCGAGTCGCGCTCATGCTCACGGCGATCGCAGCAGTCCTCGCCGTCGCGTTCTTCGCGCGCGAAGCGCTCGACGACACCACCGCGCGCCATGTCGCGGTCGTCGCGTTCGCGGCATCGCCGTTCGTGTGGATGCTGTCCGCCACATACCTGCCGTATGTGTTCGACACGGCACTCGTCGCGCTCGCGGGCGCGTTCACCCTTCGGGCACTGCGCACCGCGGCACGGCGCGACATTGCCGCTACCGGGTTCGTAGTCGCCTGCACGTTCGCACTGCGACCCTTCGACGGCTTGCTGGTCGCCGTCGTCATCGCCACGTATGCCGCGGTGGTGACGCGCGGCGCCACTTCACGCGCCCGGCTCGCGGCGTGGGCGTGCGTCGGCGGCGCCGCGCCGGCGGCGATCACCCTCGCGATCAACCGCGCCGTGACGGGCGGGCTCCTGCGCTTTCCGCTCAGCGCCACCGGCGGCGCGAACTCGTTCTTCTTCGGCGATCGGCGGGTCGACGCGATCGGCGCCACGGTGCACTACGGAATGCGCGACGCCTTCTTCGCACTCAAGCAGAACCTCTGGTTCTTCCCTACCTGGGTGCTCGGCAGCTGGCTGCTCGTCGCCGCCGCGGCTGTCACGGTCTGGTCGAGGCGCACCGACCCTCGCACGTGGCTGCTCGCGGGGCTCGCGGTCGTGTGGCCCGCCGGGTACGTGTTCTGGTGGGCCACGAAGCTGACCGCGCCTGGAGCGCGCGACGGGCTCGGTCCGCACTACTACGTACCGGCGGTGGCATCTCTCGTGATCCTCGGCGCGCCGACGATCGCCGCGGTGCTGCGACGCGGGCGCGCGATCGCCTTCGGCACCGTCGTGGCGCTGCTCGCCGCAACGATCGTGTTCGTACCGGGCAAGATCCGCGACAAGCTCGACGGGCGCGATGCCGAAGCACCGGCGCTCGCCGCCGCGCTTCGAGCACCGCAGGGCAGCGTCGTGGTGCTCGACGACTCCGACCGGATCGGCGATCACCACCCGACCCTGCTCGATCCCTACGACCTCGATGCGCCGGTCATCTACGCAACGCACAGCACCCCGGCACAGCTGCAGTCGCTGCGCGTCCGCTTCCGCGATCGACGCTTCTACGTGCTCGCGATGCGCGACGGCTCGTGGCAGCTCACCGCGCTGGATCGGTGAGTGGCTCCAGCTAACCCTGTTCGAAGCGGCGGAACAGCGTGATCTGATCGAGGTACTGCTCGCGCAGTGCTTCGTTGCGGACGCCGAGACCTTCGCCCGGAGCGAGGCAGAGCACACCGAGCTTGCCTTCGCTCAGGTTCTTGTGAACCGCGTAGGCGGCTTCGCCGGTCTGTTCGAGCGGGAACACGCGGGACAGCGTGGGGTGCACACGCGCATCGCACACGAGCTGGTTCGCCGCCCATGCCTCGCGGTAGTTCGCGAAGTGGCAGCCTTTCAACGTCTTGAGGTTCATCCACAGGTAGCGGTTGTCGTACTCGATCATGAAGCCGCTCGTTGCCGCGCACGTGATGATGAGACCGCCGCGCTTGGCGACGAACACCGACGCACCCATCGTCTGGCGTCCGGGGTGCTCGAACACGATGTCGACGTCGCGGCCGACGAGCTCGCGGATCTTCTTGCCGAGCCGCAGCCACTCCTTGGGGTCTTGTTCGTGTTCGTCCTTCCAGAAGCGGAAGCCTTCGGCGCGCCGGTCGATCACCGCGTCGCAGCCCATCGCGCGCAACAGCTCGGCGCGCTTCTCCGACGAACACACGCCGACCGGCGTGCCACCACCGTTCAGCACGTACTGCACTGCGTACGCACCGATGCCGCCGCTCGCACCCCAGACGAGCACGGAGTCGCCCTGCTGCATGTGCGAGCCGTTCTTCGACACGATCATGCGGTAGCTCGTGGAGTTGCACAGGCCGTTGCAGGCTGCCTCTTCCCACGAGAGATGCTCGGGCTTGGGCATGAGCTGGTTGGCCTTGACGACCGAGATCTCGGCGAGGCCACCGAAGTTGGTCTCGAAGCCCCAGATCCGTTGGTTGCTCGCCATCATAGAGTCGTCGTGCGACGAAGGATCTTGGTCGTCGACGTGATTGCACTGCACCGTGACGCGGTCACCGGGCTTCCAGCTGCGCACCGCGCTCCCCACGCGCAGCACGACGCCACTCGCGTCGGAGCCGAGCACGTGGTACGGGAGGTCGTGGCGCTTGCCCCAGTAGCTCTCGCGGCCGAGCCGTTTCAGGAACCCGAACGTGGGAAGCGGTCGGAAGATCGACGACCACACCGTGTTGAAGTTGATCGCGCTCGCCATCACGGCCACGTAGGCCTCATCGGGAGCCAGCTCCGGGAGCGGGAACTCCTCGATGCGCAACGCCTGGCGCGGGTCGCGATCGTCGTCGGGCAGGTCGCCGAACATGTCGACGTCTTCCTCGCGCACGAGTGCGCCGCGCGCCGTGGTGGGCAGCTCGAGGGCCGCGATTTCCTCGGCGGGCGCGTCGTTGACGATGGCGTCGCGAATGGCTTCGATTGCACTCGGCATGGGCGCGCAAACTACCGGGGCCCTGTCAGACGTCCATAATCTGCGCACCGTGCGCCAGAAGCTGCTCGTGTTGTGGCTCTCCGATTCGGCGCTCGACGCGCCCGTCGTGGCGTGGTCGCAGTGGGACGGCACCGGCGAGCGGACGTCGATGGCCGGCGACGAGTCGGAGCCGCCCTACCCGAGCGGCCTCGCGGCACTTCGCGACGGGTGGAGGCTGTTCCAGGCATCGCCACTGCTCCCGCACCACCCGGGTACCGAGCTGCAGACGTCGTACCTGAAGTACGAGTTCTGGTTCGAGCAGCTCGTCGAGGTGCCGCCCGCAGTACCGGCGGGCACGCAGTGAAGCTGACCACGCGCGACATGGCCCGCTTCGTGGCCCAGGGCTATCTCATGTTTCCTGCCCTGGTCCCCGCCGCGGTGAACGAGCAGTACTTCGAGCAGGTGACCGAACCGGGCGTGCCCGAGGTTCGGGCCGGCACACCGTTGTCGCGCGCGTACCCGCCCGGCTCGGCGCTCCACTCGCTCTTCGCGCTCTCCGACGTGCGCGACGTCATGGAGAGCCTGGTCGGCCCCGAGCCGCTCGTCGATCACCACTTCGTGCACCTCACGCTCGGCGCGCCGGAGCGCGAGGCGTTCGGCATCCATGCACCGTTGCCGTCGCAGCACTGGCACCAGGACTCCACGATCGACACCCGGATCGCGTTCGACGTGCAGATCATGTGGTTCCCGCATGACGTCACCGCCGAGATGGGTGGCACCCGGTTCCTGCCGGGGAGCCATCTGCGCGTCGTGAGCGAAGCCGCCATCGGCCGCTACCAGAACATCCGCGGCCAGCAGCACGTGGTGTGTCCGGCGGGAACCTTGCTGTTCTTGCATCACGGCATGTGGCACGGTGGTGGATCGAACCGCAGCGACCGCACCCGCCACATGGTCAAGGTGCGCCTCAACCCCACGGTGCGCCAGGTGCGCCTCTGGGACGACTCCGATCTCACCCCCGACGACTTCGTGCAGCAGCCGATCTTCTGGCAGCGCACCACCCGGGCCGACGACGATCTGGCCACGATCTTGTGCACCGCCATGCCGTGGCACGAGGCCGACACGCACCGCCTCGAGTTCGTGAACCGGATCCGCTTGTTCCGCTACCTGCTCGGCGACGACCGCTTCGACGCCGACTACTGGCTCACCCGCCTCGACATGTAGTTCCGCCTGTTCCCTGCGCCTACTTCGTCCGGCGCGGCGAGCTCACTGTGCACCCGTGTCGCTCCTCCGTCGCTCCCGGGCTGCTCCGATCGCCGCAGGCTCGACTCCGGACATTTCCGGTTACTTGTCGGTAGGAATAGACTCCGGAACCTTCACGAATCGGACAGGCCCGGAGGTCTCTCATGCCCGGCACGGTGATCGTCAGCAGCGCCCGCACCCCGATCGGCAAGCTCTCGGGGGCCCTCGCCGGGTTCTCCGGTGCCGAGCTCGGCGGCCACGCCATCGGCGCGGCGCTCGCACGGGCCGGGATCACCGGCGACCAGGTCGACTACGTGATCATGGGCCAGGTGCTGCAGGCCGGCGCGGGCCAGATCACCGCGCGCCAGGCCGCGCTCAAGGCCGGCATCCCGATGAGCACGCCGGCGATCACGATCAACAAGGTCTGTCTCTCGGGCGTGAACGCGCTCTACCTCGCGGACCAGATGATGCAGGCCGG
>JADGOO010000031.1 GCA_017882905.1 Acidimicrobiia bacterium | reverse complement strand
GTGCTCGACGGGCTGCGTGTGCTCGACGCTTCCGATCGTGCGCTGTTGGCGGCGTTCATCCTCGGCGACACCCGCCACGTCGACGCGGCCACCCGCGCCGACTTCCGCGGCGCGGGCTTGTCGCACCTGCTCGCGGTCTCGGGTGCCAACGTCGCGTTCGCGCTCGCGCTGGTGGAGCCGGTGCGCCGGCGACTCTCGGTTGGCGGGCGGGTCGTGCTCGGGAGCGCGGTGGTCATGGTGTTCGCGGCGATGACGCGCTTCGAACCGTCGGTGCTGCGCGCATCGGTGATGGCCGGCGTGGTGATGGGCGCCTACGCGTTCGGGCGGCCCGTGCAGGCGCTCCGGGCCCTCGCCTACGCAGTGGTGCTGCTCGTGCTCGTCGACCCGTTCCTCGTGCATTCGCTCGGCTTCGCGCTCTCGGTCGGCGCCACGGCCGGCATCGCCGCGTTGTCGGCCCCGTGCGCACGTCGCGTGCCGGGGCCGATGTTCCTGCGGCAGGTCGTGGCCGTGTCGATCGCCGCACAGGTGGGCGTGGCGCCCGTGCTGTTGCTCACGGGCGCCGACCTGCCGTGGGTGAGCCCGGCGGCGAACCTGCTCGCGGTGCCGGCCGCCGAACCGATCTCGGTGGTAGCGCTCCCGGCGGCGTTCGCGGGCTCGGCCTTCCAAGGCGTGTCGTCGACGGCGCTGCACCTCGTGGCGCTGCTGCTCCGCTGGGTGCGCTGGGTCGCGGCCGCCGGGCGCGCTCGACCGATGCTGATCGCGTTGATCGCCGCGGTCGTGGTGGCCGTGGGAGTGGCCGTCGAGCGGACGGTAACCTCCGCTCGATGGACGCCGGCACGCGATCCCACGGAGCCGTGAGCCGGTCCCGAAGCCGTGAAACGAAGCCCTGAACGGGCACCGATGAACCGGCCGCAGGCGAATCCGGAACCGATGACCGGCGTCGTCGCGCCGTATCCCACGTTGCAGCTCGGCGACGCCGTGCTCCCCATCACCACGCGCACCGTCGTGATGGGCATCTTGAACCGCACCCCCGACTCCTTCTACGACCAGGGTGCTACCTGGGGCTTCGACGCGTTCCTGCGTCGGGCCGACGAGCTGGTGGCCGCCGGCGCTGATCTGCTCGACGTCGGCGGTGTGAAGGCCGGGCCCGGTCCGGAGGTCGACGAGGCCGAAGAGCTCGAACGCGTGGTCCCTGCGATCGCGGCGTTGCACGAGCGCTTCGATGTGCCGCTGAGCGCCGACACGTGGCGCGCCGCCGTGCTCGACGAGGCCTGCAAGGCCGGCGCCGTGGTCGGCAACGACATCAGCGGCTTCGCCGATCCCGACTACCTCGCGGTGGCGGCGCGCCACGACGCGACGGTCGTTGCCACACACATCCGCTTGCGGCCGCGCGTCCCCGACCCCGAACCCGTCTACGACGACCTCGTGACCGATGTTCGCGACTTCCTGGTCGAGCGCGCGCACCGCGCCGAGGCCGCCGGATTGCGCCCGCGCCAGATCGTGCTCGACGCGGGCCTCGACCTCGGCAAGACGCCGGCGATGAGTGCCGAGCTGCTGCGCGAGTCGGCGGTGCACGCGTCGCTCGGATACCCGTTCCTGCTCTCCGCTTCGAACAAGCGGTTCTTCGGTGAGCTGCTCGACCTGGCGATCGACGACCGCCGCACGGAGTCCCTCGCCGCGCTCGCCTACGGCGTGATCGCCGGTTGCCGCATCGTGCGAGTGCACGACGTGGCCGGATCCGTGCGCGTGTGCCGCACGATCGAAGCGATCCTCGAGCGCGCGCCGGCCGTGCGATGACCGCGACCGCCGAGGCGCTCGTCCATCTCGTGAAGGGTGGCGACCCCACCCTGCGCGCCAACGAGGTCGCCACGCTCGTCGAGCGCCTCCTCGCCGGCGAAGACCGCACGTTCGCCCTCGAGGAGTTCGAGATCGCCTCGCGGCGCCGGGCCGGTGGCGACGGTGGAGATGGTGACGACGGCGGTGAGAGCGCGGCCCCCGACGCCGGCGACGTGGTGCGCTCGGTGCTCACAGCCCTGTCGACGCCGCCGTTCATGACGAGTCGCCGTGTGGTCGTGGTGCGCAACGTCGGCGCGCTCGACGCGGCCGGGGCCACGGCGCTGGCGGAGTACGTGAGCGCGCCGTTCGACGGCACCTATCTCGTGATGGTGCACGAGGGTGGCCGCATGCCGAGCGCCCTCGACAAGGCCAACAAGGCCGCGAAGGTGGCGACCACCGGACCGTCGTCGGAGAAGACGAGTGAGGTGCTCGGCGACGCGCTGAAGGCGGCCAAGGTTCGCCTCACGGCCGACGCGCGTGAACGCGTGATCACGCATCTCGGCGAAGACGTGGGCCGGGTGCCCGAGCTCGTCGCGCTGCTCGCGGCCACGTTCGGGTCGGGGAGCGAGCTCGGCCTCGATCAGGTGGAGCCGTATCTCGGCGACGCGGGCACCGTGGCGCGTTGGGCGCTCACCGACGCGATCGACGGCGGCGACGCGCCGGGCGCACTCGACGTGCTGCACCGTCTTCTCTACGCGACCAGCGGCCTGCAGCTGAAGAGCCTGCACCCCATGCAGCTGATGGCCACGCTCACCGGGCACTACATCGATCTCGCCCGCATCGACGCGCCGTCGATTGCCACCAAGGACGATGCGCACGCCGTGCTCGGCGGCCATCCGTTCACGGCACAAAAGAAGCTCCGGGCCGCGCAGCGGCTCGGGTCCGACGGGATCGCCGAGGCGATCGGCCTGCTCGCCGACGCCGACGTGGATCTGCGCGGCGGTTTCGGCGGGCGGCGTGCCGTACCCGACACGGTCACGCTCGAGGTGCTGGTGGCCCGGCTCGCAGCGTTGAGCCGGCGGCATGGCGCAGGAGCGGCGCCCGCGGGTCGCGGTGCGCGCCGGCGCTGACGCCTCAGGAAGCGGCGTTGGCCTTCGCGGCGGCCTTCATGAGGCGCGACGTGCGGCGGGCCGCCTGACGCTTGTGCAGGATCCCACGGCTGGCGGCCTTGGCGAGGCGGCGCTGGGCGGCCTGTACGAGCTCCTCGGAGGTCTCGGTGCCCTGATCGATGGCCGTGCGGGCGTTCTTGACGCGCGTCTTCAGCTCGGAACGCGCGGCCTTGTTGCGCACGCGCCGCTTCTCGTTCGTGAGAATGCGCTTCTTCTGAGACCTGATGTTTGCCATGGGCGCGTGCGACCTCGCGAATCGTGCTGGGAACCGGGGCACTGTACCAGCCGGCGGCCGATCCACCCGATCGGTCGTCCCGTCGCCCCGCAACGGTGGAGCAGAGCCTGATGGCGAAGATACCGGTCGTCCTCGACTGCGATCCCGGCCACGACGACGCCGTCGCGCTGGTGCTGGCCGCCTCGGTGTGCGACCTCGTGGCAGTGACCACGCTGGCCGGCAATGTCGGGCTGGCCCACACCACCCGCAACGCGCTCGGTCTCGTGCAGCTGCTCGAGCTCGATGTGCCCGTGCACTCGGGAGCGGCCGGGCCCCTCACCGGCGTGGGCGTGGCCGACGCCTCGCACGTGCACGGCGAGTCGGGGCTGGAGGGCGCCACCTTCCCGGCCACCCTCTCGGTCACTGTCAGCTCCGACGACGCCGTGGGCCATCTGATCGACACGGCTCGGGCGGTCGACGGTCTGTGGGTGGTCGCCACCGGCCCGCTCACGAACGTCGCCCAGGCGATGCAACGCGACCCCGGCTTCGCGGCGCGACTCGGCGGGATCGCGATCATGGGCGGTGGCACGTTCGGCAACGTCACGCCCGTTGCCGAGTTCAACGTGCACTACGACCCCGAGGCGGCGGCGGTCGTGCTCGGCTCCGATGCCGGGATCCCGGTGCTCATGTGCGGGCTCGACCTCACGCATCAGGTGCTCGTCAGCGACGAGCTCGTGGCGCAGGTGGCCGCGCTCCCGAACCGCTTCGGACCGTTCGCGGCCGGGTTCCTCGGCGCCTACCTCGCCAACGTGCGCGCCCGCACGGGCAGCGACCACGACGCGGCGTTGCACGACCCGTGCGCGGTGCTTGCCCTCACGCACCCCGAGCTGTTCGAGATGCGCGCGCGTCACGTGAGCGTCGAGACGACCGGCTCGCTCACGCGGGGGATGACCGTCGTCGATCGGCGGCCGTGGACCAAAGGCGGCAACGTGCAATGGGCGGAACGGATCGACGCGCCTGCCGCGCTCGATGTCATCGTCGCGGCGATCGCGGCTGCTCCCTGAGCAACGCATCCACGTCGGCCATCGTGGCCTGCGAGCCGCGCGCGCCGAGCGCGCGGCACGCGAGTGCGCCCGCCGCGCACGCGATCGCAAGATCGTTGGTCACCGCGATCGCCGTGCAGAACGCGTCGCCGGCACCCGTGGTGTCGACCACGTCGACCGCGAACGCGTCGATCTCTGTCTGCGCCGACCGCGCGCCGCGGGCACCGAGCGTCACGACCACGTTCGCCGGTGGCTCGGCGGGGTCGATGCCGTACGCCGACGCCTCGATCTCGTTGACGACCACGGTCGTGCAGCGATCGAACCAGCGGGCCGCGTCGGCGTCGAACGGCGCTGGGTTGAACGTGATCGGTCCGGTTGCCGTCTCGATCGCGGCGGCCGCGTTGTCGAGCCCGATCTCGAGGCTCGTGAGCAGCGCGGCATCGCCGGCCGCGACCATCGCGTCGCGCACGAAGGCCGGTTCGAGGGCGCGGTTGGCGCCCGGTGCAACCGCGATCGAGTTCTCGCCCCGATCATCCACGGTGATGAGCGCGACGCCCGTGGGTGTGCCCGCGGCGCTCAGGAGCCTCGTGCAGTCGACGCCGACCGCCTCGAGATCGGCGCGCACCGCGATGCCGTGATCGTCGTCGCCCACGCAACCCACGAGCATCACCGACGCGCCGAGGCGCGCGGCGGCGCAGGCCTGGTTCGCACCCTTGCCGCCGAACACGCGCACGAACGTGCCGTCGGTGACGGTCTCGCCGGGTCGGGGGAGCGCCCGGCCGCGCCACACGAGATCGACGTTGGCCGAGCCGACCACGACGAGCCGCTCCCGTTCCCGCACTGCCGCTCGTTCCATCGAAGTCACTCCAGTCGAAGCACACGGCGGAGCACAAAGCGGGGTGGGTGTGGGCAAGGCCGTAACCTCGGTGTCCCGCCATGACCGATCTCGCTCGCATCCGCAACCTGGCCATCATCGCCCACGTCGATCACGGCAAGAGCACCCTCGCCGATCGCTTGCTCGAGATCACCGGCGCCGTCGACGCACGCGACATGCGCGCCCAGTACCTCGACACCATGGACCTGGAGCGCGAGCGCGGCATCACGATCAAGGCCCAGAACGTGCGGATCGAGTGGAAGGGCCACTTCATCCACCTGATCGACACGCCCGGTCACGTCGACTTCGGTTACGAGGTCTCACGGTCGCTGGCCGCGTGCGAGGGCGTGATCCTGCTCGTCGATGCCAGCCAGGGCATCGAGGCCCAGACGCTCGCCAACTGCTACCAGGCGCTCGAGCACGACCTGACGATCGTGGCGGTGCTCAACAAGATCGACCTCCCCGCCGCAGAGCCCGAGCGGCGCGCCGCCGAGCTCGAGAAGGTGCTCGGCTTGCCCGCCGACGAGACGTTGCGCATCTCGGCGAAGACCGGCGAGGGCGTCGCGGCCGTGCTCGACGCCATCATCGAGCACATCCCGCCGCCCACGGGCGACCCCGACGCGCCACTCCAGGCGCTGATGTTCGACTCGTACTACGACGCGTACCGCGGCGTCGTCAGCGCGGTGCGCGTGTTCAACGGCGTGCTGCGCAGCGGTGCGCGGCTGCGCTTCGTGCAGGCACGCGACAACCACGACGCCGAGGAGATCGGCGTGCGCACCCCCGATCCGGTGCCGGTCGCGTCGCTCGGCCCCGGCGAGGTCGGGTATCTGATCGCAGGCATCAAGGATGTGGGTGAGGCCAAGGTCGGCGAGACGGTCACCGACGCGGGCCGTCAGGGTGCCGAGCTGCACGGCTATCGCGAACCGAAGCCGATGGTGTTCTGCGGCTTGTATCCCGTCGACGGCGACGAGTTCGCGTTGCTGCGCGAGTCGCTCGAGCGGTTGCGCCTGAACGACAGCAGCTTCACCTACGAGCCGGAGACATCGGGCGCGCTCGGCTTCGGCTTCCGCTGCGGGTTCCTCGGCCTCCTGCACATGGAGATCATCCGTGAGCGCCTCGAGCGCGAGTACGGCGTTGGGCTCGTGGCCACCGCGCCCAACGTCGAGTACCAGGTGCACCTCACCGATGGTTCGATGGAAGTGGTCGACAACCCGAGCGTGATGCCGCAGCCGCAACGCGTCGATCGCATCGAAGAGCCCTACGTGAAGATCACGATCCTCACGCCCACCGAGTACATCGGCACGCTCATGGAGCTCTCGCAGGGCCGCCGCGGTGAGCTGCAGCGCATGGACTACCTGAGTGAAGACCGCGTCGAGATTGTCTACGACATCCCGCTCGGTG
>JADGOO010000236.1 GCA_017882905.1 Acidimicrobiia bacterium | reverse complement strand
TGTCCCCGAGGATGAAGTAGAGGCTCGCGAGGATCGTGATGATGTCGGGCACGTACACGCCGCGCAGCATCCACGGCAGGATCGACACGTTGCTGAACGACGCAGTGCGGATCTTCGTGCGGAACGGGCCCGTCGCGCCCTTCGAGACGATGTAGTAGCCCATCTCGCCGAGCGGGTTCTCGGTGCTGAACCAGATCTCGCCTTCGGGCACCTTGATGATGCGCGGGACCTTGGCCATGATCGGGCCGGACGGCAGGCCGTCGAGCATCTGCAACACCATGCGCGCCGACTCGCGTGTCTCTTGGAGGCGCACCCAGTAACGGGCGAAGCTGTCGCCGTCGCGGTGCGTCCACACCTTCCAGTCGAGGTCGCCGTAACAGAGGTACGGCTTGCCGTCGCGGCGCAGGTCCCAGTCGACGCCGCTGGCGCGCAAGTTGGAACCCGAGACGCCGTAGGCGGCACCGAGCTCGGCCGGGATGATCCCGATGCCGCGCGTGCGCTCCTGGAAGATCGGGTTGTTCAGCACGAGATTCTCGAACTCGTCGCACGAGTCGAAGATCTTCGTCATCGTGCGGCGGCAGTCGGCGATCCAGCCCCAGGGCAGGTCGTCCTTCACGCCACCGATGCGGTTGAAGTTGGGGTGGAAACGCCCGCCGGTGACGGCTTCGATGAGGTTGAGCACGTACTCGCGGTCGCGGAATCCGTAGAACGCGGGCGTGATCGCGCCGACCTGCAGACCCATCTCCCCGAGGAACAGCACGAACGTCGCGATGCGCGCCAGCTCGGTGAGCAACGTGCGGATGTACTCCGCGCGCGGCGGCGCCTCGACGTTCATGAGCTGCTCGGCCGCGTGCACGAACGGCACCTCGTTGGCAAAGCTGCTCAGCCAGTCGATGCGGTTGATGAACGTGGTGATCTGCGGGTAGGTGCGGTACTCGCTGAGCTTCTCGTAGCCGCGGTGCATGTAGCCGATCACGGGATCGGCGGCGATCACGCGCTCACCGTCGAGGCGCACCACGAGGCGCAACGTGCCGTGCGTGGCCGGGTGCTGCGGCCCGATGTTGAGGATCATGTCGCCGCGGTCGAGCTCGAGGTTGAGGCGCGCGTCGGACAGGCCGCTGTAGACGGCCGGGTCGACGTCGACCTCGGGGAGCCCCTCGATCTGGGTCATGGCGTGCTCGCTTCGGCTTCGTCGTCGGCGGCGGGTTCTCCCGGCATGCCCTCGACGTCGACGAGGCCCGGCCACGGCTTCACCTCGCGTGCGAGCAGCGGGAAGTCCTTGCGGCCGGGATGCCCTTCGAAGCCCGTGGGCAGGTAGAGGTGGCGCAGGGCGGGGTGGCCGTCGAAGACGAAGCCGTACATCTCCCAGCACTCACGCTCGTGCCAGTCGGCGCCCGGGTAGACGCTGACCCACGACTCGACGTGCGGGTCGGTGGCGTCGACATCGACCTTGAGCGTGATGCCGTAGCGCGGTGTGTGGGTGGATGCGACGCGCGCGAACGCCTGGAAGCGTCCGCCGGCACCGGCGACACCGGCGGTCTGCTCGCGCGGCTGCACGGGCGACGACGTGTCGCCGCTGCCCTCTTCGGCGACGAGCGGCGCGGGCATCCAGTCGATGCCGGAGATGAACGAGAGGTAGTCGCAGCCGAGCTGCGCCTTGCAGACGGTGGCGGCGCGGCGCCAGGCGCCGGGCTCGACGCGCACCACGAGATCGCCGAACGACTCGACGGCTTCGACGATCGCGTCGGCACCGAGTGCGCTGCGCAGGCGGTCGAGCAGCTCGGTGCTCTCGGCGCTCATCGCTGCGGGCGGCTCGGTCGCGACCGCGTCGGCATCGTCGGGAGGGAGCGGTGCCGTCGGCTCGTCGGCAGTGGGGGTTTCATCCGCCAACGACGATCGGCTCCATATGCTTGCCGGCCCAACGGTCGGCGGGGTCTTCGGTCTGGATGCGCTGCTGCAGCATCACGATGCCCTGGATGAACGCCTCGGGCCGCGGCGGACAGCCAGGCACGTAGACATCCACGGGGATGATCTGATCGACGCCCTTGGTGACCGAGTAGCTGTCCCAGTAGGGCCCGCCGCAGTTGGCGCACGAGCCCATCGAGATCACGTACTTCGGGTCGGGCATCTGCTCGTAGAGCCGCTTGATGGCCGGCGCCATCTTGTCGGTGACGGTGCCCGAGATGACGATCAGGTCGGCTTGGCGAGGGCTGGCCGGGAACGGGATCACGCCGAGGCGCATCACGTCGTAGCGCGGGCCGGCGAGGGCCACACCCATCTCGATGGCGCAGCAGGCGAGGCCCCACTGGAGCATCCACAGTGAGTACTTGCGGCTGTAGTTGAGCAGCTCGCCCACCGGCTTGAGCGGCCCGGAGCGCAGGCGCCCGTTGGTCATCAAGCCCACGAGAGCAGCCCCTTGCGCCAGAGATAGCCGAGGCCCGCCACGAGAATCAGCACAAACACCGCGATCTCCCCGAAACCGAACCATCCGAGGCCGCTGTGGTCGGCGTTGACCGCCCACGGGAAGACGAACACGGTCTCGACGTCGAAGATCACGAACAGCAGGGCGTACACGTAGTACCGCACGTTCTGCTGGCCGAAGGTGCCGAACGGGTCGGAGCCCGATTCGTAGGTGATGTACTTCTCGGGCTGGGGCCGCTTGGGTCGCAGCAGGGCACCGACGCCGAGCATGGCCCCGACCATCACCAGCGCCGCGCCCACGAAGACCGCGACGGCGAGGTACTGGCGGTAGTACTCGGTCATCACCGACGCCGCGAGTGGTGGCGCATGGAAAGTGGTCACGAGCGGCTCCGTTGCCCCCGGTCCCTGGGCGAACGCACCGTTTCGGAGCGTTCGCGGCGGCTGTGGCGAGACTGCGGCGGAGTATACGCGGGGCCAATTTCTTGGCGTCGAACCCGGCGGTTTCGGGAAGATCCCCTCAGTGTCATCGGTTCGACGTCCGACGATGCATCGCGTGCGAGCACTTCCGCGTCGCCACCCGAATGGCGAGCCCGCCGGCGCCGGCAACGGCGGCCGTTCGAGGCCGCGCGGTCCGGTCACGGCGTTCGTGCTCTCGGGCGGCGGCAACCAAGGTGTGGTGCAGGTCGGACAGCTGCGAGCCCTGCTCGAGCACGGCATCGTGCCCGACGTGGTGGTGGGAACCTCGGCCGGCGCGCTCAATGGTGCCGCGGTCTGTTACGCCCCGAACCTGACCGGCCTCGACCGGCTGGCCTCCGCGTGGGAGCAGCTCACGAGCGCCGAGGTCTTCCCCGGTGGCCGCCTGAGCCGCGCGTGGAACGTGGTGCGCGGCGGCACGCACCTCTTCACGAACGAGGGCCTGGTGGCGGTGATCGAGCGTTCGACGCCCGCCCGATCGTTCGGCGACCTGTCGGTGCCGTTGCGCGTGGTCGCCACGGATCTCGACACCGGCGACGAGGTCGTGTTCGCGCAGGGCGCGCTCGCGCCCGCGCTGCTCGCGTCGGCGGCATTGCCCGGCGTGTTCCCGATGATCGACCACGACGGCCGCCGCCTCGTCGACGGCGGTGTCGTGAACTCGGTGCCGCTGTGGCACGCGCTGAGCGGTCCGGTCGACCGCGTGTTCGTGTGCAACGTCGCGCACAGCGTCGGTGACCGTCCGGCCCGTTCGCCGCTCGATGTGGTGATGACGAGCTTCGCCCACTCCCGCAATCAGCGCTACGAGCTCGAACGGCGCCACGCGCCGGGCCACGTGGAGATCGTCGAGCTGCCGCGCCCAGCCGACACGCGCGACCTCTTCGACTTCTCCGGCGGCGCGCAGCTCATCGACGACGCCTACCGGCTCTGCTCGGCCGCGCTCGACGACTACCTCGCGGGCGCCGTCACCGCTACGTCGGAAGACAGCCGCCAGCAACGGCGCCTGCGCGTGCGCTTCGCCACCATCCGCAGACCGCGAGTGGCAGAACCCGCGTAGCTACTTCGCGAGGAGCTGCGTGGCCTGGTGGGCGATGTCGAGCGTCCAGTTCGGCATCACACCGAGCACCAACACGGCGGCGGCGGTGAGGAAGAGCGCGATGCCGGCACCGGGATCGATGCGCACCCGCGGTGCGGGCTCGGCGCCCTCGGCGGCGGCGTTCTCGGCGTCGCTGTTGGGTGCGTACATGGTGATCACGAGCCGCAGGTAGACGAACGCGCTGATCACCGCCGCGAGCATGCCGATCAGCGCGAGCTGGTACTGGCCCGCGTCGACGGCGCTGCGGAACACGGCGAGCTTGGCGACGAAGCCACCCGTGAGCGGAACGCCCGTCTGCGCGAGCAGGAACAGCGTGAGCAAGCCGGCGATGGCCGGCTCCGTGCGCGCCAGCCCGCGGTAGTCGGAGAGCGCGTGATGCGTGTCACCGCGCTGGGTCATCACCTGCACCACACCGAACGCACCGATGGCCATCACCGCGTACACGAGCAGGTAGAAGAGCGCCGCGGCCGTACCGGGCAGCCGGTTGCCGCTCGCGCCCGCGTTGGCGACCTGGAGGCCGATCAGCACGAAGCCGGCATGGCCGATCGACGAGTAGGCGAGCATGCGCTTCACGTCGGTCTGCACGGCGGCGGCGACGGTGCCGACCACGAGTGAGGCGACGGCAAGACCGAACACCACCGGCCGCCAGTCGCTCACGTAGAGCTGGAAGCTGCCGGCGAAGATGCGCAGCAACGCGCCGAAGGCCGCGGCCTTGGTAGCCGCCGACATGAACGCGGTGATCGGTGTGGGCGCGCCCTCGTACACGTCGGGGGTCCACATGTGGAACGGCGCCGCCGCCACCTTGAAGCCGAGGCCCACGAGCAACAGCGCGAAGCCGGCGAGGAGCAGGCCCGTGTGCGTGAGCGTGTTGCCGGCGAGGAACGTGGCGATACCGGTGAGCGACGTGGTGCCGGTGGCGCCGTAGGTGAGCGCGATGCCGTAGAGGAAGATCGCCGACGAGAACGCGCCGAGCACGAAGTACTTGAGGCCCGCCTCTTGCGATTCGGCGCGGCGCAGATCGAACGCCGACAGCACGTAGAGCGCGATCGAGAACACCTCGAGCGCCACGAACACGACCACGAGATCGTTGGCCTGGGCCATGACCATCATGCCGGTGGTGCACAGCAGCAGCAGGGCCAAGAGCTCGGGGAGCTCGAGTGCTTCGCGCCGCACGTAGCCGAGCCCGAGCAGCACACCGAGCGCGCACGCGCCGAGCACGATTGCCTGCACGAACACGGCGAGCCCGTCGACGGCAACGGCGCCCGCGAACGTCTGGTAGCCGCCCGTCTCGCGTACGAGGTGCCACTGGTAGAAGAGGAAGCCGGCGGCGGTGGCCATGCCCGCGAAGGCGAGCACGACGGAGGTGGTGTCGACGAGGCGCCGCGAGTGCCGCACGAGCGCGCGCAGCAGCACGATCGCGAGCGCGGCACCGAACATCGCCACCACCGGCGCCACCGTGGGCCAGTCGACGCGCGGAGTCGCGATCGGCGGCAGGATCGGCGCGGCGACAGCGAGCCAGGCGGTCATCGTCCGGCCTCCGCCGTCGGCGCCGGCGGTTCGGGCGCGTGGTAGTTGGCGCTCTGCTCCACGTGCGCGACGAGATCACGCACTGCAGTCTGCGAACGGTCGAACAGCGGCTTGGGATAGAAGCCGAGGAACAGGCTCAGTGCGAGCAACGGCACCACGGTGGCCAGCTCGCGAGCGTTGATGTCCCGCAGGCCCACGTTGGCACCTTCGGGCTCGCCGGTGAACGCGCGTTGGAAGGCCCAGAGCAGATACACGGCCGCGAGGATCACGCCGAAGGTGGCGACCACTGCCCACCAGCGGCGGGAGAGGAACGTGCCGAGCAGCGAGGTGAACTCGCCGACGAAGCCCGAGAAGCCGGGCAAGCCGATCGACGCGAACATCGACGCGGCGAACAGGCCCGACAGGATCGGGATCGACTTCCAGAGCCCACCGAACTCCGAGATCAACCGGGTATGGCGGCGGTCGTAGAGCATGCCCACGAGGAGGAACAGGGCACCGGTGGTGAGGCCGTGGCTGACCATCGTGAACACGCCGCCCTGGATGCCCTGGGTGGTGAGCGCGAACGTGCCGAGCACCACGAAGCCGAGGTGCGCGACCGACGAGTACGCGATGAGCCGTTTCAAGTCGGGCTGCATCGCCGCCACGATGGCGCCGTAGATGATGCCGATCACCGCCAGCGTGAGCAGCAGCGGCGCGAAGTGCACGGCCGCGCTCGGGAACATCGGGATCGCGAAGCGCAAGAACCCGTAGGTGCCCATCTTGAGCAACACCCCGGCCAGCACGACCGAGCCGGCCGTAGGTGCCTCGGTGTGCGCGTCGGGAAGCCACGTGTGCAACGGGAACAGCGGCACCTTCACGGCGAACGCCACGGTGAACGCCAAGAACAGGAGGCGACCGGTGCGCGCGCTCATGGCGGTGGCGCTCGATGTCCACTGGGTGAGGGTGGCCACGTCGAACGTCCACACGCCGGTGGCCTTGTGGTGCAGGTAGGCCACGGTGAGGATGCCCACGAAGAGGAACGCGGATCCCGCCATCGTGTACAGGAAGAACTTCATCGCCGCGTACACGTTGCGGCCGTGGCCCCAACCGGCGATCAGGAAGTACATCGGTACGAGCGACAGCTCGAAGAACACGAAGAACGAGATCAAATCGAGCGAGATGAACACGCCGATGAGGCTCATCTCGAGCAACAGCATCCAGACGGTGAACGACTTCCCGTCGTGCTCGCGCGCCGAGGCCAACAAGCCGATCGGGAACAGCAGCGCGGTGAGCACGATCATGAAGAGGCTGATGCCGTCGACACCCACGTCGAAGTGCACCGCCAGCACGTTGATCCAGTGGTGCCGTTCCACGTACTGGTAGCCGTGCACATGCTTCGAGAACGTGAGCAACAGCGAGACGCCGAGCCCGAGCGTGGCCACGCTCGTGAAGTAGCCGACGATGCGCGAGTAGTCGGGGCGCGACCGCGGCATGAGCATCGCGAGGATGGCGCCGGCGAGCGGCGTGAGCAGCATTGCGCTCAACAGGGGGTAGTCGCCGGTGTGCATCAGCTGACCCTCGTGACCATGAACACGATGAGCAGCACGGCGCCGGCGGCGATGCCGAGCGCGTAGTTGCGGACGAGTCCGGTCTGCGCCCGTCTCAACCCCACGCCACCTTCTCGAACTGTGCGGCCGATGCCGTTGACGGCACCGTCGATGACCTTGCCGTCGACCCCGTCGGCGAGCAGTCGTGCGAACCAGGTGACCGGGCCCGACACCACCCGCGCCACGCCGTGATCGAAGTAGTACGCGTTGGCGAGCACCTTGCCGACCACGCCGAGACGCGCCTCGACCGGGTCGACCCCGTCGGCGGGCAGGCCGCGCTTGTAGACGCTCACGCCGATGGCGATGCCGCTGATGCCGATGCCGAGCGCCACGAGCGAGAGCAGGAAGCCGGCGCCGAACGACGACGCCGCGATCTCACGGCCGGTGGAGCCCACGATCGACGGCTCGAGCCACTTCTGCAGGAACTCGAGGTTGGGCTTCGTGAACGGCAGGCTGATGAACCCGCCGAAGAACGAGAGCGCGGCGAGCACGAGCAGCGGGAACGTCATGATCACGGGCGACTCGTGCGGGTGCACGTCTTCGGCGACCCGGTTGTTGCCGTAGAAGACGAGCAGCACCTGGCGGGTCATGTAGAACGCGGTGAGCAGCGCGGCCACGAAGCCCACTGCCCAGAGACCCTTGCCGAGCGGACCGCCATAGAACCAGGCCTTGGCGAGGATCTCGTCCTTCGACCAGAAACCGGCGAAGGGCACCACACCGGCGATGGCGAGCCAACCGAAGATGAACGTGCCCGCCGTGATCGGCATGAACTTGCGCAGCGCACCCATGCGCCGCATGTCTTGTTCGTCGTGCAGGCCGTGGATGACGGCGCCCGAACCGAGGAAGAGCAGTGCCTTGAAGAACGCGTGGGTGACCATGTGGAAGATGGCCGCGCCGTACGCGCCCACACCGATCGCCATGAACATGTAGCCGAGCTGGCTCACGGTGGAGTAGGCGAGCACGCGCTTGATGTCGTTCTGGCGCACGGCAACGGTGGCCGCGCCGAGCGCGGTGATCGCGCCGATCCACGCGACGACCACGTGCGCCGACGGCGAGATGTCGAGGAACACATGCGCGCGACAGAGCAGGAACACACCCGCGGTGACCATCGTCGCGGCGTGGATCAGGGCCGAGACCGGGGTGGGGCCCTCCATGGCGTCGGGCAGCCAGATGTGCAGCGGCACCTGCGCGCTCTTGCCCATCGCGCCCACGAACAAGAGCAGGGCGATCGCGGTGACGGTGCCGTGCGAGAGCGTGTGCGCACCCGCGAACGCCGGCAGGTACTCGATCGTGCCGAGCTTCGAGAACATCAAGAACATCGCCAGCATGAAGCCGACGTCGCCCACGCGGTTCGTGACGAACGCCTTCTTGCCGGCGACGGCTGCGCTGTTGCGCTCGAACCAGAACGAGATGAGCAGGTACGAGCAGAGGCCCACACCCTCCCAGCCCATGAACGTGACGAGGAAGCTCGACCCGAGCACGAGCGTGAGCATCGAAGCGGCGAACAGGTTCAGGTACGCGAAGAAGCGCGAGAACCGGGGATCACCGTGCATGTACCCGATCGAGTACAGGTGGATCAGCGTGCCGATGCCGGTGACGAACAGGATCATCACGACCGACAGCGGGTCGACGAGCACACCCATCGGCACCTTGAACGTGCCGGTGCCCGCGAACCACTGCCACAGCGTGTAGGTGTGCTCGCGATGGTCGCCGGCCTGCGACTGCAGCGCGAGGAACGTGAACAGCGACCACACGAAGCTCGCGCCGATGGTGCCGGTGGCGAGCCAGCCGGATTTCGGCTCGCCGATCCGCTTGCCGAACACGAGCAGCACGACGGCACCGAGGGCCGGCAGGGCAGGGATCACCCACGCGAAGTCGAGGAAGCGCTCCACCTTGGCGTCAGCCCTTCAACAGGTCGATGTCGTCGGCGGTCACGCCTTGGCGGCGCCGGAAGATGGCCACGATGATCGCCAGGCCCACGGCCACTTCGGCCGCGGCGACGATCAAGGTGAAGAACACGGCCGCTTGGCCGGCTGCGTCGTCGAGCGCCTTGGAGAAGGCGACGAACGTGAGGTTCACGGCGTTGAGCATGAGCTCCACGCACATGAACATGACGATGGTGTTCTTGCGCACGAGCAGGCCGACGGCACCGATCGTGAACAGCAGCGCACCGACCACGAAGTAGTGCTGCGTGGAGATGTCGAAGAGGCCCGCCACGAGTGTCACCGGGCACTCCCCTGCTGGAGCGGATTGGCGGCATCGGGGTTGGGGGCCGGCCGCGAGCTGCGCCGGGCGAGCACCACCGAGCCCACGACGGCGATCACGAGCAGCACGGCCGTCACCTCGAACGGCCAGGCGAAGTGGGTGAACAGCGTGCGCGCGAGCGGGCGCACGTTGTCGCCGTTGTCGCTGATGCTGCGCCCGCTGAGCCGGTGACCGCCGAGCTGCCAGTGCCCGACCGTGAGCGACAGCAGACCCGCGAGCGCGAGCACGCCGAGGATCGCGGCGGCGGGCCGCTGGAACCTTCGGCCGTCGTCGAGCGACTCGTGACGATCCACACCGAGGAGCATGATCACGAACAGGAACAGCACCACGATCGCACTCGCGTAGACCACGATCTGCACGATCGCAACGAGCGGCGCGTCTTGCATCAAGAAGAAGACCGACATCGTGACCATCGTGGTCACGAGGAACAGTGCCGAGTGCACCGGGTTGCGCGCGATCACCACGCCGATGGCGGCGCTGAGCAAGATCGCGGAGAAGCCGAAGAACAAGATGGCGTCCATCAGTGGCCGCCTGCCGAGTGGTCGGGCGCTGCCGCGGGCGTGCCGGATCCGGTGTCGGCCTGCTGGCCGTGCTCCGGAGTACGCACACCGAAGCCGAGCTCGCCCGACCAGTTGACGCGGTCTTCGTAGCCGGCGTCGCCACTCGGGGAGGTGGCGCGCATCCACTCGCTCGTGTGGTCGTCTTCGCCGCCGAGCCACAGCTCCCACGGCATGCGCTTGGCGCGGCCGTCGTCGTCGACGAGCAGCTCGTTCTTCGTGTAGATCGCGTCGTTGCGGTTGGTGAAGCTGAACTCGAACAGCTTCGTCTCGGTGATCGCCTCGGTGGGGCACGCCTCGACGCAGAGATCGCAGTGGATGCAGCGCAGGTAGTTGATCTCGTAGACGAAGCCGTAGCGCTCGCCGGGGCTCACCGGCTCGTCGGGCGGGTTGTCGGCGCCGCGCACGTAGATGCAGCGCGCCGGGCACACGCCCGCGCACAGCTCGCAGCCGATGCACTTCTCCATGCCGTCTTCGTAACGGTTGAGGACGTGACGGCCGTGGAGGCGGCGCGGCTTCGGGCGCTTCTCCTTCGGATACTCGGTGGTGACGCGCCGCGCCTTGCCCATCTGGCGCAGCGTGACGGCGAATCCCGCGAATCGACCCATCAGCGGAACTCCTCGACGACTTCACCGGGCTTCGGCACGCACAGCATCAAGATCCCGTAGAGCCCGGCACCGGCCACCACCGCGATCAGCGCGGCAACGCCTCGGTTCCAGCTCTGCACGTTGGCGACCTCGATCGCGATCTCGACCATCACCCAGAGGATCGCGAGCTCGATCAGGTACTTCCATCCGAACGACATGAGCTGGTCGTAGCGCAGGCGGGGCAACGACGCCCGCAACCACACCGTGCCGAACAGCAGGGTGATCACCTTCGCGCCGAACCAGAACACCGGCATCAGCCACACGTTGATCACGCCGTGCGCGCCCAGGCGGCTCGGCCAGAGCATGGGTCCGTTCGGACCGCCGAGGAAGAGCGTGGTGGCAACCGCGCTCATGGTGATGAGGTTCATGAACTCCGCCAGGAAGAAGATGGCGAAGCGGATGCCCGAGTACTCGGTGTGGAACCCACCGACGAGCTCTTGTTCGGCCTCGACGAGGTCGAACGGTGGGTGGTTCGTCTCGGCGACGGCGGCGATCAGGAAGATCACGAACGCGACGATCGCCGGGAACCAGTACCAGTCGCGGAAGATCGATCCGATCCCGCTCCACGCCTGCAGGTTGACGATCTCGCGGGTGCTCAGCGTGCCCGCGTGCACGAGCGCGCCGAGGATGCCGAGACCGAACGCGGCTTCGTAGGAGAGCAGCTGTGCGGACGCGCGCACCGAGCCGAGCAGCGGGTACTTCGAGCCGCTCGACCAGCCGGCGAGCATCACGCCGTACACACCCACGCCCGAGCAGGCGAGGATCCACATGGCACCGAACGGCAGCTCGGCCACCTGCAGGAACGTCTTGTGGCCGAGGATCGACACCGTGCCGCCCACCGGAACCACGCAGAACATCAAGAAGGCAGGCAGGATCGACAGGTATGGCGCGATGCGGAACACGACACGATCGGCCGAGTCGGGCATCGTCTGTTCCTTGAAGAACAGCTTGATGCCGTCGGCGAGGGTCTGCAGCACGCCGTGCGGGCCGGCGTTGTCGGGGCCGATGCGGTTCTGCATGTCGGCGATCCACTTGCGCATGCCCCAGATGTAGACCATGACGCCGACGAGCAGCAGCACGAACGCGATCAGCACCTTGATGATCACGACGAACAGGAACGACCACGAAAAGCCGCTCTTCGCGAACGTGTGCATGAGTGGATCGACGATGGCGACCAGGTGTGTCATCGCAACGTCTCCACGCGCAGGTCGGTGACAGGGAGCGACGCGTCGATCAACGCGGCGACATTGCCGTCGGCGGTGAACGGTACGACGGCGGTGCCCGGCGCGACACCTCGAGCGGCGCGCACAGGGAGCACGTGCGAGCCGCGCGCGGAGGTGATCTTCACTTCGGTGCCGTTGACCACACCGAGGCGCTGCAGGTCGGTGGCCGACATGACGAGCTCGGCGGGCCGGCGCAGACCTGCGATCGATGCCGACGACACGACGGCGCGGCCGGCGTCGTAGAGCGGGTGCGAGCTGAGGAGCCGCAGCGCATAAGCGTCGCGCGCGGGTGCGTCGCCCACGCTCACCTTGCGGTCCCATTGCAGGAGCGACGCGGCGATCTCGTCGGCGCGAGCCGATGCGGCTGCGGCGGCCGACGCGGCAGCTTCACCCGCGGCAACCTCTTCGTCGCTCACGGCGTCGCCACCCGGCTCGAGCGGCGCGTTGGCACCGGTGCCCGACGCGGCCGCGGCCGACGCGGCGCCCGCCACGTGCGACGCGACCTTGATCGGCTCCCACGACAGACCTGCAGCGGCCATGAGGTTGCGGCCCCGTGCCCGCAACACGATCGAATCGGCGTGCTGCGCGACGGGAAGCACCACACCGTCGCGCGCGGCGTGGAGGAGCGCCGCCGACGCGCCGTCGAAGGCGGGCGCCACACGGCACAGCTCGTCGGTGACCTCTTCGACCGTCTCGAGATCGATGTCGGCGCCGAGGCGCAGCGCGAGCTCGACCGCGATGCGCCAATCGTCCATGGCGGTGCCTTCCGGCGACACCTTCCGGGCGACGCGCTGCACGCGGCCTTCGATGTTGGTGACCGTGCCCGCCTTCTCGCCCCACAACGTGGCCGGCAACATCACCTGCGCCCGACGGTTCGAGTCGTTCACGAACGCGTCGACGGCAACGACCGTGCCGACGCCCGCGAGCGCGCGCTCGACGAGCGCCCGGTCGGGGAAGTCGGCCAGCGGCTCGGAGCCGAGCAGCACGAGCACGTGGAGATGACCGTCGGCCGCGGCACGCAGCATGCCTTCGGTGTCGAGACCGGGCGCGGCCGGCGTGGTGGCCCACGTGCCCGCGAACGCGTCGGAGCCGAGGCGGACGCGACCGGGCAGGATGCCGGGCGCGAGCCCGCATTCGAGCGCGCCGTGCACGTTGCCGCGCCGCAGCGCACTGAGGAAGCGGAC
>JADGOO010000235.1 GCA_017882905.1 Acidimicrobiia bacterium | reverse complement strand
TGAGCGACGCATGCCTGGGCGGTCGTAGCCTGGTGGGGTGCGCCGCGCTGTTCCTATCCCGCTGATCGACCCCTTTGACCGGCGCGTCAAGGACCTGCGCATCTCGATCACGGATCGCTGCAACTTCCGCTGCACGTACTGCATGCCGGCCGAGGGCATGAAGTGGCTGCCCCGCGACGAGGTCCTCACCTACGAGGAGATCGCCCGCATCGCTCGCGTGTGCGTGGAGCGCTTCGGCTTCGAGGCGATCCGCCTCACGGGCGGAGAGCCGCTCGTCCGCTCGCACATCGTGCGCCTCGTCGAACTGTTGGCGCCGCTCGGAGCGGATCTCGCCCTCACCACCAATGGCGTGAAGCTCCCCGAGCTGGCCCACGACCTCGTGGCGGCCGGCCTGCAGCGCATCAACGTGTCGCTCGATTCGCTGCGCCGCGAGCGCTTCTTGGCGCTCACCCGCCGCGACGAGCTCGACCGTGTGATCGCCGGCATCGACGCGGCGCTCGACGCCGGCCTCGCGCCCGTGAAGCTCAACACGGTGGTCATTCGGGGTGTGAACGACGACGAGGTCGCCGAGCTCGCCGGCTTCGGCCGAGACCGCGGCATCGGTGTTCGCTTCATCGAGTTCATGCCGCTCGACGCCGACGGCCAATGGAGCACGAACCAGGTGGTGCCGGCCGAGGAGATCCTCGAGCGCGTGCACGCCGAGTACCCGCTGGTGGGCTGGCCTCGCCGCCTCGAGGGCCACGGCGTGGAGCCTGCGCAGCGCTTCGCCTACGCCGATGGTCGTGGCGACGTGGGTGTGATCGCGTCGGTCACCGAGCCGTTCTGCGAGAGCTGCGACCGTGTCCGGGTCACGGCCGAGGGCCGTTTCCGTACGTGCCTGTTCGCCGTCGAGGAGTTCGACCTGCGGGCGATCCTGCGTTCCGGCGCCGCACCCGACGACCTCGGTCCCGATGGTCTCGGCCCGGCCGATTCAGGTCTCGCCGCCCCGGATCTCGACGACCGTCTCGCCGACGCGATCGCGGCCGCGGTCGGCACCAAATGGGCCGGGCACAGCATCGGCGCGGCCGACTTCGTGCGCCCCGACCGCTCCATGAGCCAGATCGGCGGCTGATCGGTCGCTGCTCCGGCTGGCCGTCCAACCGGGCGGTTCCCGAGGGATTCGCAGGTGGTGCCTCTACACTTGCGCCATGGCGCCGTCCCAGTTCACGCACCTCGATCCTCTGGGGCGCGCCCGCATGGTCGATGTCACGGCCAAAGACGCCACCCATCGCCGCGCCGTGGCGCGCTGCCGGGTGCACATGTCACCGGAGACGAGCTCGGCGATCGCGTCGGGTGCCGTCACGAAGGGCGACGTGCTCGCGGTGGCGCGCGTTGCCGGCATTCAGGCGGCGAAGCAGACAGCGAACCTGCTGCCATTGTGCCATCCGCTGCTGGTCGGTTCGGTCTACGTGAACTTCCGCATCGAGGATTCGCACGTGGAGATCGAGACGCAGGTCGACACGGTCGATCGCACCGGCGTGGAGATGGAAGCCATGACGGCGTGTGCCGTCGCGGCGCTCACCATCTACGACATGTGCAAGTCGATCGACCGTTCGATGGTCGTCGGCGAGCTCGCCCTGTGGGAGAAGACGGGCGGCCGGTCGGGCACGTGGCGGCGCCGCACCGACGACAGCGGCTCGTTCGACCGCTGACGGCCCCGTCAGCCTGCGGCGATCGCCCCGCGCGCCAAGATCGGCCGCGCCGAACGCGTAAGCCCAGGTCAGCGCAGTTCGATTTGGCGCGCGGCCCCAGGGGTACAACACTGCGGGGCGAGATACCGAGGGTCCACCACTCGTTGGACACCCTCCGTTAACGTCGCCGAGTGAAGGTGGTCGAGAGGTCTTGGGTCAGGTGCTGATCGGCGTCCTCGCACTCCTGTGGCTCGCGGTGCTCGCGCCGCCGCTGCTCCGGGCGCGATCCACCCATCGCCGTAACGGCGATCTGAGCGACTACTACACGTCGCTGTCGAAGCTCGGGCGCCACCAGCGGGCCCGTACCGACCTCAATTCCCACGCCCTCATGGGCATCGCGCCCGCGGCCGCCGTACCGGCCCGAGTGCGCGCAGCACGTCGGCGCGCTGCACAACGTCGTCGCCAGGTGTTCACCGTGCTCACGGGCGCGCTCGGCGTCACGTTCGTGCTCGCCGCGCTGTCGTCGAGCCGGCCGATGTGGTTGGCGTGTGGTGTGAGCCTCGCTGCGCTGCTGGCGTACACCGCGCTCGTCGCCCACTTCCAGCGGATCGCCGCGATGCCGCCGCTGCCGTTGCCGAACGTGTCGTACTTGCCGGCGCGCGTGCCCGCACGCGTGCCGCCGCGCGAGCTCGTGTTGCGGCGCACCGCCAACTCGTAGCGGCCCCGCCGTCAGCAGGCCGTTTTGGTAGCCTGCTGGCTCCCTTCGGGGGTGTAGCTCAGCTGGTAGAGCGCTACGTTCGCAACGTAGAAGTCGGCGGTTCGAGTCCGCTCACCTCCACGCCGTTTCAAGTGAAGACGGTGCGCGCGGCACTCGCCTGTTCGCGTTCGACATCACGGGTTCACCCCATGTAGCAGTACTGGGAGCGGTACTGACTCAGCCCGGCGTGCTGCGTGTAGGTGGTGATCGGCCCTCACCGCTGTACACCCAACCGGCCGTCGTGTACTGGGCGTAGTACACGTACACCTTGAAGTACCCCGGCCGGAAGGTGAAGTCGGCGGTACGAGCGAACGAGTACGCGTTGCCGAGGTGCCAGTTCGTCTCGTAGTACCACTGCCCCGTGGTGTAGCTGTAGACCGCGATTCGGTCGTAGCTCGACGTGTTGCCGGGGGTGTGGGTGGCAACCAACATCGACGAGCCACCACAGTCGATCGACGTGGAGAACTGGACGCCACCGACCACCGTTGATGCGCCCGCCGGCGCAGCGAAGCCCGCTGCACCGACAAGCATCACACAGCCGGCGACGAGCGTCGCTGCCCTTGCGCTCCGACGGTGACTGCTGCTCGAGATGGCGTTGGTCTTGCGGAACTTGAGCATGATGGTGCCTTTCGGTTGGAGCCAGATGGCTGCGTGTGTTGTGACACCATCGTGCGGTCATCGCAGCTCCATCACTGTTCGCATCGCTACACAGCCAGCGTGCGCAAGATCACGTCCGCCGGTTGCGGCATTCGCCGGAATTGCTCGACGGCGCGGTCGCAGTCTTCGAACGTCGCGCCGTACTACCCATCCGGGGCGCGCCCCGCCGGTCGCCGGGTGTCATGGGGGCTGTGCGAGTCCGGCGGCGCGGCGCGATGCGAACAGTGCGTCGCTCTCTGGCGATCGGATTCTGCGCGATCGGTGCGGCGACCGCGGCGGGATGCTCGGCCCAGGTCCAAGCCGACTGCTTCATCGGACCGGGCGTGTTCGTCGACGTCACGGCTGCGGTTGGATCCTCCCGCGACATCGTGACCGTGTGCGCCGATGGTACGTGTTCCACCCTTGCGGCATCGGCCGCACGGACGTCGGCAGGCACCTCGCTTGTCTTCGTTCCGCACTCCAACTCGCGCCTCGCTCC
>JADGOO010000234.1 GCA_017882905.1 Acidimicrobiia bacterium | reverse complement strand
CGAAGTACGCACCCTGCTTGTGGGCACGCCACGCGGCCGTCACGTTGCAGTGCTTCGCGTTCGTCGCGAGGTAGAAGGCGTTGCCGTAGCCGCCGGTGGCGAGGATCACCGCGTGGCCGGAGAGCGAGAAGATCTCGCCGGTGATGAGGTTGCGGCAGACCACCCCGGCTGCCTCGCCGTCCTTGACCACGAGCTCGAGCATCTCGGAGCGGGTGATGAGCTCGACGGTGCCGAGCGACACCTGGCGCATGAGTGCCTGGTAGGCGCCGAGGAGGAGCTGCTGGCCCGTCTGACCCCGTGCGTAGAACGTACGGCTCACCTGCGCGCCACCGAAGCTGCGGTTGTCGAGCAGGCCGCCGTACTCGCGAGCGAACGGCACGCCTTGCGCCACGCACTGATCGATGATGTCGACCGAGACCTGCGCGAGGCGGTACACGTTGGCTTCGCGCGACCGGAAGTCGCCGCCCTTCACCGTGTCGTAGAAGAGTCGGTAGACGCTGTCGCCGTCGTTCTTGTAGTTCTTCGCGGCGTTGATGCCGCCCTGCGCCGCGATCGAGTGCGCGCGGCGCGGCGAGTCGTGGAACGTGACGACCTTGACGTTGTAACCGAGCTCGGCGAGCGTGGCCGCCGCGGAAGCACCGGCGAGACCCGTACCGACCACGATGATCGTGAAGCGGCGCTTGTTCGCCGGGTTCACGAGCTTCACGTCGAACTTGTGGTGCTCCCACTTCTCGGGGACCGATCCAGCGGGGACCTTGGAGTCGAGGGTGCTCGTCATCGTCACTTGCCTCCCGCTGAAGCTGCGGTCGCGGCGGGTGTCGGGATGTCGCGGGCCGGGCATGTCTGGGTTGTCTTCGGAGTACGGTTCGCGCTGCAGGTCGGTTCGACGAGGTGCAGCTGCACGGCGAGCGGGAAGCTCACGTTGCCGGCCACGATGATCGCCGCGAAGCCCTGCGCGAAGCGCCGCCGCATCATGTTGATGCGCGGGTTGTTCACCCCGAGGCTCTGGAACATCGACCAGGCGCCGTGGATCAGGTGCACGCCGAGCGCGAGGTTCGCGATCACGTAGACCACCGCAACGATGGGCCGCTGCAACGAGAAGATGAGGTTGTTGTACGGATCGCCTCGGTGGTAGTGCTGCCCGCTGCCCGTCCACGTGAGGTCGATCAGGTGGAACACGAGGTAAGCGAGCACGATCACGCCGCTGTAGCGCATCGTGCGCGACGCGTAGTTGGCCGCCACGTAATCGCGTGGCGACTGGTACTTCGTGGGGCGGGCCTTGTGGTTCAGTCGTGTGAGTGAGTACGCAGCCTGGATGTGCACCAGGAACGCCACGATCAACACGATGCGGACCGTCCACAGCAGCAGCGAACGCGGCAGCAGGTGGCCCGGTATGTCGCGCAACGCCTCGCCGTAGAGGTTGAGCTCGCCTCGGCCGAGGTACAGCTTCAGGTTGCCGATGAGGTGCCCGACGACGAAGCCCATCAGCACGATGCCGCTGAGCGCCATCACCCACTTCTTGCCGACGGCCGATCGATAGAACGCGATCGGCCACGGTGCCGGCTTCTTCGACGGCGGGCGTACGACCTTCACGGTCGAACGCGGCATCGTCTGGGTCATGTTCTCCACCCCGCTCGCCGAGTCGGCACTGTGCTCAAGGGCTGCGCTGTTGCCGGGCGGAAACTAGCCCTCACCTGCGCAGACGGGCAGAATCCAAGGGTGGACATCACACGCACCGCCGAGGTGCTCGACCGTGGAGTTCGTGAAGGCGTGCACATGGGTGCGCAGCTCGCCGTCACGCACGACGGCGCGCACACCACGTTCACCGTCGGCGAGGCCGCGCGAGACGTGCCGATGCGTGACGACACGTTGATGCTGTGGTTCTCGATGAGCAAGGCGATCTGTGCGGTCGCGATCGCGCAGCAATGGGAGCGCGGCCTTCTGCGCATCGACGAGCCCGTCGCCACCTACCTGCCGCAGTTTGGTGGCAACGGCAAGGCGGCGGTGACGATCCGCCATCTCCTCACGCACACCGCCGGGCTGGTCTGGGCCGACGGCCTCGCCGAGGGGCGCCCGTGGCGGGAGAGCGTGGCGGAGAACCGCGCTCGTGTGTATGCGGCACCCATCGACGACGGCTGGATCCCGGGCGAGAAGGCCGGCTACCACCCCGCGTCGGGCATGACGGTGCTCGGCGCCGTGATCGAGGCGCTCGACGGCCGTTCGTACGACACCTACGTGCGCGACGAGATCTTCCTGCCGCTCGGCATGACCGACTGTTGGGTCGGGATGCCGCCCGAGCGCTTCGCGGCGTACGGCGACCGGATCGGTGTGATGCATCGCACCGCCGACGGCGACGCCACGCCGGTGCGGCTCGATCGGGCCGACATCGCCGCGCTGGCGATTCCCGGTGCGAACGGCCGCGGTCCGATGCGCGAGCTGGCCCGGTTCTACGAGATGCTGCGCGACGGTGGCGTGGGCGGCGCCGGGGGCGTTCGGCTGCTGAGCGAGCAGACCGTGGCCGCGATCACGGCCCGGCACCGGGTGGGCATGTGGGACCACACGTTCGGTGCGCCGATCGACTGGGGTCTCGGGTTCGTGATCGACAACTACGCCATGGGCCGCTACTGCTCGCCCCGCACCTTCGGTCACGGCGGCGCGCAATCGTCGGTGGCGTACTGCGACCCGGTCAACGACGTGGTGCTCGCTGTCGTGTGCAACGGCATGCCCGGCCCAGACCGCCACCACCCGCGCATGGACGCGATCTCGACTGCCCTCTACCAGGACCTCGGCCTCGCCCGATCCCAACCCCGCGACAAGCCCTACCCCTCCACCGGCCTGTAGGAGAGGAGGAGCGGCGACCGGAGGATCCATAGACTCACGCGATGAGTCGGCCGGCAAGTCTCGGAGAGCTACGGGCAAGCGGCTGGGTGTCGCGCCCGGTCAAAGAAGAGCTGCGCACCAACGCGATCGCCAAGCTGGCGGCCGGTGAGCCGCTCGTCGAAGGCATCATCGGTTACGACGACACGGTCCTGCCGCAGCTCGCGAACGCGGTGCTCGCCGGTCACGACGTGATCTTCCTGGGCGAACGTGGCCAGGCGAAGACGCGCATGATCCGCAGTCTCGTGAATCTGCTCGACGAGTGGATGCCGATCGTCGCGGGCAGCGAGATCAACGACGACCCGTACGCGCCGTGCTCGGCACACGCTCGTCACCTGATCGCCGATCGTGGCGACGAGACGCCGATCGAGTGGGTGCACCGCTCGAAGCGCTACGGCGAGAAGCTGGCCACGCCCGACACGTCGATCGCCGACTTGATCGGTGAGGTCGACCCGATCAAGGTCGCCGAGGGTCGCTACCTCTCCGACGAGCTCACGTTGCACTACGGGCTCGTGCCGCGCACGAACCGCGGTCTGTTCGCGATCAACGAGCTCCCCGAT
>JADGOO010000233.1 GCA_017882905.1 Acidimicrobiia bacterium | reverse complement strand
GCGCGAGCGCATGCTGTTCAACATGAGCGAGGAGGAGTGGGACCCGGTCATCGAGACGCACCTGAAGGGCACGTTCACCGTGTTCCGCGCGGCAGCCCCGATCTTCCGGGAGCAGCAGTCAGGCGCCTACGTGGCGTTCACCTCCGGCGCGTTCGCCGGTTCGGTGGCACAGGCGAACTACTCGGCGGCCAAGGGCGGCATCGTGTCGCTCACCCGCTCGGTCGCGGCCGGCATGTTCAAGTACGGCGTGCGCGCCAACGTGATCGCGCCCGTGGCCAAGAGCCGCATGTCGGGCAATGTTCCGTTCGGGATCGAGATGGGCGAACCCGAAGACGTGGCTCCGATGGTCGGGTTCCTGCTCTCCGACCGCGCCGATGGCGTCACCGGCCAGGTGTACACGGCCAACGGCGGCAAGATCGCGGTCTGGAACCAACCGGTCGAGGTGCGCGAGATGCGCAAGGACGGCCGGTGGACGATCGAGGAGATCGCAGCCCGGTTCGACGAGGTCGGCCAAGAGCGCATGGGCCTGCTCGAGGCCCTCGCCGAGCGCGAAGCCGCAGCCAAGGCCGCCAAGGAGTCGGGCACCACGCCGAACCAGTGACCGGCGACGAGTAGTCGTCGACGGGCTCCCCGGCGGGATGGGCCGCGCGACCTGTTGTTGATGTGGCGGTGGGACGCGACAATCGGCTCCCCCGCCTGTCGAGAGGCCTGCTCCCTTGCGTTCGCCGTTCCGCCGCCTGTCCGCTGTCGCGCTCGTCGTCGCGTCGATCGTCGCCGCGGTCGGCGCCCTCGCCGCGCCTGCGGCGAGCGCCGCCCAGGGCGCCTACGCCGTCGACACCTTCAGCCGCACGGTCGCCAACGGCTGGGGCACGGCCGACACGGGCGGCGCCTGGTCGTTGAGCGGTACCGCCGCGAACTTCCACGTGGCGAGCGGCGTTGCCACGATGAACCAACCAACGGTCGGTGTCGGCCAGTCGGCGCGCCTCCTGTCGGCCACCTCGGCCACCACGAACGCGCTCGTCGACCTGAAGGTCAGCAAGGCCGGTACTGGCAGCGGCAACTACGTGCGCGTGATCGGCCGGCGTGTCTCGACGAACAACGAGTACCGCGGCCGGGTGCGCTTCGCTGCGAACGGCGCCGTGTACGCGGCCGTCACCAAGCTGCCCGGCACGAGCACCGAGGCCGTCGTCGGCACCGAAGTGGCCGTCGCCGGTCTCACTTACAACGCGGCCACGACATATCGCGTGCGCGTCGTGGTCACCGGCGCCAACCCCTCCACGATCCAGGTCAAGGTGTGGAACGCGACCCAGGCGGAGCCCGCCGCGTTCGCCGTCACGCGCACCGACTCGCAGAGCGGCCTCCAAGCAGCCGGCTCGCTCGGCATCCAGACCGCGCTGAGCGCCACGAGCACGAACGCGCCGGTCCTGTTCACCTTCGACAACCTCAGCGCGAGCCCGATCAACGCGTCGCCGGTCGCGGTGTTCACGCCGTCGTGCACGCAGCTGACCTGCTCGTTCGACGCGTCGGCTTCGCACGACCCGGACGGAACGGTCGTGGGCTACTCGTGGAGCTTCGGCGATGGCGCGAACGGCGCCGGCGTCACCGCGAACCACCTCTACAGCTACGGCGGCAGCTACACCGTCACGCTCACGGTCACCGACAACCTCGGCGCGACCGGCACCACCACGCAACAAGTCGCGGCCGGCACGGTGCCGTCGTTGACGTTCGCCGCGAGCGACCCCACGGTGGGTGGCGGCGCGGAGCATGAGACCGTCGTGGAGCCGACCACCGCCACGTTCGGCACGACGATCGTGTCGACGTACCAGGTGGGCCGGTTCGCGGGCCAGACCAGCGGATCGCAAGGCGTCGGCTTCGCAACGTCGACCGACGGCGGCGTCACCTGGCCCTACCAGGGGGTGCTTCCGGGCACCTCACAAGCGTCGAGCCCGGCCGGCCCATGGCAGCGGACGGTCAACATGATCGTGACGCACGACGACGCCCACGGCGAGTGGATCATCACGTCGCACGGCCTGCTCTTCGACGGCGTCCATTGGTCGTACGACGCGGTCACGGTCAGTCGCTCGACCGACGGCATCAACTGGAACCTGCCCGTGCTGGTGGGCCAAGGTGACGAACCCGACAAGGGCTGGGTCACGTGCGACAACTCGGTGACGAGCCCGCACTACGGCCGCTGCTACCTGCTGTACACGTCGCAGGCCTTGAACAGGGAGTTCAAAGCCACATACTCGGACGACGGCGGCCTCACGTGGTCGTCGCCGATCGGCACGGCTTCGCAGGCGCTCGGCTACGACGTGAACCCGGTGGTGCGTCCCGACGGCACCGTTGTCGTGCTTGCCACGCAGAACTTGCTGAACACGGTCGTCGCGTTCGGGTCGATCGACGGCGGGCTTTCGTGGTCCGACCCCGTGGTCGTTGCCACGGAGCAGCGCCACACGCTCGTCGCGGGACTGCGCACGCGCTCGAAGCCGTCGGCCGCGGTCGACGCGGCTGGGAACGTGTACGTGAGCTGGTACGACTGCCGATTCCGTGTCGGTTGCACGAGCAACGACATCGTGTACAGCACGTCGAGCGACGGCGTCACATGGGGCCCCGTTCAGCGCATCCCGCTCGATCCGGTATCGAGCACGATCGAGCACTTCGTGGCGGCGATCGGCATCACGCCCGGCACGTCGGGCGCGACCGCGCAGCTGACCGTGGTGTTCTACGAGATGCCCAACGCGGCATGCACCGTAGCGACGTGCGCGATCTCGGCCGCGACCGCGATGTCGAACGACGCAGGAGCGACGTGGTCGCCTGTCACGGTGCTCAACTCAACTCCGATGAACGTGGGCTGGCTCCCCATGACGACGCTCGGCCACATGCTGGCCGACTACTACAACGTCGCGTACGTGGGCACCACTCCGGTGGCGACGATCCCGATCGCGAACAAGCTCGCCGGATCGACGGCCGACGACTACCGCCAGCACCTCTACTTCGCGACGCTCTGACTCACCGAGCGCTGCGGGTACGCGCCGCTTCGATCTTCGCCTTCGCCATCACGACGGCGAGCCGTCCGGGCGGCACGCCGCTGCGCAGCGCTTCCAGGAGCAGCTCGCGTGTGGTGCCCTCGATGCGAGCCGTCTGCTCGCGCGCACGCGCGGCGGTGTAGCCCTCGGGGTCG
>JADGOO010000232.1 GCA_017882905.1 Acidimicrobiia bacterium | reverse complement strand
GTCCTTCGAGGCTCCGGTGACAGACGATGAGCTTGCGACTCTTGCGGAGCAGTCGACCTACACGTCAGACCCCGAAACCGGCGCGGCCATCTGAGCTAGCACCGGTAGCGCCGAGCTGCCGATAGGCGCACGGCCGCTACCGTTGTGCCGTGCGGGCGATGAGTCGTTGGCTGAGGAACCGGTATCCGAGCTGGTTCCGTTACGTCGTTCAAGACGACCGCCACGACACACCAGTTCTCGACTTCATGCAGAGAGTTCACCCATCGTCGGATGGCACGACGGACGCACCGATGGACGACCGCTCGAATCTGCTCTTCGTTCGCATCGTGATCGGTGTGGCAGTCGTCGGCGGGGTCTTAGTCGTGGTTGCGCTTCTCGGACCCTGACGAACTGTCGCGCCCTAGCCGCCGATCTGCTCGCCTCGACGAACGAGCGACGAGCGGGCATCATGCGCTCGTGCGAGCGGGTCATCGAAGCGGCGTCGGTGCGGCTGGCATCGTGCTCGTACTCACGCTCGGCGCCTGTAGCGGCGCCGGCGGTCCACCCCTGCACGCCAGCACGGTGCGCGGCTTGGCCGATGCCTTGCACTCCAAGGGGCTCGGATGCTCGCATGTAACTCCCGCAAGTGGCGGTCTCCCAGCGATCGCAGGTGTGCAGGTCGCGGTGGGTGCATGTGAAGGACCCGACCAGGCGCTGGGTCAGCAGGACCTGCTCGTGCTGTACCTGGACGGCAGCATCGACCAACGCAAGCGCGCGGACGCCGTCGCAACGAGCCACACGCTCCCGCCCAACGTGCTCGCGGGGTCGTGCGATGCGAGCGTGGTAGGTGACCGCTGGCGCGTAGAGGTCGCTGCAGTCCCACCGAGCCGAAAGACGACACTTCAGCAGCGCGTCGTGAAAGCACTTGGTGGATCGCTCCCCACCGCTCATTGCTAACCCTCCATTCAGCGCGCCCGAGCTGCCGATCCGTACGCGTGCCGGAATGGACAGTCCATCACCACACGATCCACCGACCCGGCTGGACCACCACCCACGACGGCCACACCCTCACCGTGACCAGCCCGCCACGCTCTAAGGTCCTCTGGCATGCGTGCTGCGGTCAGTCTCCACATCGATGCGCCGCCGGACAAGGTCTGGGGACTCGTCAGCGACATCACGAAGATGGGCGAGTACAGCCCGGAGGTGATCGAGGCCGAGTGGATCGACGGCGCCACCGCTCCG
This sequence comes from Acidimicrobiia bacterium, assembly GCA_017882905.1. Classification (GTDB taxonomy): domain Bacteria; phylum Actinomycetota; class Acidimicrobiia; order IMCC26256; family PALSA-610; genus Chersky-683. Next base: position 6,443 of record JADGOO010000232.1, on the reverse strand, counting down.
GCGGTCGGAGCGCGGTACCGGGGCCACGTCAAGCGCAACGAAAGGTGGCCCGTCCTCTATTGGACGACATGCAAAGTCACCGAATGCGTGCCCGGTCAGGTCTTCGAGTTCGCGGTCATCATGCGCGACCGGCCCGTGAACACGTGGCGCTACGAGTTCAGCGCCACGGACGACGGCGGTACCGACGTCACTGAGTCGTTCGATCTCGGGGACAACCTCTTCACCAAGGTTTGGCGCCCGCTCGGCGGGTTCCTGCGGGAGCGTCGCAACGGGCGCGACATGCTCCGCACGCTGGAACGAGTCAAGGCAGTCGCCGAGGTTGCGTAGCCCGTGGCGGATGACGAGACATCGCGCGTCGCTGAACCTTCGGACGTAGACGCGGTTGCGCAGACCTTGGCGGGAGCGTTCTTCAACGACCCGGTCTGGGGATGGGTGTTCAACGAACCGCAACATCGACACGACCAGCAGGCTGCATTCTGGGCGTTGTTCGTCGCTGGGAGCATCGAGCACCGGTGGGTATGGACGACCTCCCGACACGAGGCGGTGTCGCTATGGATTCCGCCGGGCTGTCCCGAGCTCATCGAGCCGTACAAGGCGCGGCTTGAACCGCTCGTCGAAGAGCTCGTCGGGCCTCGCAGCCAGATCATGTTCGAGGTGCTCGATCGTTTCGAAGCCGCGCATCCTGCCCACGAGGAGCACTTCTATCTCAGTCTGCTCGGCACGCACCCTGATCATCGTGGGAACGGCACGGGCATGCGGCTTCTCGCCGAGAACCTTGCTCGTATCGACGAGCGGCGCATGCCGGCCTATCTCGAATCGACGAACCCAGCGAACCTGAAGCGCTACGAGTCGGTTGGGTTCGAGGTCTACCGGCAGTTCGAGCTGCCAGAAGACGGACCTGTGGTGACGACGATGTGGCGACGACCGCGGCAGTCATGACGCACCGCGCTGCCGTTCGGTGTCGGCTCGACGCTCGGGCGCCGGACAAGCATTCGATGCGGATGCGTGTTCGATGCGGCGTGCTCCCGTGGCCGCCCTGATCGTGCGCGCGTCGTTGTCGTGATCAGCGTCGACTGCGTGGGTCGAGCGGTCTCGTCGACGAGCGTTCGCAGAGCTTCCGCGCGACGAGGCCCACCGACCTGCGCAAGCCAGTCGCGCAGAGCTTCAACCTGCTCGGGATGCACTCGCCGCACCATCAACTGGAGCATCGCGAGACGATACGCGCGGTGACACGATCGACCGTCGCACGCTCCGGCTCTCGCGGCCGGGCCGAACATTCGTTAGGGTCTGGCCACGTCGACCAACGGGGGCCTTCCATGTGGGCACAGCTGATCACCACTCGCTTGAAGCCGGGGAGCGAGGACGGTCTCGCGAAGCTGATCGAGCAGCTGCGCGCCATCGAGCAACCGGATTCCGGTCTCGTGCGCTCGACGGCGATGCGCGACCAGAACGACCCGAGTCGGCTGTTCATGCTCGTCGTGTTCGCGAGCGAGGAGCAGGCGCGCGCTCGCGAGAACGATCCGCGTCGCCTCGAGGGCCTGCAGGCCGCCCGGGCCACGATGGCGGAGATCTTCGACGGCCCACCCGACTTCGTCGATCTCATGATCGTCGACGAGCTGACGCCGTAGCGGGGAGCGATGCGGCCGGATCGTGCGTCGTGGGTGCTCGACGAGCTCGCCTTCGCGGGCCGCGAGAACCTCGACGCCGACCACGTGGCGCGCTACGACCAGAAGGAAGATGCTGATGTCGCCGCCGAGATCAGCGCACTCGCGGCGGGGGGCCTCAACCGCGATGCCACCGTCGTCGATCTCGGCGCCGGCACCGGCCAGTTCGCCCTTGCCGCGGCCAAGATCGCGCGACGCGTCGTCGCGGTCGACGTGTCACCGGTGATGCTGGCTCGCCTGCGCGCCAAAGTGGCTGCCGCCGGGTTGAGCAACATCGACTGCGTGCAGGCCGGGTTCCTCACGTATGAGCACGATGAGGCCGCGGCCGACGTGGTCTACAGCCGATACGCCCTGCACCATCTCCCCGACTTCTGGAAGGGGGTCGCGCTCGCACGCGTCGTGCAGATGCTGCGGCCGGGTGGCACGTTCCGGCTCTGGGACGTGGTGTACGGCTTCGATCCCGGCACCGCGAGCGGCGACCTCGAACGTTGGATGGCCGACACCGAATCGGCGTCGGTGGATGACGGTTGGACGCGCGCCGAGCTCGAGGAACACGTGCGCGACGAGCACAGCACCTTCACCTGGCTCCTCGAACCCATGCTCGAGCGCGTCGGCTTCACGATCGTGCAGTCCGACTACAGCGACGACCGGATCTCCGCCCGTTACACGTGCACGACGACAGAGCGGTGATCGTCAGGCGCGCACGGTCAGGCGCGCGTCGAGCACTACGTGGTTGGCGTAGTCGGTCACCCACACTCGTCGCACTTGCGGGTAGGGCAACGCGCAGTACGTCTGGACGTCGAAGGTGCCGTCCGTACCGCCGTTGAACGTGCCTGCACTCCACCGCTGCCCATCGGGACCGGTGAGCCACAGCCAGTAGGTCGCGCGCCCGTGCAGCCCGCGACCTCGGAACCGCACCTCGGTGCCGCCCGTGTCGCGCACGAGCACCGCGTCGGCACGAGCACCGTTCGTGCGCAGCGCCACGTTCGTGTGCGTCACGTTCGGGCCACCCGACAGCGCGATCACGAGTGCGATCGCCGCCGCCGCGGCGACGAGCGCCGTACCAACTCCGGCCCGCAACCGCCGACGCGTGCGCCGGGCGCGGCTCTGCTCCATCTGCACGCGCGACAACACCGCCGCGCCCAACGTTGCCGGCAGCGGATTGTCGTCGTCGCCCACGTGCGCAGGGTCGGCGAGCGCGAGCAGCGCGGCCGACCGCTGCAGGTCGCGGAGATCGGCGCGGCATGCCGGGCATCCATCGAGATGCGCGAGGAGGCGCGTGTGCTCGGCCGGCTCGAGCCGGTCACCGGCGGCGGCCGCGAGGTCGCCGCGCCATTCGCGGCACGACTCAGCCGTCATCGCTCCACCCCAGCTCCTCGAGCGCGAGGCGCATCGCCTTCAACCCGTAAAAGACACGGCTCTTCACCGTGCCGGCCGGCACACCGAGCTCCTGCGCCACGTCAGCGTACGCGCGTCCGCGGCAATGCACCTCGAGCAAGACGGCGCGATGCTCGGGCGACACGCGTCGCAGCGCCTCTTCCACCTGCCAGGCCACCAGCACCGAATCGAGGTCGGTGACATCGGCTTGCTCGGGTCGCGCTCCAGCATCGGAGTGGGCGACCTGCGGGCGCACAGCGCGCGCCCGGGCGAGGTCGATCACCACGTTGCGCAAGATCGCGAACAACCAGGTGCGCAGGCTCCCGAGTCGATCATCGAAGCGGTCGGCGGCCTGCCAGGCGCGCACGAAGGTCTCCTGCACGGCTTCCTCAGCCAGGCCGTCGTCGCCGAGCGCCCGGCGGGCGAAGCGGTACAGCTCGCCGCCGTGCGCGGCGTAGACGGCACGAACGTCGTCGTCCGTACTGAGCGCACCGGGTCGCTCCATCACAGAAGAGCATACGGACGGAGGCCGCTTCGGGTTCAGCGACGGGCTACTGCTCGGGGAAGAAGAGGCTCGTGATCAGCTCGTCGACGACCACATCGCCGGTAGCGACCTCGCGCCACTGGGTCTGCATGTAGGTCACGTGCATCGGGCCGCGCCGGGCCGATCGCACCAACGGCGCACTCGTGCGCAACCGGCTCTCGAGCACGTCGCCGACCACCGGCCACCGGTGGTAGACGAACTCCTGGCCGCCATGGAGGTACAGGCCCTTGGGCGCGTCGGCGAAGCTGAACGCCGGCGGCCGATCACCGGGCGGCGCTTCCGGCTGCAGATCGGCGAACGAGCACGAGTCGGCCACGGCGAACGTGAACGTCGGCGGGACCGGCACAGCCGAGAAGCGGGCCGCCGCCGCGGCCCGCTCGGAGCGGTACTCGACGCTGTCGTCCTTCACGGCGCGGGCGAACACGGCGACCGGCGCGAGATCGATGCGCACCCGCTTGGGCGGTCCCCACTCTCCCCACTCGACGTCGTCGGGGAGCGACAGCTGCTCCGTCACACCACGCTCCGGCCGGCCTCCACCCGCGGCCGCAGTAGCTGTGTGAGGCGCTCACGGTGGAACGACGCGTTGCCGAACTGCAGCTGATCGAGCTGGGCGCGCTTCGAGTAGAAGTGCAAGTCGTGCTCCCACGTGAAGCCGATGCCGCCGTGCACCTGCAGCCCGTTCGCCATCACACGGCGGCTCGCGTCGCTCGCCCAGCACTTCGCGGTGCTCGCCGCCACCGAGGCGTCGGGGTCGTCGGCGCCGATCGCCCACGCGGCCCAGTACGCCGCCGAGTGCATGCCTTCCACGTCGACGAGCATGTCGGCACACTTGTGCTTGATCGCCTGGAAGCTACCGATCGGGCGGCCGAACTGCACACGGTCTTTGGCGTACGCCACCGACATGTCGAGGACGGCACGCGCGCCGCCGAGCATCTCCACGGCCGTCAACGTGGCGCCGTGATCGACGAGCGCTTCCACGTGCTCGCGCCCACCGAGCCGAGTCGCAGGCGTGGCCGCGAACGTCAGCCAGCCGAGCGGGCGGGTCACGTCCATCGCGCTCTGGCGGGCGGGCCGGCCAGTTGCGTCGAGATCCACCGCGAACAGTGCCGGGCCTTCGTCGGTAGCGGCCACGACCACCGCCACGTCGGCGAACGGTGCGTAGGGCGTGGGGTCGGCGCGGCCGGTGAGCGTCCAGTCGGAGCCTGTTGCGGTGGCCTGCACCGCGTCGGACCGTCGGCTCCACGCCACACATCCGACGGCCGAGCCGTCGAGCAACGACGCCAGCCGGTCGTGCTGCGCGCCGCGCCGGAGCGCGTCGAGGGCGAGCACGGTGGGAAGGAACGGTGCCGGTGCGGCGTGGCGGCCGAGCTCTTCTACGAGCAGCGCCACCTCCACGATCCCGAAGCCGAGGCCACCATCGGCTTCCGGCAGCGCCACACCGAGCCAGCCCTGTTCGACCATGGCGGCCCACAGCGCGGTGTCGTACGCCGCGTCGGTAGCAGTGAAGGCTCGCACGCGGGCGGGCGCGGCCAGGTCGTCGAGCACCTCGCGGGCGCCGTCGCGGAGTGCGATCTGGTCGTCGGAGAAGTCGAAGTTCATGAGTCGCGGCAGTCTGACATACGCGTCAGGGACGGCGGCCACTCGCAGCCGGTCACTGGGCGCGCAGACGGATCCAGGTGGCGCGGGTCACTGCGACCGTCGTGCCCTCGTCGTCGAGCAGGGCGCCGGCTGTGTGGAGCTTGCGACCGTCGACGCCTTCGCGCCACGCCATCACGACGTGCGGCCGGCCACCCTCCACCGTGCGGTCGATCCGCACCGCCATCCGCCCGAGCACGATCGGTCCGGGGAAGGGATCCTCGTCGAGGTACATCGGAAAGCTGCTCGGCGAATCGAGCGCGGCCCACACGAGCTCGATCCCGGTCTCGCGGGCCGCGGGTGTGTACGCGGCTGCAAACACGTCGGTGCCGGGGATCCGCGCGGGGAAGATGCGCAGACCGTCGCCGACGGCGCGCGCCGTGCCGCACACGAAGCAGGTCGGGAACGGGTGTGCATCGAGGTCGCGCACGATCGGCGACTCCGCTTCCACCGCGCGTGCCGCCTCGACGCTCACCGCGGCGGGCACCGCGATGTCGAGCGAGTCGAGACGACGTGCGGTGGCGACCACGGCGTCGCCATCGTGCAGCTCCGCGGTCCCGTCGTCCGCGACGATCGCGACGAGTGGCTGTTCGAGCGGTGGTGGCAGTCGGAGCGCCACCTCCACCGGCGCCGATCCCGAGCCGGCCGCCGCGCCGGGGCGGCCGGGTCCGAACGGGGGCTCGCCGAGCAGCGCGGCCGCGAGCAGACCCGACGCGTACCCACCGTTGGCGCTCGTGGGCGGGCCGCAATAGCGCCGGTCGATGCTGAACGTGAACGCACTCACACAGTCCGACAGTAGGTCGCCTCTCCCGACACGCAACACGACGAATAGAGTCGGCCCGGACCGACTTCGAGGAGCAGACATGAGCGAGCCTGCAGTACTCCGCCACAACGGCAAGGAGCTCTCCCTGCCCGTGGTCGAGGGTTCCGAGCGCGAGCAGGCGATCGACGTCGCCAAGCTGCGCAGCGAGACCGGGCTCATCACGCTCGACTACGGCTTCATGAACACCGGTGCCACCGAGTCGGCGATCACGTTCATCGACGGCGACAAGGGCATCCTGCGCTACCGCGGCTACGACATCGAAGACCTCGCCGGCCAAGAGCACCCTTCCTACCTCGAGACCGCGTACCTGCTCATCTACGGCGAGCTCCCCACGATCGACCAGATCGACGAGTTCCGCTTCGCGATCCGCAAGCACACGTTGCTGCACGAAGACGTGAAG
>JADGOO010000231.1 GCA_017882905.1 Acidimicrobiia bacterium | reverse complement strand
TGTTGGCGATCGAACCGGCGTCGGACCGATCCGTGAGCGCGGCAATGCCCGCGCCCGCGCACAACGATGTGATCGTGAGTCCGGCGATGGCACGCCGCCGGCGCCAACTTCGCAAGGAGCGTGAAGGCGCGCCGAAGCCACGGGTAGGAAGAACGATGTTCAAGATGACCAACCCCTCGAATGGCGATGGTCTCCGCCGACCATCAGCCGAGAGGTGTTGTCGGCGTTGGAAGCGAAATTCCTGAGTTGGCGAACGACAAAGCCCAACGACTTCGCGCGGGTGCAGTGAGTTCGATGCCACATCCATCGCGTTCGGCGAGGTTCCGTTGGTGTGTTTCCGCGTTCGGGATGGCACTATGGATGGGAATCGCTCGACGGCGCCTGCTGTCGAGCAAGGTCCATGCACGCAGATCCGTGTTGGGGGAGCCACGTGTTCCGGCACGCGACGAGGAGGATCGTGACTCACGCTGCACACAGACCACGTTGGCAACATCTCGCCACACTGGTTGGCATCACTGGTGCGCTGACGGTGGCGCTCCCGCTCGGTGCGAACACGGCGTCGGCCGCGACGAACCGATCGACCGCGGCGTTCACCGCCACGTTCACGGTCAACTCCACTGGCGATGCCGGCGACAGCAAGCTCGACGGGGTCTGTCGGACTGCGGGCGGGGTGTGCACGCTGCGCGCCGCGATCCAGGAGGCGAACCACGTCGCCGGATCCTCGTTGATCGCGTTCAACATCGCGCCGGCCGGCCGCCAGCTCATCGCGCCGGCCGCCCTGTTGCCGGCCTTGAACAATCCCGCGGGCGGCATCACGATCGACGCCACCACCCAGCCGGGCTCGCTGGTCAACACGGATCCGATCGCCGACAACGCTGTCTATGGGATCGAGCTGAAGGGCACGGGCGGTACGGGTATTGACGGGTTCACCGTGCTCTCGGCGAACAACGTGATCCGTGGCTTCGACATGCACGCGTTCAAGATCTCGATCTCGCTCTACCAGACGGCTGCCACCAACAACCAGGTGCTCGGCAACATGCTCGGCCTGCAGCCCGACGGCAGCTACGACCCCACGTACACGCTGGTCGGCGCGTCGTCGTGCGTCGTCATGCAGCTCGGGGCGAGCAACAACATCATCGGTGCGCCCGGCAGCGCGAACCGCAATGTGATCTCGGGGTGCAATCACCAAGGCGTGGCCACCTACAACTGGCCCACGAAGAACAACGTCATCCAGAACAACATCATCGGGCTCGATCCCACCGGCACGCAGCGGCGAGGCTCCAAGTCGCACGGCGTCGACATCAACACCGGAACGCAGGGCACGATCGTGGGCGGCACGGGGTTGCAGCAGCACAACGTGCTCTCGGGCAACTTCCAAGAGGGCGCCGAGGTGTCGCACAACAAGCTGACGCGCTTCAACTCGATCATCGGCAACTACATCGGCACCGACCTCACGGGCAACGCCGCGCCGGTCGTCGCCCAGAACGGTCAATGGGGCGTGCACCTCGAGGGCAATCCCGACTGCGGCACCAGCCCCTGTCCGCTCGACGCCGGGAACCAGACGGTCACCGACAACGTGATCGTGAACTCGCAAAAAGGTGGCGTCCTCGTCGACAAGGGCGTGCACGACTCGACGATCGCCCGGAACAAGATCGGCGTGACGTTGAACGGCACGCCGGCCGGCAACCGCGTCTTTGGCATCGAGATTGCTGCCGGTTCGGTGCACAACATCATCGGTCCCGGCAACGAGGTTGCTTACAACACGGCCGGCATCCAGATCCGCCCAGACAGCATCGAGCCGGCCCGGCCCACGCCGTCGGTCACGAACCAGAACACGATCACGCAGAACTCGGTGCACGACAACAACCTCAGCGGCGCCGTCGCGCTCGGTATCGACCTGGCGCCCTTGTCCGCCGTGAACACGGCCACGAACGCCGACCCCAACGTGAACGACGCCATCCTGGCGCCGAAGCTGTCGAACCCGACGGTGACGACGGTCGACGCCACGACGTGCGCCGGATGCAAGGTCGAGGTGTTCATCGCCGACCGCGGTGCCGGGCAGGTCGGTTCGGGCAAGACCTACCTCGCCACCGCCACCGCGAATGCGAGCGGATTCGCGCACATCACGCTGCCGCCCACCGCGGCGAACCAGCCGGTCACAGCCACGGCCACCAACACGAACGCGAGCACATCGGAGTTCGCCAAGAACGTGCTCATCCCGTAACGGAGGTGCTCGGCATGGGGCGCGGCATGGCTGGTGGGGGGCGAGGGCTCGGGGTGATCGTGGCGATCGTGAGCGTGGCGTTGTGCGCCGCGCCATCGGTGGGCGCCACCGGCAACCCGGCGATCGCGGTGTCGCCGCACGTGATGCTCGTGAGCGGCCAGACGGTGGCCGTGGCCGGCAGCGGTTTCGCGCCGGGTCAGCCGATCGGCGGCGTCGAGTGCCTCAGCGGTGCGTCCGATCCCAGCTCATGCGACTTGAACACGCTGGTCATCGTCATGAGCGACGGCCAGGGTTCGTTCCGCACGCCCTTCGCCGTGCACCGCACGATGTTCACCGTGAGCGGGTTGACCGACTGCGCGACGGCGCAGTGCGAAGTGCTGTTCGCCCTCGGTAGCGACTTCTCCGCGCAGGCGACGCAGTCGATCAGCTTCGACCCGAGCGTGCCGCTCCCACCGACGTCGCTGCACGTCACGCCGTCGACGCGGCTCACCGACCGCACGCGGGTCACGGTCGTGGGTGGTGGCTTCACGGCCGGCCATATCGGCGTGGTGACCGAGTGCGTCAGCGTCCCCTTGTCGTGCATGCCATCGTCGATCGTGCCCTTCGCGGCCGACGGCAGCTTCACGATCCCGTTCACCCTGAGCCGGATGTTGCTCGGTGGCACATCGAGCCCAGTTGACTGCGCCGCCGCGCCCGGCACATGCGAGCTGCTCGCAATCGACGCCTTCGACGTGGACTACCACGCGGTTGCGCCGCTCACCTTCGACCCGAACCGGCCGCCGCCTCCGCCGCCCAGCGCCACGGTGAGACCGAACACCGACCTGCCGTTCTACGCGCGCACGGCGGTCCGCGGCGAGCGCTGGTCGACCGGCCAACCCGTTGCCGTCGCAGAGTGCGACACGCAATCGAGTGCGTCGTGCGATCTGATCGGCATCGCGTTCACGAACGGCCGCGGTGGGCTCGAAGCCAACCCGATGCTGCATCGGTACCTCGCCAAACCATTCGAGCCGCACGCACCGCCCACCGACTGCGCCGCGCCCGGTCGCTGCGTGGTCGACCTGTTCGCTCTGCAGGACGGCAGCGACCTCACGGTCCCGATCGCGTTCGCCGCCAGCGCGCCCGTGCCGCCACCCCCTTCGGCATCGATCACGCCGGCCGGGCCATTCACGCACACGCAGACGGTGCGCATCCACGGTCGGAGCTTCGCTCCGCTCGCGGCCGTCTCGGTGTCGGAATGCGCCGCGAGCGCCCAGGTCGTGGCGTGCTTCTCGGTGATCGGGCCGTCGCAACCAATGACCGACAGCACCGGCTCGGTCACGACCGACTACACCGTCCACCGCCGGCTCGAGGCCGGACCGGACGCCACGCTCGACTGCGCCGCTCCCGGCGTGCAGTGCACGTTGCAGATCGACAGCGAGGGCGGCGCGGCGGCCAGCGTGTCACTGCGCTTCACTGCCGGCGCCGGCGCTGACACGTCGGCACCGGCCACCGCCTCGATCTCGGCGAACATCCGCGGCGGCATCCGTTGGGCTGCGCTGGCCGGCTCTCCGTGTGCCGAGTCGCGCCCGTTCACCTCGTTCGGCGCCGCGCCGGCCACGCCGGCGTCGTTCGTGAGCTGCGCGCAGCTCCGGCGCGTGCTCGCGGCACCGGCTGGCTGAGGGGGATGGAGACCGAGGAGCGCATTGCCGAGCTGCAAAAGGCGTTGAGCGATGCCGGTGTGTTCGTACTCGACGAGGCGAACGTGCAACACGGCGTGCGGCTCACCTTGTCGAACGACTCGATCGTGATCGTCTACAACAGCGGCAAGGTCGTACCGCAGGGCCGCAACCAAGTGGCTACGGCCGCCGTGCTCGCGGGTGGGCGCGGCGACACCACCACGCCAGTCGTGGAGATCGCGGCGCGGCCATCGAGGCCGAGCGGCGTGGTCATGGGCGACCTCGCCGAGCTCCCCGACGGGTGGCGGTTCTGCATGGAGTGCGGCGGCTTGCTCGCGGCGTTGTGGAGGCATTGCGTCTGGTGCGGTGTCGACACCCACTCCGCCGCCGACGCGGCGCTGTGCGGGGCCTGTGGGGTGCCACTCGCGGCCGCGTGGCGCCACTGCGCGGCGTGCGGCACCGCCGCCTGCTGACCGGGCCGCGTTGCCCGGCGCGCTCAGCGCGCCTGCAGGTGAACGCGGCCACCGGTCTCGGCCGCGAGCGGTCCACTCGTAAGGTCGCCGTCGGCGACCATGAACGCGAATGTGGCGATCATGGCGTCGAGGCGCGCGCGGTCGGGGTCCGTCGTGAACGTGTCGAGGTGGTGCCCGCCGTCGATCGTGACGAGCCACGCGGGCGGCGCCACGTGCTCGTAGAGCGCGAAGGTGTGCGCGAGCGGGTTGATCTCATCGGCAGTACCCGTCATGGCGAGCAGGGGCGGCGGGGCACCGAAGCGACGTGCGCCGGTCATGGGAACGTCGTCGGACGACAACGCCACGACCGCGCGCACCGGCGCGGTCGAACACGACGTCGTGTAGCCGGCCGCGGCCGCGGCGGTCGCGCCGTCGGAATGCCCCGCCATGATCAACGTGGTGTCGTGCATGGCCGCGCGCAACGCAGGCGGCGGGTGCTGTTCGAGCGAGGCGGCCACGAACTCCATGTCGCAGGGCTCGTTCACGAGATCGGCTTCCACCGGCGGTCCGGGATACGCAGTGCTCTCGCCGGGGAGCTCGGGCGCGGCCACGACGATCCCGGCGCGCGCGAGATCGTCGAGCAGCGCCGAGTAGGTGGCCGCCGACACGTTGTAGCCGTGCGCGAACACGATCAGTGGCCGCCGGCCGGGCGCCACGCTCCCGTCGGGCGCAACGGGCCAGCGCAACGTGGTGCGCAGCACGCGGCCGGCATGAGCTGGGATCGCGCCGCGGGCCGGCGACGATCGACTCGGGTCGAAGAGGCCGAGCGTCGTTCGCCGGATCAGCCAAGGCGGACCGTTCGGCGGCGCCGGCACGGTGGTCGGCTCCGGCACGGTGGTGGGCGCGATCGTCGTCGGGCTCGACGCGGACGTCGTGGCGCGCGCCACGGTGGGCGAGCGACCGGCGGAGCTGCTCGGTAGGACCGTGGTGTGCGAGGTGCGGGCCCGATCGACTGCGATCCCGATCGCGGTCCCACCGGCAATCACGATTGCGACCAGCAGCGCACCCAGGCGCCGCCGTGCGCTCACGGCGCTGCTCTCGCCGGCAGTCCGGAGCACACGTGGCAAAGCGTACGCACGCCGCTGGTCGCCCGCGTTGTGGACGGCCTGCTACGAGGCCTTCTGTGTCACGCACCAGCTCGTCGCGCCCTCGACCAGCCGCGGAAGCGCGTCGGCGCCGACCGGGCGCGAGAAGAGGTACCCCTGCACGTGCTCGCAATCGAGCTGCACCAGCGCCGCGAGCTGCTCGGGAGTCTCGATGCCCTCGGCGACCACATGCAGGTTGAGGTTCTTCGCCAGGCTGATGACCGCAGCGACGATGGCAGTGTCTTCGCGCTCGGTCCCGATCGCGCGCACGAACGACTGGTCGATCTTCACGACGTTGATGGGAAGGCGACGCAGATACGTGAGCGACGAGTACCCCGTCCCGAAGTCGTCGATCGCAAGGTTCACGCCGAGCTCGCGCAGCGATCGCAGGACCGGCTCGGTGCTCGCCGAGTTGTCGATCAGCGTCGTCTCCGTGAGCTCGAGGCTCAGGAGCTCGGCGTCGAGGCCCGAGCCCTGCAGCGAGTACATGACAAGCTCGACGATGTTGTCGTTGACGAGCTGATGGGCCGAGAGGTTGACCGAGACGCCGATGCGACGGTCGGGCCACCGTCTCGCCCACGAAGCTGCCTCGCGACACGCCTGTTCGAGGATCCATGCGCCGATCTCGACGATCAGGCCGGTCTCTTCGGCGACAGGTATGAAGTCGGCGGGCGGAACCGGTCCGTATCCTGGGCGGTCCCAGCGGGCCAGCGCTTCAAAGCCCGAGATCGAGCCCGTGTCGGTTGCCACGATCGGTTGGTAGGCGATGTGGAGCTCCTTGCGCAGAACGGCTTGACGGAGCGCGAGCTCGAGCTCGCGGCGCGCGGCGACGTTGAGGCGGAGCGTCTCACCGAAGATCTCGAAACGGGCTCGGCCCGCCTCCTTGGCGCGGTACAGCGCGAGGTCGGCGTCTTGCAGGAGTGTCTCGGCCGTCTCGGTTCCGTCGGCGGAGAGTGCGATGCCCAAGCTGAGGGTGACACGAGCAGGGTTGCCGTCCACGATGAAGGGTGCAGCGATCGACTCGAGCAGGCGTTGGGCGATCTCGGTCGCATTGTGAAGGTCTTCGACCTCTTCGCACAGCACGACGAACTCGTCGCCACCGATGCGGGCGATCGTGTCGGTGTCACGCGTCACTGAGCTGAGTCGAGCTGCGACCTCGACGAGAAGATCGTCGCCGGCATTGTGACCGAGCGTGTCATTGACCTGCTTGAAGTGGTCGAGATCGAGGAAGAGCACGGCCAGCGCACCTGGGTTCCTGCGCAGCCGTGCGAGCGCCTGGTCCAGCTTGATCGACAGCAATGTCCGGTTCGCAAGGCCCGTCAATGGATCGTGCAGTCGTCGTTGCATCTCGGCGTTCGTCAGCGCGCGTGCACGGTGCGACGTCCACGACAGCACTTCGCCCAGGATGGTGGCCACTGGCATCGTGACGATGACGCATTGCCAGCCGGCGGAGGAGCGACCTCCTGCCGCCAAGATCCAGTAGAGCGCCGGTCCCGACGCGCAGGTAGCGAGCAGCGCCGCACCTTTGGGCCGCGTCAGGCCCGTCCAAGCGATCAGAGCGATGAAGAACACCGGGTAGACCGCGAGCGCGGAGACCGACCTCGAGTAGCGATTGAAGTGGTCGCTCGCCACGAGGAACGCGATCGTTCCGGCGACGACGCAGTTCGAGACGACATTGAAGTGCTTCCGCCACGGAAGCAACAGAACGAGCAGCGCGAACAGCACTGAAAGCAAGCCCGTGATGCGCAGCGCGACTGCGTCGACACGATCGAGTCGCGAGATCAGGCTGTTCATGGTGGCCACGACGCCAGAGCCGCAGAACAGCGCGGACACAGTCCGACTCGCCAAGCGCCCTTCGGCCTCAGGGTCGTCGACACCGGCACTGGTGGTCCACGCGTGAGCGTGGAGGCGCTTGCGCTCTCGTGCAAGGTCCGATTCGAGGTAGTGCTCCCGCGTGATATCGCGGGTGACGACCGAGACCGTGTCGCGGCCGACCGGTGTCGCCACGACGCGCCGCCAGCCGCCTGTTGCGGCGGGGAGCGAGAGCTGCAGCTCCATCACCTGAGGTTCGCTCAGTCGCAGCGCCTCGGCGAACAGGTCGAAGAACCTTGAGTTGTCTGCAGCCGCGTTCAGGCGCGAGGCCAGCTCGCCGACGACGTCATCGACGACCCATGCCCATCGCTCACGAGCCAGCAGGTTGGCATCGACGACGATCCAATCGACGATCGTGCCGCCGTGCCGTACCGCGCGCCAGACCATGTAGCCGTCGCCCGTCGTGTCGAGCGCCGCTCGAGACCATGTGTCACGGTCACCGGCCATGGCTGACGGGCCGCCTGGGCGCGCAACGCCGCGTGGCGTTTCGTCGCAATCATCCGGGTTGCGTCGCGTGGACACCGCGACTGTTACGGCATGCCGCCGCTCCCACCTAACCCATACCTGGCGGGCAGTTCTCCTGAGCCGGGGTGTGGCCGCTCAGGCCGCGGCGTGCGCGAGCAGGTACGCCACGCAGGTGGCGACGGTGGTGATCTGCGGGTAGTCACGCTCCGGGATGTCGACGCCCGTGGCCTCGTGCAGCGCAATGGCAAGGTTGAGGCTGTCGAGCGAGTCGAGGCCGAGATCGTCGTGAAAGTCGGCGTCGCCGTCGATGGGGCTGCCGGCGAGGTCGGGGGCGACGTCTTCGATGGCCCGGCGGACCACGCTGTCGAGATCGGATGAGTTCACAGCGCATCGGCTTTCTGCAGCTTGCGGTCGATGAGGTTGAGCAGTCGCGCGCCACGCGCGCCGTCGGAGGCGCGGTGGTCGGCGGCGAGCGTGGCGGTCACCACGGGGCGCGCACCGATCATCCCGTCGACGGCCCAAGGGCGCTCCGCGATCGTGCCGAAGCCGACGAGCGCCACCTGCGGTGGGTAGATCACACCGTGCACGACTTGCACACCTTGGTCGCCGAGGTTCGTGACGGTGATCGTCGGGTCGGACATCTCCGACGCGCGCAGTGACCCGCGGCGCGCGCGGCCGGCGAGGTCGCGCAGCGCGACCATGAGCTCGTCGAGGCTCAGCGTGTCGGTGTCGTGGATCGCCGGCGCGACGAGGCCGCCGCCCCGTAACGAGATCGCGACGCCGATGTGCACTCGGTCGGCCGCACGGAATTGATCATCGATCCAGTAGCCGTTGAGCTCGGGCGTCTCTCGCACGGCGAGCGCGGTGGCCTTGAGCAAGAGCGCCACTGGCAACACCCGTTCGGTCACCGGTCGCGTGGCGTTGCGGACATCGAGGAACGCTCGCGCCGCGGAGAAGTCGATGTCGGCGCCCAAGTAGTAGTGAGGGATCTCGCGCTTCGATCGGGCCATTGCACGAGCGATCGCGGCCCGCATCGCGTCGGAACGATCGCTCCCGACCGCGCGCCCCAACTCGGCCCGTGGTGCGTCGGCGATCGGCGGTGATTGCGGTGGCGGTGCGGTCGACGGCGCCTCGGAGAGCGGGGCACGGTCGAGGTCGGCGGCGACGACCGAGCCCGACGGTCCCGTACCGCGCAACGAGGCCAGGTCGACGCCTTGTTCCGCGGCGAGGCGCCGCGCCCGCGGGCTCACGCGTTGGCGAGCGTCGGTGTGCACGGGCGGGAGGACGGCGACCGGGGCGTGCTCGACATCGGCGCGGGTGATCGTGCCGTCGTGGCCCGTTCCCGTCAGGTGCTGCAGATCGACGCCGCGCTCGTGCGCGAGCTTGCGCACGAGCGGTGAGACGAGTGGTGTCCGCTCGCCGGCGAGGGGCGCCGCCGGCGCGACCGGAGCAACAACTGCATCGGGTGCAACCGGGGGGAGCGGTTGCACAACGGTCCCGCCGGCGGGTTCGGTTGGTGCGGTAGGAGCATCGGCCGGTTCGGCGCCGAGCGGGGCCACTCGCGCCAGCGGTGTGCCGACGCAGACCTCCGTTCCCACGGGTACCAGGAGCGCTTCGACTGTTCCGTCTTCGAAGATCTCGGCTTCGACATCGGCCTTGTCGGTGTCGATCACGGCCACGACGTCGCCGCGATGCACGGTGTCGCCCGGCGCGACGAGCCACTGCGCGATCCTTCCGCGCTCCATGTCGGCACCGAGCGATGGCATGCAGAACTCACCCATCGCGCATGGTTCCTGTCGCGGCATCGACGATCCGATCGACACTCGGGAGTGCGGCCGCTTCGAGATGCGCGGCGTACGGCATGGGGACCTCGGCCGAGCACACCCGTGCGATGGGTGCATCGAGATCCCAGAACGCGTGCTCGACGATGCGCGCCGAGATCTCGGCCGACAAGCTGCCGCTGCGCCAACCTTCGTCGACGACAACCGCGCGATGCGTGCGAGCGACCGATTCGAGGATCGTCGCCTGGTCGAGTGGGCGCAACACGCGTAGATCGATGACCTCGGCGTCGACGCCGCCGGCAGCGAGCGTCTCGGCCGCTTCGAGCGTGCGGATCAGCATGCCGCCGTAGGTGATGAGCGTGACGTCGCGACCGGGGCGGCGGATCGCGGCACGGGAGATGTCGACGGGTGCGCCACTGTCGGACAGGTCGCCGGTCGTGTTGTACAGGGCGCCGTGCTCGAAGATGAGCACAGGGTCGGGATCCGCGAGCGCAGGTGCGAGCATGCCGCGCGCGTCATCGATCGTGGCGGGGGCGAGGATCGTGAGTCCGGGGATGTGCGCGTACCAGCCTTCCAGGCTGTGCGAGTGCTGCGCGGCGAGCTGACGGCCGGCGCCGGTGGTCATGCGGATCACGAGCGGCACCGCGCACTGCCCGCCCGACATGTGCAGCAGCGTGGCCGCGTTGTTGAGGATCTGGTCGAGCGCGAGCAGGCTGAAGTTGACAGTCATGATCTCGACGATGGGCCGCATCCCGCCGAGCGCGGCCCCGATCCCAGCGCCGACGAACGCCGACTCCGACAGCGGCGTATCGCGTACGCGCTCCGGACCGAACTCGTCGAGCAAGCCTTTGCTCACCGCGAAGCAACCGCCGTACCGGCCGACGTCTTCGCCCATGAGGAAGACGCGCGGATCGGCGATGAGCGCGTCGCGCAATCCCTGGCGGCACGCCTCTCGGTAGGTCATCTGTGCGGTGGTGGTGGTCATCGCCCGACCTCGCTGGTGACGAATCGCGTGAGCTCCTCGACAGGTTCGAGGCCGGCCGCCTCGGCGAACGCGATGGCATCGTCGAGCTCGCGTGCGATCTCGACGTCGAGCTCGGCCGACACGCCGGGGTCGAGGATGCCGTCGGCGATCATGCGGTCGGTGAACGTGGTGATCGGATCCCTCTCCTTCCATCGTTCGACTTCCGCCTTGTCGCGATAGAGCTGCGGGTCGTACATGGAATGGGCGCGGAAGCGATACGTGCGCAGCTCGAGGAAGTGCGGACCGCCGCCGTGACGAACCGCTTCGACGGCATCGCGTGCCGCGCGCTCGACCGCGACGACGTCCATGCCGTCGACGGGCCACGCCGGCATCTCGTAGGCCGAGGCCTTGAGCGACAGGTCGGTCTCCGATTCGGAACGCTCGAGGGCCGTGCCCATCGCGTACATGTTGTTCTCGCAGCAGAAGAGCACGGGGAGCTGCCAGAGTGCGGCGAGGTTCATCGACTCGTGGAACTCGCCCTCCGCGATCGCCCCCTCGCCGAAGAAGCATGCCGTGACTCCGGTGCGGCCGGAGAGCTTGTCGGCCAGTGCGAGACCGACTGCGACGGGCAGGCCGCCGCCGACGATGGCGTTGCCGCCGTACAACCGTACCCCGGCATCGAACAGATGCATCGAACCGCCGCGGCCGCGCGAGCAGCCCTCGCGTTTGCCGTACATCTCGGCCAT
>JADGOO010000230.1 GCA_017882905.1 Acidimicrobiia bacterium | reverse complement strand
GTCGCGCAGCTGCCGGGTGAGCGTGGCGGCCAGGGCTTCGCCGCTGTCGAGACAGCGTCGGATCTCGCCGAGGGAGAGCCCGACGCTGCGAAGCGCGACGACTTGGGTGAGGCGGGCAACGTCGGGCACTGTGTAGCGGCGATGGCCAGCGGCACTGCGCGTCGGGCTCAGGAGCCCGATCTCGTCGTAATGGTGGAGTGTGCGCACCGACACGCCTGCTTGATGGGCCAGCTCACCGACCGTCCACTCCCGCGCCATGCTCGTCACGATACGAGGTCACGTCGCGTGAGGTGCAAGAGGCTTCTCTGCAAACGGTTCGCGCCGTGCCGGACGATCGCAGGAGGCGTAGTGTCCGCACATGCCCGGCGATGAGCTCGCGGAGCGCTTGGTCGACTCGCTCAACGCGACGTACGGCAGACATGCGGGCTTCCGTGCCGCCCACGCGCGCGGTGTGCTGTGCGCGGCGGTGTTCACGCCGACGGCCGAGGCCCCGCGACTCTGTCGCGCGGAACATCTGGCGGGCAGCCCGGTGCGCGCGCACGTGCGATTCTCGAATGGCAGCGGCGATCCGACGGCTCCCGACGGTGTTCGTGATGGCCGGGGAATGGCCATCAAGCTCTATCTCGCGGACTCGACGACCGACGTCGTCGCGATCTCGCTTCCGGCGTTCTTCGCTCGGACACCCGAAGACCTCTTGGCCTTCAACGACGCGCGGCGGCCCGACCCGGCGACGGGGCAACCCGACGCCGCGCGTGTCGGCGCCTACCTCGAGGCGCACCCGGAGGCGATCCCGGCGGTGACGGCGGCGATCACCCATCCGATTCCGGCCAGCTACGCGACGATCAACTACCACGGCCTGCATGCGTTCGGGTTCGTCGCGTCCGACGACACCGTCCGGTTCGGCCGCTACGACCTCGTTCCCGCAGCCGGCGAGGCTGCCCTCAGCGACGATGACGCAGCGGCGCGGCCGCACGACTTCCTCCGCGCCGAGCTCCGCGACCGACTCGAACGTGAGCCCGTCGTCTTCGAGCTGCGAGTGCAGCTTGCGGCGACGGGTGACCCGATTGACGACCCGACTGCGATCTGGCCCGACGACCGCGAGCTCGTCACGCTCGGCCGCCTCGAGCTGACCGCTCTCGCGTTCGACCGTGACCAGGACGGCGACATCCTCGTGTTCGATCCGACGCGTGTGCCCGACGGCATCCAGCTGTCCGCCGACCCGATCCTGCTCGCCCGCTCGGGCGCATACCGCACGTCGGTCGCCCGCCGCACGGCGAGTGCCTGACTGCGGGTGGGCGAAGAACTCGGCGTGTCGGCAAGGGCAGACCGTTGCACCGCATGGTGGCAGTCACCTGGCGCGCGACGAACTGCCGTGGGAGCCGCATCAGTGCTCGAGCGTCCCGAACGGGTCGACTGCTAGTTCCGTGCTCGAAGATCGCAAGTGGCTCACAGGTTCCTCCGGGTGCCGTCACAGCCATCAATGGTGATCTGGCGCGATGTCACACGCACGCAGTCAGCCGCCGGGCCGACTGCGGGTGAGCTTGCACATCAGCCAGTTGCTGCAAGCCGCGCCGGGAGGTATCGGCCGCGTCACATGGACCTTGTGCGAGGGGCTCCCGCGCTATGTCTCGCTCAGCGCCTTCGCTGCGGGTAGGCCAGCCGCGTGCCGAGCGTTGTCGGCCCGCCTGCCGCGCGAGTGTGCTTTTCGCGCCCTGATGGCGCCCGCGCCTCAGTGGCGCTATGCAGCTTGGCATTGCTGGCGTCGACCGCGCCTCGGCTCGGCAGTCGACGTTATCCATGCACCGAGTTTGGCAGTGCCGCCGGTCCACGGCCCGCTCGTGGTGTCGGTCAACGACGTCGCGTTCTTGCACCATCCGGAGGCGTTCACGCGCCACGGCTTGCGTTTTCATCTGCGCGCACTCGAAGTCGTGCATCGCGACGCGACGGCGATCATCACGCCGTCGGAGTTCACGCGGTCCGAACTCATCCGAGCCGGCTTCGATCCAGCCGCCGTGTGTCGCGTGCCGTTGGCGCCATCGCTGCGGGCAACGCACGGGGCCGCACCGGTGCCACGGCTGTCGCGCTCGCCGTACATCCTGATGGTCGGCACGATCGAACCGCGCAAGAACCACTCGACGGTCGTCGCGGCGTTCGCCCGACTGCGCACACGATTCCCGGAGCTCGAGCTCGTCGTCGCCGGCGCCGATGGTTGGCTCACCGATCCCGGGTTGTTCCGGGCGCCGGGCATCAGACGGCTCGGCCACGTGTCAGACGCCGTGCTCGGTCATCTCTACGAGCACGCCATGGCCGCGGTGTGCGCGTCGCGCTACGAGGGCTTCGACATGACGCTTCTCGACGCGCTCGCCCATGGGTGCCCCGTCGTGGCATCGGACATCCCGGTCCACCGAGAGATCGGTGCCGGCGCCGCGCAGTACGTGGACAGCGACGACAGTGCGGCGTTCGCATCGGCGCTGGCCGACATCGTGGAAGGGTCGTGCGCTCGCGACGTGCTCCGAGAGCGCGCCTTGTCCCGGGCCGCCGACTTCACGGTCGACGCGATGCTTGCTGGCCACGTCGATGTGTACGCGGATGCGGCCAGTCGGTAGTGAGGGTCAGCCCCCGGCGGAGCTGCCGCCCGGGAAGCCTGTGCCTGCGCCTGGGAAACCGCCCGCCCCGGCTTGGGTTTGGGAGATGTCCGTCGCGGCGATGGTGCCGTCGGGTTGCTTCGTGCCCTGGACGGTCACCGTTTCACTCGGCTTGAACTGCGACGTCTTGCCGGCAACGCTGACGAGCACCTTCGTTGACGTCGTCGTTGTGATCTTCACGACGTTGCCTTGGGCGTCGGT
>JADGOO010000229.1 GCA_017882905.1 Acidimicrobiia bacterium | reverse complement strand
TCACGCCACGCGCGTTGCCGTCGGCGTCGTCGCCGCCCGCGAGCAACAAGACGATGAACGGCGCCAGGGCGAATGACAAGATGGCGCCGAGCTCCCCGTTGGCAACCGCGTTGCGTCCGAGCGGGCTCGCCGCGTAGGCAACCGCGGCGGCGATGCCGGGCCACGCGGTGGCGCGCACATCGTCGCTTCCCGCGCCGAAACCACGCGCGAGGCGGTAGGCGCCGTACACACCGAGGGGCAACGCGCCGGAAAGGACGAGCGAGCGCGCCAGCCCGGCGTGCGCGACGAGCAGCGTGCCGAGCGCCGCCGCCACGCCGAAGAGGCTCGGCGCGGGAGTGCCCGAACCCATGAGCGCGCCCCGATGCAGCGACGTGTAGCCGTGCCACAGCGCGCCGAGATGGGGCCACGCGGCGAGGCCACCCACGGTGGGCCCACCGGTGAGGATCCCGCGCGCGCCGATGACCACCGCGGCGAGCAGCACCAACACCGGCGCGGTCTGCTTGCGGTGCATCGCCAGCGACGCTTCATCGAAGGCGCGTTGCGTGCGCAGCGACGCAGTGGCGAGTCGCTCGTCGGCATGGAGTCGGCGAGTGACGAAGGAGCGCAGGCGGGCGCTCCCGCGCACCATGAGCACGCGCACCTCGCGGTCGTCGACTCGGCGCAGTGCCTGCGTGGCGCGCCGTTCCGTTCGCACCGAGGCAGCTCCGCGCAGGAGATCGAGCCACCCGCCGAGCTCGGCGCCCGCAAGCTTGGGGCGGCGCTGCACAACTCGGGCGACGGCCTCGAAGCAGGTGAGGACGAACGCAACGGGCAGAACCCACACCAGTGCGAGCGGGGAGTACGACTTCACCACCGCGCGCAGACGGCCGACGGCCTCCGCGCGTGCGTCGCCTCTCGGCGCCGGGGCGGCGCGGGCGACTGCCGCGGGCACCATCAACACGCGCGCGCCCACGAGGTGCGCGCGCCACGCGAGATCGATGTCGGCGGCGGGGCCGCACAGCGGATCGAACCCACCGAGCGCCGCGAAGAGGTCGGCTCGCACGAGCAGCACCCGGCACGACAAGCCGAACGTGTCGCGCACGGCGTCGTGTTGCTCCTGATCGAGTTCGCCGGGTTCGATCGACTCGAAGCGCACGCCGTAATGGTCGATTGAGAAGCCGACGTCGACGAGCACGTCGGAACGAGCCGCGTCGACGATCTTGGGGCCGAGCACGCCTCCGTTGGATCGGTAGGCCTCTTCGACGAGCTGGCGGACGAGATCCGGTGCCAGCTCGACGTCGTCGGTCGCGAAGAGCAGGAACGCCGCGCCCTCGACGGACGCGAGGACGTCGTTGGCCGCGTCGGCGAAGCTCGGCGCCCCATCGAGCACGCGCACGAGGGCGCGGGGTACCACCGCGGCGACCCGGGGCGCGACCGGCTCGGCGCCGCCCCGGTCGATCACGAGCAGTGTGAGGCCCTCGTAGGTCTGGGCCGCCAGGTCGCGCACGGCAGCCTCGAGACCAGGCCCGCCGTCGGTGACCACGACCGCGACCACGGCGGGCAGCTCGAAGCCGATCTCCTCGCCGTCGAGGAGATCGTCGAGATCATCGGTGAGCGACGCGGGGTCGTTCGTCTGCACGCCGTGTGACTCCTGCGCGCTCGACGGACCCATGGGAAGGCTGACAATAGGTGGTCCGGGGTTTTCCGGTCTGCCGGTGCGACTGCGGGCCGCCCAGCCGACTGCTTGCAATAGTTAGCATTATGTGCTATCTTGCAAGCAGAGCGGCCGCGGCACCGACGCCACGCCGACAGCTCCCCCCGAACTCCAGGAGAGACGACCATGGATGTCGACGTTCGCAAGACCATCACCGACGCCGGGTACATCGCCGTCGGCATCAGCGTGCTCGGCGTGCAGCAGGTGCAGCACCGCACCCGCGAGCTGCAAGAGCGCGTCACCGAGGCCACGGCCCCGTTCGGCGAGCAGGCTGACCGAGCCCGCCAGATGCTGAACGAGCGCCTCGAAGCCGCCCAGCGCCTCGCCGGCACGGTCCAACACGACGTGCGGGCGCGTGTGCAGCCCGTCGTGGCGCACCTCGAAGCGCGCCTCGCCGACCTCCCCGAGCCGCTCAACCGCGTGGCCGAGCCCGTGAAGCGAGTCCAGACGCTGCTCGCCGCCTGACCGAGCTCCAACCGGCGTGATGGATCTCTCGCCCTGTGAGAGGTCGTCACGCCGGTTTGCTGTCCGGGGGTGGCATTCGTGGCGGTGCGGTTGCGGCAATAGTCTGCGCCGCGTGATTGCCGCACTCGCCGGCGGTGTCGGAGCGGCCCGCTTCCTCGCCGGTCTCGTGCGCGTCGTCCCGCCCGACGACGTCACCGCCATCGTCAACACCGCCGACGACGACGAGTTCGTCGGCCTCTACGTCTCCCCCGACATCGACAGCGTCACCTACACGCTGGCCGGCGCCTCCGACGCGGTACAGGGCTGGGGACGGGCCGGCGAGTCGTTCCGGACCCTCGACGCGCTCGGCCGCTTCGGTGAGCCCACGTGGTTCCGCCTCGGCGACCTCGACCTCGCCACCCACCTCGCCCGCACCCGCCGCTTGCACGCCGGTGAGGCGCTCTCGGCGGTCACCGCGCAGCTCGCCGCGTCGTGGGGCATCGCCACCCGCATCGTGCCGATGAGCGACGATCCGGTGCGCACCCGCCTCACCGTCACCGGCGCCGACGGGCAGCTCCTCGAGCTGGCCATGCAGGAGTGGTTCGTGCGCGAACGGTGCGAGCCGCCCGTGCAGGGCGTCCACTTCGCGGGCGCCGCGGCCGCACGACCCGCGCCGGGCGTACTCGAGGCGCTCGACGCCGCCGACACGATCTGCATCTGCCCCTCGAACCCTGTGATCTCGATCGGCCCGATCCTCGCCGTGCCCGGCATCCGCCGCGCGCTCGAAGAGCGGCGCGAACGCGTCGTGGCGATCTCCCCCATCATCGGCGGCAAGCCGGTGAAGGGACCCGCCGACCGGCTCATGCGCGGACTCGGCATCGATGTGTCGGCCGTCGGCGTGGCGAGCGAGTACGCGTCGGTCTGCGGCACGCTCGTGATCGACGCGCTCGACGCGCACCTGGCACCCGCAGTCGAGGCACTCGGCGTGCGGTGCGTCGTGACCGACACGTTGATGCGCAGCCCCGAGGTCGCGGCCGATCTCGCCCGCCGCACGCTCGCCGCCGTCGCCTGATCACGAGCGGCCGTCACACAGCCCATGGTCTCCTCCCTCACCATCACGCCGATCACGGGCATCGGCGAGATCCGTCCCGGCGACGAGCTCGCCGTGCACATCGCCGACGCAGCCGCCGCGCAAGGCACGCCGCTCGCCGACCGCGACTGCATCGTGGTCACGCAGAAGGTCGTGTCGAAGGCCGAAGGCCGCCTCGTACCCATCGATCACAACGACCCCGACGCGAAGCGGCGCCTCGTCGAATCGGAGTCGGTGCGCATCTTGCGCCGACGCGGCGAGTTGATCATCAGCGAGACGCGCCACGGATGGGTGTGCGCGAACGCGGCGATCGACCTCTCGAACGTCGACGAAGGTTTCGCCGCGCTCCTGCCCGTCGATTCCGATCGATCGGCCAAGCACATCCGCGACGCGCTGCGGGCACGATCCGGGGTCGAGACCGCGATCATCATCTCCGACACGTTCGGTCGACCGTGGCAAGCCGGGCTCGTCGACGTGGCCATCGGCGTCTCCGGCATCGCCGGTGTGGTCGACCTGCGCGACACGCCCGACTCGAAGGGCCGCGTGCTGCAGGTCACCCAGGTTGCGGTCGCCGACGAGATCGCGTCGGCCGCCGAGCTCGTGATGGGTAAGTCGGCGGGCATCCCCGCAGCCATCGTGCGCGGCATCGAGCCTTCGTGGTTCCGCGAGGGATCGTCGCGCGAGCTGATCCGCCCGGTACACGAGCAGCTGTTCCGGTGAGCGCGCCGGAGTCTTTCATGCCGGGCTTCATCGCGGCCCGACGATCGATCCGTGCCTTTCGTGACGAGGCGGTTCCCCGCGCCGCGCTCGCCACGCTCGTCGAGGCAGCATGCCTCGCACCGGCGCCGCACCACTCGCGTCCCTGGCGCTGGGTCGTGGTCGAAACGCCCGACGCCAAGCGCGCGCTCGCCGACGGCATGGGCGACGCGTGGCGCGGTGATCTGGCCGGCGACGGCGTGCCCGGCGCGCGGATCGACGAGCTCGTCGCCGCGTCGCATGCCAAGATCAGCCGAGCGCCGGCAATCGTGCTCGGCTGCCTCACCTGGGACGGCCTCGATCGCTACCCCGACGAGACGCGGCAACGGGCCGAATGGGGCATGGGACTGCTGTCGCTCGGCGCGGCAGTCGAGAACCTGATGCTGACCGCCGCGCATCTCGGCTACGCGAGCTGCTGGGTCGCGGCGCCGATCTTCTGTCCTGAAGCGGCGCGCGACGCGCTGGCACTCGAAGCGCAGTGGCTGCCGCACGCGATGGTGCTCGTCGGACGCGCCGCGGCCACGTACACGCCGCCGGTTCGACCAGCGCTGCCGCTCGACGCCCTCAGCGCTTGGCTTTGAAGTGCTCGAGCGTGCGAGCCAGACCGTCTTCGAGTGAGGTCCACGGCTGCCAACCGAGGTGGATGGCGGCACGGCCCGGATCGAGTGCGCTGCGCTGCACTTCGCCCGGTCGGGGCGGTGCGTAGCGCGCGGGGTCGCGAAAGCCGGTGAGCTTCGCCATCGTGTCGAAGAGCTGTTGCACGCTCGTCTCGACGCCGGTGCCGATGTTCATCAGCAATCCGCCACCCTTCTCCGACGCCCGCCAGAACGCGTCGACCACGTCGTCGACGTAGACGAAGTCGCGGGTCTGGCCGCCGTCGCCGAAGACAGTGGGCCGCGAGCGGCTCAACAGCTTGCCCGCGAAGATCGCCACCACGCCTGCTTCGCCGTGCGGATTCTGGCGCGGTCCGTACACGTTGGCGAGCGCGAGCGCGCTGTACTCGAGGCCCTTGATCTGGCGGTAGTAGTGCAGGTAGTCGACGGCGGCCTTCTTCGCCACGCCGTACGGCGACTCAGGGCGCCACGGCGCGCCCTCCCGCGTCGGCACGTCGTCGGGGGTGCCGTACAGGGTGCCGCCCGACGCGGCGATGCACACCTTGCGCACACCCGCGGCAACGCAGCCCTCGAGCACGTACAGCGTGCCGATGATGTTGACCATGGCATCGAACGCCGGGCGCGCCACCGATACACGCACATCGGCCTGCGCGGCCAGGTGGAACACGATCTCGGGTCGCTTGCGCGCGATGTAGTCGCTGATCTCGCTGTTCGACACGTCGAGGCGTTGGAACGAGAACCGGCGATCGCCCTGCGCACGAGCAACGGCAAGGTTCGCGAGGTTGCCCGTGGACAGATCGTCGACGACGTCGACGTGGCAACCTTCGGCCATCAAGCGGTCGACCAGCGCGGAGCCGATGAAGCCGGCGCCACCAGTGACGAGCGCTCTCACGACGGCGGAGCCTGCTTCGGTTCGTCCGCGGGGATCCGCCCACCGGAGATGTGCAATCCTGCCGCGATCTCCATCGCCGACCCGACGATCGACACGTCGGCCACGACCGCGCCTTCGCCCACGCTCGCACCGGCACCCAACACCGAGTCGACGATCTCCGCGCCCGGCGCGACCCGCGCGCCGGGGAACAGCACCGAGCGCACGACACGCGCGCCGTCGCCCACGTTCGCGCCGGCGCCCAACACCGACTCGACGACGGTGGCACCCGCCGCGACAACCGCACCCGGTCCGATGAGCACCGGACCTTCGAGCCGGGCGTCTTCGGCCGGCCGGGCGCCGGGCTGCAACCACACGCCATCACCGCGGTCGACCGCGCCGGCCACCGGTGGCGTGCCGAGCTCGCCGTTGAGCACGTCGAGGTGCGCCTGCAGGTACTTCTCGGGCGTACCGATGTCGAGCCAGTAACCGTCGTACTGATACGCGTACAAAGCCGCGCGTGTGGCGACCATGCGCGGGAACGTCTCGCGCTCGATCGACACGTTCATGCGCGGTGGGATGCGTTCCAGCACCGACGGCTCGAGCACGTAGGTGCCACCGTTGATCCAGTCGGTGGGCGCCTGACCGCGCGGTGGCTTCTCGACGAAGCCGACCACTTCGCCATCGGCACGCGTGGGAACGACGCCGAACGCCGAGGGGTCTTCGACCCGCGTGAGGTAGATCGACGCCTCGGCTTGGCGTTCCTCGTGGAACTTGAGCATGGCGCCGAGATCGAGCGTGGTGAGCACGTCGCCGTTGCACACGAGGAACCGCTCGTCGATGCCCTCGGCCGCGAAGCGAATGCCACCGGCCGTCCCGAGCGGCTTGGGCTCCACGGCGTAGCGCAGGCGCATCGTGCCGAAGCGGTCGTCGGGGAAGTGCGCGTGGAACGCGTCGGGGAGGTATCCGAGCGACAGGATCACCTCGTCGACGCCGTGCCGAGCGAGCCAGGTGAGCTGGCGCTCGAGGAACGGTTGGTTGGCGATGGGCACCATGCCCTTCGGCATGGAGTAGGTGAGGGGCCGCAAGCGCGTCCCCTCACCCCCAACGAGCAGTACTGCTCTCACGTCGTGGGCGGCGACGAGGAGCTCGTCGACGCCGGCGCCGTGGTGGTGGATCCACCACCCGAGACCGTGGTCGGCGAGCCCGCGACTGTGGTCGCGGTGGTGCCCGTCGCCTTCGTGGTGGGAGTAGAGCTCGTGCTGCCCGGCGTGGTGGTCGTGGTCAGGTTCGTATGACCGGGACCCTCGCCGGCGCTCGGCGTCGCGAGGTTCGTCTCCGACGGCACGTTGAGCAGGTCGCCCGTGAGCTTCACGCTCTTGGGCAGGAAGTACACGGCGATGACGTCTTGGTCGTAGAGCTTGTACTTGGGCAAGCTGCGCGTCTGCTCGACGAGCTTCGTGGTGGTGCCCGACTTGTGCGTGCCGAGCGCCCAGCGCACCACACCCTTCTGGCCCTTGTACGGACCGCTCGGGCACGTGTCGCCGTTGCTCCACTTGATCGTCTTGCCGTCGGCGCCGGGCCAGAGGTTCATCGACGAGCCCGAGAGCTGCCATCCGCCGTACTCGAGCCACTTGCCGAACGTTGCGTTCTTGCCCGCTTCGTCGACGGTGGAGGGCTCCATGTGGATGAGCCCGTCGGACTGCCCGCTCGACAGCTGGTGCGTGTGCAGGCCGGCGTAGATGTTGGTGCCCTTGCGAGCCAGCTGGCCGCCGCTCGTGGTGGTGGTCCAGATCGGCCCCGGCTCCCACGTACCGCAGATGTTGACGCCCACCGCCGAGTGCCAGTGCTCGTCGGCCTGGCTGTGCGGCGTGCTGTCGGTGTTGAGATACGGGCCGACGGCGCCCGCACTATTCGACTTGCGGCTCACGATGACGAGCAGCAGACCGACGACGACGATCGCGCCACAGGCCACGTAGAAGCCACTGAACCCACCACGACGAACGCTGCGCGACCGCGCCATGGCGCGGCGCTTGACTCGGGACGACTTGGCCATATCGGCGCTCAGGGTAGTGGATGGTCGCCAGACAACCGATCCAGCCCACCGGCGACCTTCAGTGCGCCCTCAGACGTCGAACGGTGCCCACGACCACGAGCGCGCCGGCCCGAAGAGTCAGGACCACGGCCGCGACCGGTAAGAACAGTCGCTTCGGACCAGTCCAGTGCAAACGGGCGAATCGGTATGCGGCGCGGTGGTGATCGACGATGGTGCGCACCGGGTGACGCCGGCGCGACACGCCCTCGATGTGCATCACCTGGGCTGCGGGTTCGTACGCGACGAACCAGCCGTGCGCGCGCAGGCGCGTGCACAGATCGACGTCCTCGAGGAACATGAAGAACCGCTCATCCCACCCGCCCACATCGTCGAGTGCGTCGCGGCGCAGCCACACGGCGGCACCCGAGAGCCAGTCCGCTCGGCGCGGCGCGTCGGGGTCGAGATGCTCCTGACGGTAACGGCGCGTCCATGGATTGTGCGGCCACGGCATCGAGAACACGGCGTGCGCCGCCGACGTAGCGAGCGACGGCACCTCGCGCGCCGACGGATAGTGCACGCCGTGCGCGTCGACGATGCGTGGTCCGACCGCGCCCAGTCGTGAGTCGCGTTGCAGCGCGGCGAGCATCGCCCGGCCTGCACCGCGTTCGACGACGACATCGGGGTTGAGCACGGCAACGACGGAAGCACGAGTCGCGGCGATGCCGAGGTTCGCACCGCGCGCGTAGCCGACGTTCCCCGGCGCGTGCACCACCCGTGCGAGCTGCTGCCGCTCGATCGGCGCGAGCGAATCGTCGGTGGACCCGTTGTCGACCACGACCACATCGACAGGACCGGCGCTGTCGTCGGCGCGCAACGACCGCACACACTCGGCGAGATGCCGCCCGGCGTTGTAGTTGACGACGACAGCCGCCCAGCCTTCGTTGCCCGGTTGCGCCGCGCTCGGTCCGGCCGGGCTCGGGGCCATCAGTCGGTGAAGCGGCACTTCACGAGCATCCAGAGAGCGGCGAAGCCATCGCGCCACGTGATCTTCTTGCCCTCGTCGAACTCGCGTCCCGCGTACGAGATGGGCACCTCGTAGATGCGCACGCCGAGGCGCAGCACGCGCGCCGTGATCTCGGGCTCGATGTCGAAGCGGTTCGCGCGCAGGCGCAGCAGGTCGAGCACCCGACGGTCGATCAGCTTGTAACAGGTCTCCATGTCGGACAGTGTCGTGTTGTAGAGCGTGTTCGTGACGAGCGACAGGAACCGGTTACCCATCCAGTGCAAGAACAGCATGTTCTTGCGCTCGCCGGTGAAGCGCGAGCCGTACACGACGAGCGCCTTCCCGCGGAGCAACGGGTTCACGAGGCGAGGCCAGTCGTCGGGGTCGTACTCGAGGTCGGCGTCCTGGATCAGCACGAGATCGCCGGTGGCGTGCGCGAAGCCGACTCGCACGGCCGCGCCCTTGCCCTGGTTCGAGGGCTGCTGCACCACCTTCACCGTGCTGTCACGCAGCTGCGCGAGCACGTCGCGTGTGCCGTCGGTGCTGCCGTCGTCGACCACGACGATCTCGAGGTCGAGGCCGGCCGGGAGCTCGACGGCTCGCATGCGCCGCAAGATCTCGACGACAGTCGACCGCTCGTTGAAGACGGGGACGACGACCGAGAGCTTGCGATACTCGCGAGGTTCAAAGGCGGCCGCGGGCCGCTTCCTGCTGGTACCAGTCATAGGTGCGGCGCAAACCTTCGCGCAGATCGATCGTCGGCGACCAACGCAGCAGCTCATTCGCCCGCGTGATGTCGGGGCGACGGCGGGTGGGATCGTCGGTCGGGAGCGCCTCGTACACGAGGCGGGAGCTGGAATCGGTGATCTCCAGCACGATCTTCGCGAGCTCGACCATCGTGAACTCGCCCGGATTGCCCAGGTTCACAGGATCCACGACGTCGGAGTCGAGCAGCGCCAACAACCCGCGAACTTCGTCGTCGACGTAGCAGAACGCCCGCGTCTGGCTTCCGTCGCCGTAGATCGTGATGGGCTCGCCTCGCATCGCCTGCACGAGGAAGTTCGACACCACGCGGCCGTCGGAGGGGCGCAGGCGAGGTCCGTAGGTGTTGAAGATCCGAACGATGCGCGTGTCGAGGCCGTGATACCGGTGATACGCCATTGTGAGCGTCTCGGCGAAGCGCTTGGCCTCGTCGTACACGCTGCGCGGCCCGTTGGGGTTGACGTTGCCCCAGTACGACTCGACCTGCGGGTGCACGAGCGGGTCGCCGTAGATCTCGCTCGTGGATGCAAGGAAGAACCGTGCGCCGTTGGCACGGGCGAGATCGAGGGCTCGGCGCGTGCCGAGCGACGACACGTCGAGCGTCTCGAACGGTAGGCGGAGGTACTCGGGCGGGCTCGCCGGGCACGCGAGGTGCATCACGGCGTCGACCGCACCGTCGACCGGGAGCTCGGCCGAGACGTCGGCGACGACGAGCGTGAACCGCTCGTGCTCCTCGATCACTTCGAGGTTGTCGCGCCGTCCGGTGAGGAAGTTGTCGACGCACACCACCGTGTCGCCGCGCGCGAGCAACGCCTCGCACACGTGCGAACCGAGGAAGCCGCCGCCGCCGGTGACGACGACCCGTGCCATCAGCGTCCGACGCCGGTGTAGCTGAACCCGCGGCGCCGCATTGCAGCCGGGTCGAGGAGGTTGCGGGCGTCGACGATCGCCGGGCTCGCCACGACGCGCTTCACGCGTTCGAAGTCGAGCCAGCGGAACTCGTCCCACTCGGTGAGCACCGCCACGACGTGCGCGCCGGCTGCCGCGTCGTACGCATCGGTGCGCACATCGATGCCCGGCACGACCTGCTCGGCACGCTCGCCGGCCGCCGGGTCGTAGGCCTGCACGGTTGCACCCTGTGCGATCAGTCGAGACGCGATCTCGACCGCGGGCGAATCACGCAGGTCGTCGGTGTCGGCCTTGAACGTGAGGCCCCACACGCACACGATCGCGCCGTCGAGCGATCCGCCCGGCGAGGCGGCCCGCACCTTGGCGACCATGTGGTCGTACTGGCGCCGGTTCACCTCGACGGCGCCCTGCAGCAGCTCGAAGTCGTAATCGTGCAGACGGGCGGTGTGCAACAGCGCGGCGGTGTCCTTCGGGAAGCACGAGCCGCCGTAACCCGGCCCGGGCTTCAGGAACTCGAAGCCGATGCGGCGGTCATAGCCCATGCCGAGCGCAACCTCACGCACGTCGGCGTCGACGGCCTCGCAGAGGTTCGCGATGGCGTTGATGAACGAGATCTTGGTAGCAAGGAAGGCGTTCGACGCGTACTTGATCATCTCGGCCGAGGCCGGGTCGGTGACGAGCACCGGCGCCCGCAGGCCGCGGTACAGCTCTGAGACCTTGACCGCTGCGGCCGGGTCGTCGCAGCCGATCACGATGCGGTCGGGGTTCAAGAAGTCGCGTACGGCCTGGCCCTCGCGGAGGAACTCGGGGTTCGACGCCACGCTGACCCGGTCGAGCGCGGCTCCCGATTCGTCGAGGATGCGCTGCACGAAGCGGGTCGATCCGACCGGCATCGTCGACTTGTTGATCACGACGGCGCCCGAGCCGAGCACGGGTGCGATCTCCTTGACGGCTCGTTCGACGTAGCTGAGGTCGGCGGCGCCGTCGTCGCCCTGTGGTGTGGGCACGCAGATGAACACGCACTCCGCGCCCTCGGCCGCGGCGGGGGCACCGACCACGAAGCGGAGGCGCCGGGCCGCGAGTCCCTCGGTGAGCAGCTGCGGGAGGCCGTCTTCGAGGATCGGGACCTCGCCGCTGTTGAGCTTGGTGACACGCGGCTCGTCGATGTCGGCGCAGACCACGTCGTGACCCAGGTGAGCGAGGCACGTGGCG
>JADGOO010000228.1 GCA_017882905.1 Acidimicrobiia bacterium | reverse complement strand
GCGCTCGATCTCCTCCCGCACGTCGGCGGGAACCGAGTTGCACATCGTGTAGGCCACATCGCGGATTCCCGGCGCCCGGCACACCACCGCCCAGTCGAGAAATCCCGTGCGATCACCGGCGCTCGGATCGACGAACAGGTTTCCCATGTGCGAATCGCCGTGGACGACCGTGCCCGGCCCTTCACGCCAGAGCTGCACGATCTCCGCGGTGTGGGCGAGGTAGATGTCGGCAATGCGGTGGAACGCCTCGTCCATGTGATCGCCGAGCACCTCGACCGCTTGCTGGATGAACGCTCGGCCACCACCGCCACCGCGCGCACTTCGTTCGGCAAGCCATTCGAGATCGCCGCCGGCGTCGAAGCGCGCCGACTCCCAGTACTGCGCGTGCAGCGCGGCGAGCTGCTCGACAATGTCGGTTGCGCGCACCACGATGTCGGCATCAGTGGGGCTCGGGAACCGGCATCCCGCGGCCTCGAGATCCTCGAGCACCATGACGTAGTCGTGGCCGACGGTCGCCGCGAACCACACCCCAGGCACCCGCAGCGGGACCTCCGGCGCAAGCTCGCGGTAGAAGCGAGCCTCGGCGACACCCATGCCCGTACGGTCGACGAGCGCACGCTGCTGCTCGTCGAAGGGCGGCAGCTTGACGAACACGCTCGACGGAAGGCTCGGATCGCCGCGCAGCTCCACGCGGGCGCGTCCCGTGGTGCCGCTGCTGCGATCCACGACGGTCGCTTCCACGACCTCCGCGTCGAACACGCTCGAGAACCAGGCGGCGTCGAGATCGTCGACATCGACCGGCAGCTTCGATTCGGCGTTCATGACGCGCTCCGAACGGCCGCGACGAAGTCGGCGATGAGATCGTCGCCGACCCGGTATCCGGGGAAGTAGGCGCAGATCCGGTCGCAGTCGCCGTAGCGCTTGACGATCTCGCGGGCCACCGCGTCGGGCGGGCCGTGCACCGCGAGCGTGTCGACCATCTCGTCGGTGATCAGCGACGACATGGCCTGCCACTCGCCGCGCTTCGACAGAGCGTTGAGCTCCTCTTGGAGCTCTCCCCACCCTTCGATGTCGAGCACGGCTCGGTACGCGGGCGTCGACCCGTAGAACGACAAGACGGAGCGCACGTTGCGCGCCGCTGC
Source organism: Acidimicrobiia bacterium (assembly GCA_017882905.1). GTDB lineage: Bacteria > Actinomycetota > Acidimicrobiia > IMCC26256 > PALSA-610 > Chersky-683. The sequence continues at coordinate 3,068 of JADGOO010000228.1, read as the reverse complement.
GAGCTCTTCGTCGGTGCGACCCACGCCCACGAGCACTTCCGCGGTGACCTCGATGTCGCCGCGCACGCGGCCCGCGGCGCGCAACCCGGTGTCGATCGCAGGCCAGGTTCGCTCGCGCATGTTCCGTTCGCTGTTGAACGGCATCACAAGGATGCCGTCGGCGACCTCGGCGGCCATCTGGTTCATCTTCGGACCGAGCGCTCCGACGAGCACCTTCGGGACGCCGAACGGGTTCGGGCCGGGGTTGAACGCCGGCGTCGTGAGCGTGTGCGTGGTGTACTCGCCGCGGAAGTCGATGCGCGTGCTGTCCTGCCAGCCGCGCAGGATCGCCTTGGTCGCCTCCACCGACTCACGCATGTGTGCGATCGGTGATCCCCAGCGCGCGCCATAGCGCTTCTCGATGTGCGCACGTACCTGCGACCCGAGCCCGAGCCGGAAACGACCCTTGGAGAGCAGCTGCAGGTCGTAGGCCGCGTGCGCCATGTGCATCGGGCTGCGCGGGAAGGCCATCGCCACGTTCGTCATGAGATCGAGCGAACACACTGGCGCGGCCGCGACGAGCGGGAAGAAGACATCGTGCGCGTTCTCGAAGCTGAACACGCCGTCGACGCCCACGGCTTCGAGCGCGCGGGCTCGGTCGGCCGCGTCGACCACCGAGCCGGAGAGCTGGACGTCGATCTTCAGTGTCATGCCGCCCTGTCCGAGAATCTGAGTTTGACGTCGATATCAGGTTATAGTAATGGGGCGATGGCCCGTCCTGCTGCGAGGAACACCACAGCTCCCAGCGCCACGGATGATGCCGCGCCGCGATCGCGCAAGGGAGCCCGCACTCGCGCCCGCTTGATCGAGGCCGCGCGAGACGTGTTCGAGCGGGATGGCTTCCTCACCGCGCGCATCTCCGACATCGCGGCCACGGCCGGCCTGTCGCAAGGGTCCTTCTATCACTACTTCGATTCGAAGGAGCAGATCTTCCGGGAGGTCGCCGAAGCGCAGGAGCAGCAGCTCATCGCCGCTCCGGTCGAGCCGTCTGACGACGACCGGGAGCTCTCCGTGCACGAGACGATACGGCGCGACAACCGCCTCTATCTCGAGCGCTACCGCGACGCGGCACGGCTGATGGGCGTCATCGAACAGGTCTCCCGCTACGACGAGCACGTGAACGCGGCGCGCATGGCCACCCAACAGCACTTTGCCGACAACGCCGAGCGCACGATCCGCCGCTTGCAGCGCCAGGGCCTCATGGACAAGCGACTCGATCCGAGGATCGCGGCCGACGCGCTCGGAGCCATGATGAGCCGCTTCGCGGAGCTGCAGTTCGTGCAGCACTTCCGAACGTACGACTTCGACGACGTGGCCGAACAGCTCACGCTGCTCTGCCTCAATGCGCTCGGTGTCCCCGGCGCGCCAAAGGCAGCTGGCGGACGCCGCCGGCCGAGCACCACGGCGTAGCTGGGCGCGCACCGTCCCGACCGCCGCTCCAGGACGCATCATGGGAGCAGGTGCGCCATCGCCGTCACGTCGACCGGCGTGACCGGGCGCAACACTTCGCCGCGAGCCGGCCGCCACCAGACCTCGGGTGCATTCCATGCTTCGCGCCGAAGTCGGGTCTTGTCGAGCTTCATGCTGGCGAGCTTCGGTAGGTCACCGGCCACGCGCACGAAGCTCGGGTACCACTTCGTGCCCATGTCGCGTTGGTCGGCGAGGAACGCATCGAGGGCGCCGGTGTCGAAGGCACCGGGATCTTCGACCTCGACGGCGATCATCACCCTGTCGCCCACTCGCTCGTCGGGCACCGCGTAGACCGCCACCGATCGCACCTGCGGGTGACGCGCCACGATGCGCTCCACGGGCGCAGCGGCGAAGTTCTCACTGTCGACCCGGAGCCATTCGTTGGAGCGCCCTGCGAAGTAGAACCAGCCGTCGTCGTCGCGATACGCAAGATCGCCCGACCAGTAGATGCCGTCGCGCACCTTCGCCGCCAGCGCTTCGTCATTGGCGTAGTAGCCCTCGAACCGGGCGCCCGTGTCGGTGTTGACGATCTCGCCGATCGCGTCCTCGGCGTTGCGGAGCCGGCCTTCCGCATCGAAGACCGCACGGGGGCACTCGGTCGCCGTCTCCGGGTCATACACCGCGATGCTGTCGTCGGCCTTGCCCAACGCACCGGGCGGCATCGACGAGTCGCGCCGGATGATGATCAGCCCCTCAGTCGATCCGTAGCTGTCGCGCACCTTGCACTGGAAGCGCTCGGCGAACGCGCGGATGTCGGCCTCGGAGGCCTCGTTGCCGAGCGCGAGCTCGAGTGGCGACAACGCATCGTCGGTCGACGGTGGTGTGGCGAGGATGTAGTTGAGGACCTTGCCGGTGTAGGCGAGCATCGTGGCGCCCGTCTGTCGGATGTCCGACATCGCGCGCGAGGCCGAGAACTTGCTGCGCGTGCAGAACGGCGCAGTTCCGTTGAGTGCGCTCGACAGCCCCGTGAACAATGCGCTGCTGTGGAACATCGGCAGCGGCGCGTACACGGCCTTGCCCGGTTCGAGCTTGCCGATCGCAGCGCCGCCCCGGCCTTGCGCGGTGAAGCGGCCTTGCGTGCACTGCACGGCCTTCGGGAAGCCCGTGGAGCCCGACGTGAAGATGAGCAAGAACAGGTCGTCGGGGTGCGCCGGTTCCCACGGGTGGGTGACGTCGGCTGCGGCGAGCAGCTCGCCATAGCGAACGGTGTCGGTGCCAAGGATCCCTTTGCCGCCGACACGGCTCGGCGCATCGTCGAGCAGCCCGGCGTACGTGTCGGAGGTGACCACCACCTGGCACTCGGAGTGGTCGATGAGGCGCGCGAGCTCCGCGCCGCGGTAGGTGGCGTTGATGCCGACGATCGCGGCGCGGCTGATCGCGGCGGCACCGAGCCAGAACAAGTACTCCGGCGTGTTGTCGAGCAGCACCCCGATGTGCGGTGGCTTGCTGCGATCACGCAGCTGATCCCACAGCGCCGCGCGCCGCGACGACTCGGTCGCGAGCTCGCGGTATGTGAACGAACGGTCCTCGAAGTACGCCGCGATGTCGTCGCGCTCGGC
>JADGOO010000227.1 GCA_017882905.1 Acidimicrobiia bacterium | reverse complement strand
GCGGTCGTCCACGATGTGCCAGCCGAAATCGGTGGCCTGATGGGCATGGTCGAAGACGTGCAGCTTGGCGCCGCGTCCACCGACTGTGACGCGCCGCGGCCGCACGCCCCATGCCGGTGCGAAGTCGCGTTCGATCTGGATCGTGAGCGCCCGCGCGATGGCGTCGAGCGCGCCGGGCCCGGGGCGGTGCTCCCGCGTGTGATCGACGAGCGCGAGCGTGTCCACGCGCCAAGATCGTAACGACCTCGCGCTACTCGCCCGTGGCCCCGTCGACGGCCTCGCGCAGCAGGTCGGCATGGCCGTTGTGGCGTGCGTACTCCTCGATCATGTGGACGACGATCCAGCGCAAGCTCGGCGCCTGACCGTCGGGGAAGGTTCGGCGGGCCAGCTGGTCGAGGCCCCCGCTCCCGAGCGCGTCGGCGACCAGCGCTCGGGAGCGCTCGACGGCGGCGTGCCAGAGCGCGTGCAGCTGCTCGGGCGTGTCGTCGGCCGCCGAGTGCCAATCCCAGTCGGGGTCGGCATCCCAGTCGATGGCGTCCCAGGGTGGCAAGCGGTCGCGGTCGTACAGCGATCGCGAGAACCAGCTCTGCTCGACGAGGGCCATGTGCTTCAGCAGACCGCCGAGGGTCATCGACGAGGCCGCGATCGTCGTGTTGAGCGCGGCGCGGTCGACTCCGGCGCACTTCCAGGCGAGCGTCGCGCGCTGGTACTCGAGGAAGCCGAACAGGGTGGCGGTCTCGTCGCCGTCGAACGGCGGTTCGGGGCGGCCGTGCTCGTCGAGGGTGGTGTTCATGCGCTCCTCCTTGGGTCCTGCGTTTGGGGTCCGGCCGGCACCGGGTCGGCAGGCGCTACGATCCATGTTTCCGGTTTGATCGAGAATAATGGATCAATAGCGACATGTCGAATGCGACCGAGATCCCCGACTACGCGCTTGCGGACGAGCTCGAGGTGGCGAGCCCGGCCCAGCTGCATGCTCTGGCCGGTCCGCTGCGGGCGGCGATCCTCGATCTCTTGCTCGAGCGGGCCGCAACGGTGAGCGAGCTCGCCGCGGCCGTGCGGCGTCCGAAGAGCACCGTGGCGCACCACGTGAAGGTGCTCGTCGACGCCGGGATGCTGCGCGTGGTGCACACGCGGCGCGTGCGCGCGATCGACGAGCGGTACTACGGCCGCACAGCGCGCCTGTTCCGCGTGGGCGAACGCGACCACACGCCGAGCCCGAGCGCGCACGTGGGAGTGAGCCCTCTTTCGAAGGCCGCCGCCGAAGCCGCGCCCGCCCACCAGGCCGACGAGCTGCGCGCCACACTGCGCCACGCCCGCATCCCCGAAGCGCGCGCCCGAGAGTTCTGGGCCCAGGTGCTCGTGCTCGCGCAGGAGTTCGCCAAGCTCCCCCGCTCGGGCGAGACCACGTACGGCTTCGTCGCCGGTCTCTACGCGACCGACCATCCGACGCTGCCCGAACGATCGGCCGACCGGTGACCCGCGCTCGACGGCGCGCCGTTCGCTACTTCGGCGCGAAGCGCTGACCGCCGTCGAGACGGATGCACGATCCGTTGAGCATCGGGTTCTCGACGATCGAGACGGCCATGCGCCCGTACTCCTCGGGGCGACCCATGCGCTTCGGGAACGCCGCGTCTTTCGTGAGCGCGGCCGCGAAGTCGTCGGGGATCCCCTTGGTGATGCCGGTGCTGAACAGGCTCGGCGCGATGGCCACCACTCGCACACCGACCGTGCCGAGATCGCGCGCCATCGTGAGCGCCATGCCCGCGATGCCGGCCTTCGCTGCGGTGTACGCGACCTGTCCGATCTGACCTTCGAACGCCGCGATCGATGCGGTGTTGATGATCACGCCTCGCTCGCCGTCTTCGGGTTCGTTGCGCGACATGTTCCACGCCTGCAGCCGGTTCAGGTTGAAGGTGGCCACGAGGTTCAGGTCGATGACCCGCTGGAAGTCGGCCAGTGGGTGAGGCCCGTCCCTGCCGATCGTGCGCATGACCACGCCACCACCCGCGGTGTTCACCGCGATGTGCAGGCCACCCAGCGCTTCGACCGCTTCGTTCAAGGCACGTTCGGCGCCTTCGAAATCGGTGACATCGACGGCGTGGAACGTGCCGTCGAGGCCGGCCGCCACCTCGGCACCGGCGGAGCTCGCCAGATCGAGGATCGCGATCGACGCACCGCGCGCGTGCAGCAGCTCGGCCGCGGCTCTCGCCATGCCCGACGCGCCGCCGACGACGACTGCCTTCTTACCGCTGATCTCCATCTGTGCTCCTGAGTTGTGAGTGATCGACTACTAGCGCGCCCCGCTGCGATTGCTCCGACCGAGCGGTCACGACGGCATGTCGGGCGGGATCCAGCTCGGTGGCCGCTTCTCCATGAACGCGACCATGCCTTCACGCATCTCGGGGGACGTGGCCAGCGCCCCGAACATCGTCTGCATGTCGACGAAGCCGTACCGCTCGTTGAGCATGCGCTTCACGTGGGCGCGCGCATCCGGTGCAGTGCGCATGATCTGGCGCGCGGCTTCGAGCGCGGCGGTGCGCAGCTCGTCGTGGGGAACCACTCGCGAGATCACGCCGAGGCGCTGCGCTTCGTGCGCGTCGAACGTGCGCGCCGACAGGATCAGATCGCGCGCCACCGCAACACCGACATGCGCGGGAAGCGCCGCGCCGTAGGTCGCGTCGGGAATGCCCCGCAGCAGCTCGGGTACGCGGAATGTCGCGCGATCGCTGACCACGGCGATGTCGGCCATCATGGCGATGAGCAGACCGCCGGCTTGGCAGATGCCGTTGACGGCGGCCACGACGGGTGCGCGACTCTCGCGAATCGCCTGGAACGGCAGGATGTCTTCACCGACGTAGGCCGGCACGGCGTCGCCCGGCTCGGAGCGCCCACCGAGGTCGCCACCGGGTGCGAACACATCGCCGACACCGGTGATGATCAGCGCGGCGAGGTCCGGGTCGGAGTTCACGAGCCGCACGGCCCGCTTCACGCCGTAGTACATCGCCGGCGTGAGCGCGTTGCGCGCCGCGGGCCGGTCGATGATGCACCACGCCACTGGTCCTTCTCGTTCGAGCCGGAGCGCGGAGGTCCCGAGGTCGTCCATGGCGCCGCAGGATAATGCGATTCGCGAATCGCGGAAACGACGTGTCCGAGCGGGCGGAGCCCGCGATCGATCAGCCCACGCCGCCCGGGGCGAACGAGCGCTGCACCGGTGCCTGCGCGGCGGCCGGTTTGCTCGTGTCGAGGCACGTCCAGGGCTTGCCGGCCGTGGCGTAGACCGGAACGAACGCACCGCTCTTGATCTGCAGCACGACGTAGCACTGCTCCTTGGCGCGCACGTCGGGATGCGACTGCGGATCGATGTGGGCGGTGGTGAAGTCGAGCGGGATGATCATGCCGTCCGCGCTGTACGCCTTCTGCGCGTTGAGGTAGTCGATCACCTTCTGCTGCGTGAACTCCGGCCCCGCGCCCTTCAGACCGTCGACGAACATCTTCGCCATGATCCAGCCCGTCTGCGTGAGCTCGACGGGGTCGCTCGTGATCGCGTTGATGTGGTCCACGTACTCCTGGGTCGCGGGCGACCGCGGCTGCACCTCCGTCGGCACGTACAGCGGCAACACGAACGCGCCCTCGAACAGGTCGGCGTTCGCCTTCAAGAAGTCGTGGTCATAGGCGTTCGGGAGCGCTTGCACGGCGTTGAGACCCTGCTTCTTCATCTCCTTCTGGAGCTTCACGACCTCGTTCGCGTCCATGCACGTCGAGACGAACTGCACCCCCGCGCTCTTCATCCTCGCGACGTCGGCGGACACGTCACCCGAGAACGGGATCGTGTCGTCGTAGAAGGCGACGTCGATCTTGCCCCCGCCGTACTGCTTGTACGCGTCGCGGGTGCCAGTCGCGCAGATCTTCGACTGCGCCGACACGCCGTAGCCGAGGATACCGACCTTCGTGAAGTTGCTCTTCGTGGCCAGCCACGCCCAGTACGGGCCCGGGCACTTGAAACAGACTGCCGAGTTCTGCCCGAAGATGTTGCTGTGGTCGGACGTGGGGGTGCTCGCCGTCTCGGGGTTGATGTTCCAGATGAACGTCGGCTGGTGGGCCTTCGCCAAGGCATCCGCACCGGTGAGCTGCAGCGTCGCGAGGAAGGTCGCGAACGCGTTGTCGTCAGAGAGGCTCGCGGTCACCTGTTGCGAGTTCTGCGTGCCGATGATGTCGTCACGCTGCTTGGTGACCACCAGCTTGCGGCCGTAGATACCGCCCTTGTCGTTCACGAGCTTGAAGTACGCGTTGATGCCGTCGACGTACTGCGCGTACTTGCCGCCGACCGGATTCGTCTTCGACGTGATGACCGCCACGTGGATCTCCGTGCTGGTCACACCCTTCACACCCGGCCGCGGCACGTTCTTCGTGAGGTCGGCCGCGCTCGCCGTGGTCTGCGGCGTGTTGCCGGTCGTCGCCGTGGTGTCGGCCGTGTTGTTCGACTTGGAGTTGCCGCAGGCGGCGGCCAGGACGGCCAACAGCACACTGACGACGAGCAGAGCACGGGCCCGCAGACGCATGTCGATCCCCCCGGAACGATGTGGCGTGCGGTGGTGTACCGACCGCCCGGTACACTTTATAGCACGGCTTCGCAGCGCGAGAACGACTCGCTCGTCTCGCGAGACGTGGCATTGTCGGAGGCGGTCGGGGCGCTCGGACCACGGCCGGGTAGCGAAGAGGGTGGTGCACGGTGCGAACGATCGTGGTTGGTGCGTCGAGCGGGCTCGGCCGCAGCATCGGCGTCGGCCTCGCGCAACGGGGCGCGCACGTCGCGCTGCTCGCTCGGCGGCGCGACCGCCTCGACGGCGCGGCCCAAGAAGCGGGAAGCGGCGCGTTGGCGATCGAGTGCGACGTGACCGACGAAGCGTCGTGCCGCGCCGCGATCGCCGAAGCCGCCGCCGGTCTCGGCGGCGTCGACGCGCTCGTGTACGCCACCGGCATCGGCCCACTCGCACGCATCGCCGACATCAGCGCCGACACCTGGCGGCGCGCGTTCGACACGAACGTCACTGGCGCCGCCCTGGTCACCAGCGCGGCACTCGAGCACCTCACGGCATCGTCGGGCACCGCGCTCTACATGTCGTCGGTGAGCGCCTCGCTCACGCCCCCGTGGCCGGGCCTCGCCGCGTACATCGTGAGCAAGGCCGCGCTCGACAAGCTCGTCGAAGCGTGGCGCGCCGAGCATCCAGCCGTCGGCTTCACCCGCCTGGTCGTCGGCGACTGCGGCGGCGGCGAGGGCGACTCCGCCACCGAGTTCACCACCGGATGGGACGCCGAGCTGGCCATGGAGGTCGCGCCGCTGTGGGTGTCGCGCGGCTACATCAGCGGCTCGTTGATCGATGTCGACCACCTCGTCGAGGTGATCGACGCCGTGCTGCGCGGTGGAACGAGCATGTCGTTGCCGTCGGTGACCGTTGCGCCGCGCGCCCAGGGCGGTGCCGTCACCCAGTGACGACGGGCAGCTTCTCCCAGCCGCGTGCGGTCGACGTGTGCGCCTGCAGGGCGTGGTCGTAGTCGACGTCCCAGTCGGTCCAGCGCCGCAGCACCTCATCGAGCGCGACACGACCCTCGAGACGCGCGAGCGCGGCACCCAGGCAGAAGTGCAGGCCGTAGCCGAAGCTGAGGTGGTGGCCGGTCTCCCGGTGGATGTCGAAGCTGTCGCCGTCGCAGAACTGGCGGTGGTCGCGGTTGGCGGCGCCGTTG
>JADGOO010000226.1 GCA_017882905.1 Acidimicrobiia bacterium | reverse complement strand
GGCGAGACATGCACACCGACGGCGGCCGGTAGTACCGGTAGCGACTGTTGAGCCGCCCGTCGTACGGGATGTAACGCGTCGACTGCTCGAGGTACGCCATGAGGCGACCCCACTCGAGCACCTTCGTGAGCAGGTTCGACGCCTGCTCGCACGCGAGGTGCACACCACCGAGCTGCGCTACCGAATCGTCGCCATACTCGAGGAACACGCGGTCGTAGAGCTGTTCGGCGCGGTGCAGACCGATGCTCGCATCGATGGTGAGATCGCCGCTCACGTCGAGGTCGCCGACGAACTCGTCGAGGAACAGTCGCCGCAGACTCTTGTCGGAGCGCGAGTAGCGCGCGAACAGCGCGCCCTTGACGACCTCGGGCAGGTTGACGAGCGCGAACACCGGCCGGTCGAGGTTCGTGAAGTACGGCCGGAGGATGTCGGATTCCTCGGCGGTGAACTGCTCGACCGCGTAGATCATGGGGAGCCGATCGTACCGGCGCGCATCGCCATCCGACGCGATGCTCAGGGACTTCACCAGGTGTCCGGTGCACCGCCAGCCGGGCCGACGCGGCGCTACAGGACCAGTCGGTACGCGCCCGCCTCGACCTGCACGTCGAGGGTCTGGCGCCGCCCCACCGCGACGCCGTCGACCTCGACCGGGACCGGGCGGCCGGCGGCGAGGCGGACCCGGCGGACGCTCGCCGTGGTGATCGCCGGATGGGGCAGGTGCGTTCCGGTGGGCAGCCGGGCGCGCAGCGCGCCCCGCTGACCGGGTGGAACGCGATACGTGTGCACCTCGGCGCGACCGTCGCCCGGATGGCCCCGGGGTACGAGGTCGACGCCATGGTGGTACTGGCCGACGGCGATCACCACGCTGAGCGCGGGTCCGCCCTCGACGCCGAGGTCGTGCGGGCGGTGCCACGGGCGCAGCGCCTCCGGCGCGCGACCGACGACGATCATGTTCACCGCCACCTCGCCGGTGTCGAGTCGCAGCACGTCCATCGCCAGCTCGACGCCACGCGGTGGTGCCCCGGCGACGAGCCCGACCGCCCGGGCGATGTCGCTCGTCGCGTCGGGCTCGAACCGGATCCGGGCGCCGGGCGCGGCGGCGACGGCGGCCGCGAGATCGGCGTCGCCGCCGTGCACCTCGAGATCGGGATCCCCGGCGGCGGGTTCGCCCCAGGGCTCGCCGGGACGGATCCGGCTCACACGCCCACCTGGGCGGACGCGAGGATCACCCCACGCATGCACGCGTCGGCCGCGGCGCGTGCCGTGGCCGCGGCAGCCGGGTCAGGGGCCACGAGGCCCACCTGGCGGAGCAGATCGACGACCTGCTTCACGTTGCGCACGAAGTCGCCGCCGGTCATGTCGTCGGAGTCGAGCAGCTCGGCGAGCTCGGTGCCCTGCACCCAGCCATGGATCAGTGCGGTGAAGCCGGGGTCGGGCGGCTTGGTCTCGGTGAGGCGGGCGTCGCGCTCGGCGATCTGCAGATCGCGCCAGATGGCATCGAGCGCTCGCGCTCGCGCGCTCGTGAGCCGGCTCGGCCATCGGCGCGGCGCCGTGGGCATGTCGGAGTCGGCGCCCCGAGTCTCATAGGCGATGCACGACACGACGGCCGCGACCTCCGCCGCGTCGAGGCCCTCGAGCGCTCCTTCTCGGAGCGCTTCGGCGAGGAGCAGGTCGCCCTCGGTGTAGAGGCTGGCGAGCATGGCGCCGGCCGGTGTGAGGGTCCAGCCTTCCACGTAGCCCCACGCCTCGAGGAGCGCGAGCACACGGTCGAAGGTGCGGGCCAGTGTCTCGTTGCGGCCGGCGACGCGCCGTTCCAGCCGGGCGACCTCGCGTTCGAGGCGGTCGCACGCCGCGGCCGCGCGCAGTCGGGCGGCCAGGCCAGGGTCGGTGGCAAGCGGGTGGTTGGCGAGCGCCTCGTTGAGCGCGTCGAGGCGGTCCTCGCCACCCGGTACGGCGTCACGGTCGATGCGCTCGGCCCGCAGGCGGGCCACGACCTCGCGCACGAAGCCGGCGTTGCGGGGCGCGAAGGGTCGGGGCAGGTCGATCGTGGCGAGCCGGTGGGGACCGGCGCCGCGAAAGTCGTGCGGGTCGAGGTGCAGCACCTTGCGCTGCTCGGTGACGGCCATGACGCGCGGCCCGCGCCCGCGATCTTGCTTCAGCACGACGGCGAAGCCGCTGCGCGGCAACCGCACCACGTCGCCGGGTCGGAGCTGTTCGATGCGACTCGTGCGCTGCTGGACCCGATCGCGGCGGGCGAGGTCGACCTCGGCGAGCAGGCGGCGGTAGTCGTGCAGGGCCGCTGCGTCGCCGTCGGCGGCGACGCCGCGCTGGCGGGCCAGCTGATCCCGCGACCGTTCGAGCTGGCGTTCGAGCCCGACCACGTCGCGATCGGCGTTGAACTGGGCGAACGAGAGGTTGAGCAGATGGCGCGCTTCTTCGGGCTCGCACCGCCGCACGAGGTTGACGGCCATGTTGTAGGTAGGCCGGAAGCTGGAGCGCAGCGCGTACGTGCGCCGCGAAGCGAGGCCGGCGACCTGCTCGAACGGCACGAACGGGTTCCAGCAGACGATCGCGTAGCCGATCGAATCGATGCCGCGGCGTCCGGCGCGCCCGGCGAGCTGTGTGTACTCCCCCGGCGTGAGGGGCTCGTGGTGCTCGCCGGTGAACTTCGAGAGCTTCTCGATCACCACCGACCGGGCCGGCATGTTGATGCCGAGGGACAACGTCTCGGTGGCGAAGACCACCTTCACGAGCCCCGCCGTGAAGGCCTGCTCGACCGCTTCTTTCATCGGCGGCACCAGGCCGGCGTGGTGCGCGGCGATGCCCTGCTCGAAGCCGGCGAGCCATTCGTCGTATCCCAGCGCGTCGAGATCGTCGTCGGAGAGCGCGGCGAGGCGCGCGTCGGCGATGCGTCGGAGCTCGCGTCGTTCGGCGGAGTCGGTGAGGCGCAGCCCTTCGCGCAGGCATTGGCGCACGGCGTCGTCGCAGGCGGCGCGACTGAAGATGAAGTAGATGGCGGGCAGCATCCCTTCGACCTCGAGCCGTTCCACCAGATCGGACCGGCGCGGTGTGAAGAGACGACTCCCCTGGCGCCGGGCCGTGGACCGCGACGGTGTGGCGCGCCGGTCGAGCCGGGCTGCCTCCGGGTTGGGGCGCGGCACACCGGCATCGTCGCCGACGAACGTCGGCAGGAGATGGAGCCGCTCCGCACCTCGATCGCCGACGGCGTAGAGGTGCTGCAGCTCCACGGGCCGGCGCTCTTCGATCACCGCGTCGGTGGCGCCGCGCACGGTGCCGATCCACTCGGCGAACTCCTCGGCGTTCGACACAGTGGCCGACAGGCACACGAGATCGACCGTCGCCGGGAGATGGATGATCACTTCCTCCCAGACCGCCCCGCGGTAGGGGTTCTGCAGGTAGTGCACCTCGTCGAGCACGACGTAGCGGAGGCCGTCGAGCGCCGCGCTGCGGGCGTAGATCATGTTGCGCAGCACCTCGGTGGTCATCACGACCACGGGCGCGTCGGCGTTGATCGAGTTGTCGCCGGTGAGCAGACCCACCCGGTCGGCGCCGTGGGCGCGCACGAAATCGCCGTACTTCTGGTTCGAGAGCGCCTTCAGCGGTGTGGTGTAGAAGACCTTGGCGTGCTCGGCGAGCGCGACGGCCACCGCGTACTCGGCCACGACCGTCTTGCCCGACCCGGTGGGCGCGGCCACGAGGACGGAGCGATCGGCATCGATCGCGTCGAGGGCGCGCTGTTGGAACTCGTCGAGCTCGTAGGCACGCGCCGACTCGAAGGCGGCGCGCACCTCGAGGCGGTTCATCCGCCCGTGGTCGTCGAGGCCGCAGTGGTGACCGTCGGAACACTCGTGCTGGTCACGGCACCTGTCGTACCCGGGACCGACGTGGACGAGTGCGCGGCGGTGGTGGGCGCCACTGTGGAGGGGCCCACCGTGGAGGGGGGCACCGTCGGTTGCGACGGGTAGTGATGCACGAGGCCGCCCGGCCAGAACACGCCGCCGAGGATCGCCGCCACGAGCACGCCGGCTCCGCCGGCACCGAGCACCAAGCCGCGGCGCTCGACACGCGAGTGCGGTCGCAGCACGGCCCAGACAACCAGACCAGCGACGGCGATCGCGAGCACCACGAGCCACGTCGCGCGCGGCTGACGGTGGAACAGGCCGCCGGTGCCGACGCTGAACTGCGGCCCGGGACGCATGAGCCAGATGAGGAGCGCGGTCGCGATGACGACTGCGGCAGAGCCGGAGACGGCGATCACGATGTCGCGCCGGCTGTGGCGGGCCACCGGTTGGTGGCCGCGCACGCGGCGAGGGCTGCTCATCGCTTGAGGATCCTCCCGATCACGATCGACAGCTCGTAGAAGATGTACATGGGGATCGCCATGAGGAACAAAGAGTAGGGGTCTTGGCTGGGCGTGATGACGGCTGCGAAGGTCACGATCCCGACGATCGAATGTCGACGGTACTTGCGCAGGGTGGTCGTCTTGAGGACCCGGACCAACAAGAGGAACACGAGCAGCACGGGGAACTCGAAGCTGAGCCCGAACGCGAGGAACATCAGCCCGACGAGCGTGATGTACGACGACGCCGTCGATTTCACGTCGAGGTTGCCGCCGATGGCCACGAGGAAGTCGAGGGCCTTCGGCAGGGTGATCCACGCGACCACCGCGCCGAGGGCGAACAGGACGATCGAGCTGGCGAGGAACGGGACCGCGTAGCGCTTCTCTCGCTGGCTCAGCCCGGGCGTCACGAACCGCCACACCTGCCACAGCACCACCGGCGAGGCGAGCAGGATGCCCACGTACGAGGCCAGCTTCAGGCGCACGAGGAACGGCTGCAGCACGTCGGTCGTGATCAGGGTGCAGCCGTGCGGCCGGCACGAGGCGATGTGGTGCGCGGTGGCCGTCTTGTAGGGGTCCGAGAGCACCGACAAGATGTGCGGGTACAGCACGAACCCGACTATGCCGAACAGGCCGACGGCCACCACCGAGATCACGATGCGCCGGCGGAGCTCCGTGAGGTGCTCCATCAGCGTCATGCGGCCGCCGTCGCCCGTGCCTCGTGAACCCACCTTGATCTTCGGCACGGTTGTTCCCGCGGATCAGCTGAAGCTGGTCGTCGGAGGCGGCGGCACGGTGTCGTCGTGGCCACCGGACTCGGGCGCCTCCGCCTCCGCCTTCGGCGCGGGCGTGGGCTCCTCGTCGGAGTGGAGCGCCTGATCGAGCTGGCTGCGTACGTCGGTCTGCACCTTGCGCAGCTCGCGCAGCGCGCCGCCGATCTGACGGCCCACTTCCGGCAGGCGTTGCGGCCCGAGGAAGATCAGCGCGACCAGGAGGATCACCAAGATCTCCGGGGCGCCGAGATTGGGCATCGAAGCGATGTTACCGCTGGGCCGAGCTGGGCTCAGGCGTCGGTGGAAGGGCGGCGCAGGCCGGCCGCGCGGGTCGACTCGACGCGTGCGAGGACGAGCGCGTGGCGCTGATCGCCCCGCAGCGCGGCGAGGGTCGCCAGCAGGTCACCGGCCGCGGTGCGGGCTCCGGCCACTGCGGCGGCGATCGCCAGGCAAGCGACGAGCGCGACGGTCATGGCGAGCACGATCACGCCGCGAGCCTACGCCGCATCCGTGTTGATGGATCGCCGGACCTCTTCGGCCAGGTGGTCGAACCAGGCGTCGGTCTGGAGCAGCAGGTGGAAATCGAGCAGGTCGTCGGGGAGCAGCGCGGGGCCGTCGTGGGCTTCGTGCAGCTCGGCCGGCAGCCGCCACACCTGCATGCGCACACCGGAGCCGACGAGCAGGTCGACGATGCGTCGACTCGCGTCCTTGGCCACCGGCATGCAGCAGTCGGGGCAGCGGAACGTGTACGAGCCACGCTCGTCGTCGGAGCACACGCGAACGGTGAGATCCGTCGCCTTCAGCTGCACGTCCCCGCAGCTCGGACAATTCGCCCTGATGGTCGTCACGGCTCGACTCTTTCCATCCCTGGTCGGCATACCGCGTGCTGCGGTGTGCCTTTCCTGTCGGCAACCCCCTATGGGCGCTTGAGGCGCGAATGCCGAGTTGTGACTCTGGTGCCGGGCCCGGCAGCATCGCGACATGGCCCCGCCGATCACGTTCGCCCACCGAGGCGCGCGCCTCGACGCGCCCGAGAACTCGCTCGAGGCGTTCCGTCTCGGACTCCAGGCCGGAGCCACCGGTCTGGAGAGCGATGCGTGGATCGCCGGCGACGGCGAGGTCGTGCTGGTCCACGACGACGCCGTCGGGCGCGGCCTGCGCCGGCTCCGGGTCCGTGAGACGCCTGCCGCTCGGCTCGCCGAGGTGGGTGTCCCCCGCCTGATCGACCTCTACGACGCGCTCGGAACCGACTACGAGCTGTCGGTCGACGCCAAGCACCCCGAGGTCGTTGGGCCCATGCTCGAGATCGCCGAGCGTCACGGCGCCGTCACGCGGCTGTGGCTCTGCACGCCCGACGTCGAACAGCTGCGCGCCATCCGGCCGACCACGTCGGCTCGCCTCGTGCACTCCACGCGCAAGGACCGGATCCCCGTGCAGCTGGAGCGCCACGCGAGCGACCTCGCCGAGGCCGGCATCGACACGATCAACCTGCATCACCGCGAATGGACCGCCGGGCTCGTCGCGCTGTTCCACCGCTTCGACGTACGCGCGTTCGCGTGGGACACCCAGGAGGTGCGCCACATCCGCGCGCTGCTCCAGATGGACATCGACGCGCTCTACTGCGATCGGCCCGACCGCTTGGTTGCCACCGTGGCGGAGTGGTCTACAACAACGCCAGACGACTGAGCGGCCATATTCGGAAGAACGCGCGGCCGACGATCGTGCTCTCCTTGATCGGCCCGAACACGCGCGAGTCCGAAGAGTTGCAGCGGTTGTCGCCCATCACCCACACGTAACCGGCTGGGATCTGGCGCGCGTCGAACGGGTTTCCGCCGAGCGCGTCGGAGCATTGCGGGTTGACGTATGGCTCGACGAGTCGATGGCCGTTGATGAACACCGCGCCGTTGTGACCCGCAACCGTCTCGCCCGGGAGCGCGATGACGCGCTTCACGTAGTCCTTCACCTTGCTGTTGTCCTGGCCTGGCGGCGTGTCGAACACGACGATGTCGCCGCGGTGCACATCGTGGAGGTGGTACGAGAGCTTGTTGACGAAGATGCGGTCGTTGATGTGCAGCGTGGGCTCCATCGAGCCCGACGGGATGTAGAAGGGCTGGAACAAGAACGTCTTGATCAGCACCGCGATCACGAGTGCGGCGACCACGAGCACGGTCCACTCGATGACCTGGCGCCCGGCATTCGAGCGGTGCCGACCGCGCCGGGTCTCCTCGTCGGGGAGCAGCTCGTGGTGAACAGGCGGCGCGTCGTCGGGCGAGAGATCGCCGGTGATGCCGTCGTCGGTGGCCGTGTCGACGTCGAGGCGGTCGCGTGCGGGCACGACGTCGATGGGCTTACTGTGTTCCGACTCGCTCACCCTGGACGTCTCCGTGGCATCGGGTGCCGACAACGGCGCACCCACTCGTTGTTGTCCACTACCCATCGGCTCCCCATCGGCAGGCCGC